>JALVKT010000100.1 GCA_027027675.1 Thermofilaceae archaeon | reverse complement strand
TAAGCCTCCATAGACTTATGGTCGAGTATCTCCTCCCCCTCAACGGGCTTCTCAAACCTGTCCTCCAGCCCGCCCGAGTAGCGGCGCTCCTCCGCCTCATACGTCCTTAGGAACGTGGACCGGGTCATCCCCCGCTCCACGGCGGCCTTGTTGATTATCACCGCGTCCTGGATGTTGTAGCCGCCACCCGTAAGAACAGCCACTATCATGTTTGTTCCAAACGGCATTTCGTCGAGCGGTAGGAACTCGAAGACCTTTGTCTTCACGAGAGGCTTCTGGGGGTAGTGTAGCACGTGCATGCGGGGATCCATGCGCAGCTTATAGTTCAGCTCGGGGATGCCTAGGGCCTGTTTAGCCATAGCCGCCTCGTAGGTGTTCCTCGGCGACTGGTTATACTCTATATATGGTATAATGAGCGCAGAGATCCCGAGTATCGCCGCAGGAGTTATCTCCGCGTGCGTGTGCTCCGGCCCCACCTCCCAGGGCGATGGGGCTATGTACGCGTTCTCCTCCTCCTCGGCGTCAAGGTACTCCACAATACCGTACTCTATGAGGTCGCTCCACTTCCACTCTCCCTTCTCTAGGAGCTCTATGTGCTCCGGCTTAAGCTTCAGCTCGCCATTCTCCACTACGAGGAGGGGCCTCCTCAGCCTCCCCGCGTCACAGTTAACGTATACCTCGTCTATCTCCCCACTCCTATAATGGGCCACGTTTATCTCATGGCTTATCCGGCTCTGCCTCCTAAGCCTCCTAATGGTGGCCGCCAGCTCCTCACCGTCCTCAACATAGCCTATGAAGCGGCCGTTAAGGAAAACCTTGGAGCCCGTAACGCCGCTTTCATGCGCTATCTCTATCGGTATAACCCCCAGCCTGTTAACGAGAAGATCCTCAACCGTCTCCTCCGGCACACCGTTGGAGAGCGTAGCTAGGAGTGCCAGGTTTTTCACGAGGCCACAGTTCTGCCCCTCGGGAGACTCCACTGGGCAAAGCCTCCCCCACTGAGTCGGGTGCAGCTCCCTGGCCTCAAAGTGGGGCTGCGTCCTCGACAGCGGGGACACAACCCTCCTCAGATGTGAAACCGTGGCCAGGTAGTTTGTGCGGTCCAGTATCTGGCTCACGCCCGTCCTGCCGCCCACCCAGTTGCCGGTGGCGAGGGCGTGGCGAAGCCTGTCGGATATAATGTCGGGCCTCACAATGGTTACAAGGTTTATGTCCCTTGTGCGTCCAAGGTGCCTCTCCAGCGAGTACGTCATCTCCCTTACAAGCTGCCTAAAGGCCTGCCGGAAAACCATTGCTATGAGCTCGCCTGCATGGCGGAGCCTCTTATTTGCGTAGTGATCCTTGTCGTCGGGCGGCCGCATGCCCAGCTTTAGTTCGAGGAGCCGTTCAATCATCTGGCCTATAAAGTACGCCTTGGCTCTACGCGCGTCGGGAGTCCGGCCAACGTGGGGCAGGAAGTTTTCGTCGAGCACCTGCTGGGCCCTCTGAATCCTGACGCTACGGGGCTGACCCGAGGAGACCCTTGAGCCTATATAGTCGAGGGCCTCCTCAACGGTTGAGGCGATCTTTGTCTGCTCAAGCAGGCTGGGGAGAAACTCGTACTGAATCTTAGGGTTGGAGCTTATGGCGAGCATTATTTCCTTGTCGGTTTTGAGGCCGAGCGCGCGCATGAGAACGACAGCGGGAATCTTGACGGGAACAGCGGGAAAGTTTACGTAAAAAAGACCGTCTTTGGTTCTCTCGACGGTTACGGGGATCCTATATCCTCCGGCCGTTGAGAAGACTTTAGCGGTATGTGTCACCGCCGAGCCTGAGCCTCCATAGTCTACTAGTACGCGGTTTACCGATAGGTCTTCCTGCATGACGATTACGCGTTCAGAGCCGTTGACTATGAAGTAGCCTCCCGGGTCGTTGGGGTCCTCGCCGAGCTTCACAAGGTCCTCCTCGCTTTTTAGGCTGGAGAGTATGCATTTCGAGCTCCTAACCATTATTGGGAGCATCCCTATGAAGACCCGGCTACTCCTCCTCTCCTCCCCCTCAACGTAGAGGGTCATGTTCAGGTAGAGGGGGGCGGCATACGTTATGTTGCGCAGCCTCGCCATCATAGGAGTTACTCGCGTCTCAGAGCCGTCCGCCTCCTTGAAAACGGGCGTCCCAACCTCTATCTTGCCAAACTTTACCTCCACGTCCGCAGCCTCTATCTTCACCCCACCGAACTCGTCCACTATCTCCTGCAGCCCCTTTTCCAGAAAGTTGTTGAAAGAGTCGAGGTGCTGCCGCACAATTCCTAGCTCGTCAACGTATGCCCGAACCAGTTTCCAAGGGAAATCCCTGGGTAGCCCCGCCACTCTCCTCACCCGGATATAACAAGCCTATACGACACAGACCGCCCGGCCGTGGGGCTCTCACGTATAATCATGACGACATCGCCGGGTTGAGCCCCGAGGGCCTCGGCGACGGGGTCTGTGGAGAACATCCAGGGAAGCTCGGTCTTCTTTATGCCCATCCGGGCTAGAACCCTTTTAGCGTCTTCCCTAGATAGAACCACGTGCCGCGGCACCAACCTATGTTTTAAAACATTTATTTTTCTCGGCAACAAACCACCCTAAACTAGCTAGCCAGCTATGAACCACACAACCCCCCAGATAAAAATCTTCCTACGCTCCCCCAGGGGCACCTTAAACCTATACCTTGGACTTCCTAATAAATGCCTCGACCGGCTTCCACACGTTCCAGCCCATTTTAACCGATATGAAGAACATGTTCTCGCCCTCCACGTAGTCCTCATCCAGAAACTTGACGATGCGCTCGGCGAGCCTCTTAACCTTCTCGAGAGGAACCAGGTCTAACTTGTTAAACACAACTATAACAGGCTTAACCTCTCCAAGCCCCGGCACGTTGTCCTTCGCCTCCCTGTAGAGAAGAAGGCTCAGCTCGAACGAGTTCTCCCTTGAAGGATCGAAAAACAGTATAACCCCGTCTATCTTCGGGTAAATTATAGCCTGCCTCGCGGCGAAGAGGTGTTTCTGCCCAGCAGCCCCCCACAGCTCGACCCTGTAAACCTCCCCGGACCCGTTCTCTATGGCCTCCAAGGCCTCCTCGCTGGAGACCTTCTCTAAGCTATTCGCGCTCCGCAAAGCGTAGAGTAGCCCGTAGTCATATGCAAGCGTGCTCTCGTAGAGACCCACATCCTTCACGTATCTCTTAGTGGTTATGCTGTCGAAGATCTCGGAAACCCTCTTTATAAAAGAGGTTTTTCCCGAGGCATACGCCCCTATAATACCTATCCTTACCTTCCTACTGTACCAGGCAAGCTTGTAGTTCGCGCTTGACATAGCTCTACTCCTCTCACGTGTGCTCCTTAAAGTCTATGTAACCGCCCTCATAGATTTCTAATAACAGGTCTATTACGTCCTGGAGCCTAAAGTCGGGGAAAAGCTCGCTCACCTTCTCGTATATCTCCCGTACAGTGTAGAGACCGATGTACGTGACCACTAGCACGCCAGGGTCGCCCCACTTGGCCCTTACAATGTCCAGCTTGTCCTCCATGAACTCGCGGGCCTTTATTGGGCTAACCCACACGGGGACGTGTACGTCCGGGACTATCACCTTTATATTTCTGGGCATTTCAGCGCACCGGCTTTAAGTGGAACTCGCAGTATTTGTCGCCCTTAGCTATACATTTTGTCTCCTCAGCAGTGTAGAGCCTGCCGAGAACCCTTGTAGCACCTCCCGCGAATATACCTGCAAGAAGGTGACACGCGGGTCTGCCAAGCTTGATGATTTTGCCGTCCGGCAGCTTCGCGTACGGGCTGTTGTAAACCCTGATTGTATACTCGCCCGTCTTCCAGTCAACATGAGTCACCTCCGCCTTGGAGAGGCCCACGGTTATATGCTTAACAATGAAAGGCGACCACTCTAGGAGCTCTTCGAACGACATTTTATCCTTGCCCATTTTCCTGCCAGCGAGCTTCGCCATCTCTACTCCGACTTGTGTGCCGTAGACGTAGAGCTGGCGGTCAAGCCCAAGTTGTAACATGTGGGCGTTGAGTAGCTGTATCTGGGGCATGAGCACGGGTATGACTATGTCCTTTGACACGTTGAGGATAATATCAGCTAGCTTCTTTTTGATGCTAGACATCTCTGCCCCCTTATATTTGGGCAGGATTCTTCGAAAAAATGTTTCCTTTAAAAAAATATTTATATTTTAACTAAAATGTCCAGTGCAAA
>JALVKT010000099.1 GCA_027027675.1 Thermofilaceae archaeon | reverse complement strand
GAGTCCCGGGTTGTTGTCCCTGAGCCACATAAGCTTCGTGGCCGTGAACGTGGCGTCGACTATGAGGCCCGTCCTCCTATAGATCTCCCAGGCGTCGAAGTTGCCGCGTATCCACTCCGCCTGGGGCGCGCTGCGCCTGTCCATCCATATGGGTATCCTCCCGAGGCTCCTGCCCTCCCTGTCGATGAACGCCATTGTCTCCCGCTGGCTACTCACACATATCGCTGCTATGCTCGCCGGGTCGACGCGGGACTTTGCGAGCGCCTCCCTCGAGACGGCCGCTGCAGCGTCCCACCAGTCCTCCGGGTCCTGCTCAACCCAGCCGGGCCGGGGGTAATAGGTGGGGTACTCGCGCGTCGCAGTGGAGAGAACACGGCCGTCGAGCGTGAAAACGGCAGCCTTTGCAGTTGTGGTTCCAACGTCTATGGCCAGTAGGTGTTTCTCGCCCATACTGGTCCCAGGCGTGGCGCGCGGTACATTGTATATATTTGTTCCCGCCAACGTTTAAGTTAGATGAAAAACGCGTTAAAACGGGGTCAAGGGGGATGGTGAGGGTTCGTCTCGAGAACCTGACCAAAATCTTCGGGAAAGTTGTGGCCGTAAACAACCTGAACCTAGACATCAAGGACAAGGAGTTCGTCGCCCTACTCGGGCCCAGCGGCTGCGGCAAGACGACAACCCTCCTCATGATAGCCGGCATATACAAGCCCACCAAGGGCTACATATACTTCGACGACCAGGTCGTCAACGACCTGCCGCCAAAGGACAGGAACATAGGCATGGTGTTCCAGAGCTACGCGCTCTACCCCCACATGACAGTCTACGACAACATAGCGTTCCCCCTGAAGCTCAAAGGAGCGCCCAAAGACTACATCGACAAGAAGGTCCGCGAGGTCGCCAAGATGCTTAGGATCGAGGAGCTTCTTGATCGTAAGCCTGCTCAGCTTAGTGGTGGCCAGCAGCAGCGCGTCGCCCTCGCAAGGGCGCTCGCAAAGGAGCCCCAGCTCTTCCTCATGGACGAGCCCCTAAGCAACCTCGACGCAAAGCTGAGAATATTCATGAGAGCGGAGCTTAAGAGGCTCCAGCGGGAACTCGGAATAACAACTATCTATGTCACGCACGACCAGGTAGAGGCCATGACGATGGCCGACCGCATAGCGGTGCTTAACAAGGGCACCCTGCAGCAGTACGGAACCCCCGAGGAGCTCTATAATAAGCCTGCAAACGTGTTCGTCGCCGGCTTCATAGGCGCGCCGCCGATGAACTTCTTCGAGGCAAGCGTGACACAGCAGGACGGCGGCATAATACTCGAGTCGAGCGGCATGAAAATCAAGCTCCCCGACTACATGGCCGAAGCGCTGAGAAAGGCCGGCCCGCCAAGCGAAGTAATAGTCGGCATAAGGCCTGAGGACATCAAAATCGGCGAGGGCCCCTACAGGGGCGTAGTCTACGTGACAGAGCCGCTCGGCAGAGACGTGCTCGTGCACCTAAAGGTGGGCGACGACATAATTAGGGCCTTCGCGCCGCCCGGGACGAGCCACGACATAGGAGCCACGCTGCAGTTCGACATAAACCATGACAAGCTGCACATCTTCGACAAGGCCACGGAGAAGGCTATAGTCTAAGGTTTAAAAATATAAAAGGGGGCTATCGGCCCCTCTCTTTAACCATCCTTTCATAGTCTTTCCTAGGTATCTCTATCTTCCTCCCGCAGTGGCTGCACCTGTACACGACCTTTTCCTCGTCCTCCTCAACAACTTCTCTGAGCGGCCTGCCGCACACGCATACGAAGCCTACGAGTCGCGCCGGCACACCCACGACGAGGCCGTAGTCGGGCACGTCCTTGGTGACAACGCTTCCAGCGGCGACCATGGAGTACCTGCCCAGGGTGACGCCGCAAACAATGGTCGCGTTCGCCCCTATAGAGGCCCCCTCCTTTACAAGTGTGGGCACAACCTCCCAGTCCTTGGAGAAGGCCCGGGGGTACTTGTCATTCGTAAAGACCGCGTGGGGGCCAACGAAAACCCTGTCCTCCAGCTTCACCCCCCTATACACGGACACACCGTTCTGAATCTTCACTCCGTCGCCTATCTCGACCCCGACGTCCACGTACACATCCTTGCCGATGTTACAGCCCTTACCTATCCGCGCACCCGAGCGTATGTGAGCGAAGTGCCATATCCTCGTGCCCTCACCCACCACGGCGCCCTCCTCGACGACCGCCGTGGGGTGCTTATAGTATCCCTGAGCCATCACATAGCTCTCCACACAGTGGAGATATAAGCTCAGAGCCTGCCCCAGCTCTTCCAGCTCTTCCGAGCTATGGGCGGTGGTTCCCCGTGCTCGCTGAGCCACCTCCTCGCCCACGCCCTCGTCCTCTGGTCGGAGGGATAGCCGGACCCGAAGTCCCCGTACCGCTTCTTCAGCTCCTCAACTAGGCGGTCTCGCTCCGTCTTAGCAATTATCGAGGCGGCCGAGACTATGGGATACTTCTTGTCAGCGTCGTTCTCGGCGACTATGGGGACACGGCCCTCGAGGAGCCTGGACAGGTGTTCGCCGAACCTCTCGGCCACAGGGTCGGGGGAGTCGACAAAAACTTTTTCCACCCGGCAGGCCTTCAGGGCCTCTTCCACGAGCTCCGCGGCCACGCTGGCCTCGAGGTAGTTGAGGTTGACGTGGGTTTCCCCGTATACGGCGGCGTCTATCTCGGCCGGCTCGACGACTCTTACGGCGGCGAAGCTCAGCAGTGAGAGGAGGAGGCTTCGGAGCCGCTCCCTCGAGCGCGGCGAGAGAGTCTTAGAGTCTCTCACCCCGAAGAGCGTGAGCCTCTCGGCTACACGTGGGGGCGCCGCGGCGGCGGCCACGACCATGGGGCCTATCATGGGCCCCCTGCCGGCCTCGTCGACCCCCAGTATCACTGCTTCCGAGCAGTTTTCCCTGAGAACCCTTACGGGCATGGCTGTGCAAGTGATATAGGCCTCAAGGTAATATAGGTGGATATGACTAGGCGGGTATTCTTCCCCGGCAGGTTTCAGCCCGTCCACAAGGGCCACGTAGAGGCGATCAAGTGGCTCGTTGAGAGGTGGGACGAAGTCGTGGTCGGCGTCACAGCGGCCCAGTTCAACTTTACCGCCGAGAACCCCTTTACAGCTGGCGAGAGAGTCACCATGCTAAAGCTTGCGCTCCACGACGTCTGGGACAGGGTCTACGTTATACCCCTGGACAATGTGCCCGACAATAGCCTGTGGCTTAGCCACGTGGCCTCGAGAACGCCGCGCTTCGAGGCGGTAGCTACGAACAACAGTTTTGTAGAACTCCTCGCCAGGAGTAGCGGCTTCAAAGTCGTCAACCCGCCCCTAGTAGAGAGGGGAGAGCTCTCCGGCACCAATATTAGGAAGCTTATGGCGGAAGGCGGCGACTGGGAAAGACTGGTTCCAGAGCCGGTGGCCGCATATCTAGCTAGAATCGGAGGAGCAGAACGGGTAAAGAGTATACTAGGCTCCGAAAAGGTCGTGATTCCCAAGTACTAGTTCTCTTTAGATGAGGCCCTGCTTCTTAGCCTTCTCAACTATCTCGTTTACAAGCTCGTCCCTGCTCTTGTTCTCCGTCTCAACGCCGAGTATCTTGGCGAGCTTCTTGAGCTCCTCGTCGCTGACGCCGGAGCTCTTCGACGCCTCCTTCTGTATCGCCTTCAATGCAGCCGTGTCCTCCTCGGTTATCTTCCTGCTCTCCTCCCTGAAGACGCGGACAGCCTCTCCCGCCGCCTTGGCTAGCTCTGGGAGCTTCTTGGGGCCGAAGAGTAGCAGCGCTATAAGCACAATTATTAATATTTCTGTGGGGCCGATCTGGCCCGTGAACCCTGGAGTAAAGGGAGGGGTGTATATCGGCAACATGTCGTATCAGCCTCAGCCAAGTTACATGCAGCGTCACACGTAAATAGGTTATGCCCCGCCCTCCAGAAGCGCCCTAAACCTCTTAGCCCCGGCCCACGCCCTGTAAGTCACGTAGAGGTTTACGGCTACAGCCAGCACGCCCAGCGCCGCCGCCAAGGAGTTGCCCGTGAAGGCCCCGTACACTGCGAGCGAGGAGCCTAGGAGGACGCCTCCCAGCGAGAGGAAGAACGCCGCCTTTATCGACGCAACTCCCCGCGAGAGGGGGCCCTTCTCAAGGCTCCACACGCCCAACGCGTACACTGCCGACACCATCCCTCCGAGGAGGAGGGCCGCCGATACGAGGCAGTAGGTCAGGCATGTTCCGCCGGCCTCCTGCGGCTGCCCCTTCTCAGCCGACATTACTCTGGGCTTAGCGGGCCCCTTCGGGGACTGCTCGGCAAGCCCCGCGAACCCGCTGCTGCTGGCCGCTGCGAACAGTGCAGCCACCGCTATGAGTGCTATGGCGAAAGCCGTTATGGTGAGCTTCATACCCAGCCCTTATTTTTCATCGCCGCGGCTTAAATGATAAGCTGTGCGTATCGGCGATACCTAGGCCCACAGCGAGGCCCACACAAGGAAGGCCGGGATGGACGTGAAGGAGGCGAGCAGAGTGGACGTGACAACTATCTCTGACACCTCCCCCGCGTCAAGCCCAAACTCTCTCGCGAGGACTACGTTGCTCACAGCGCTCGGCATCAAAGCCTCCAGCAGTGCAACCTTAAACTCCAGCGGGCTCGGCAGAAGGCCGAGTCGTGCGAAAGCCGCGACAAGCGGGGCCGCCACCGCCATGTGGAGCAGGTACGTCTCCACCCCCCTGCGCGAGAGGGAGAGGCTCCTGGAGAACTCCAGCCCCAGCACTATGAGCGCCATCGTGGGGGCCGCGTCCCCCATGTAGCGCGCAGCGGTTATGACGGCCCCCGGCACGGGCACGTGTAGGGCGCCCAGGAGTGTGCCGGCGACTATGCCGTAGAGGGGCGCGAAGAAGGCCAGCTTTCTGAGGCCGGCGCGCCAGTCCCCCCTGCTGCTAAGCAGGGGAATCGCGGCGTTGGCCGTCGTGTTGTTCCCCAGGATGTAGAAGCCGACGTCCGCCACCCCAGGCTCTCCCCACAGGGGCAGCGCCACCGCCAGTGGCAGGTAGCCGGCGTTAGAGTACATCGTCGTCATGACCTCCTCCACCCTGCCCTTGAAGGCCAGGTGTGCCGCCGCCCCCGAAGCAAGGACTATTAGGGAGGCGAGGAGGGGGAGGGAGAGAGACTCGAGCGTCACGCCCAGGCTCGCCTTAGCATATGTCGACCTGAAGAGGAGGAAGGGGAGTAGGAGGTAGAGTATAAGCCTTGAGAGATACGTGAGCTCTGCGTCGCCGGGCCTCCTAAGCCTCCCGTACGCTATGCCGAGGAGGAGGGGGAGATAGAAGGCGAGCAGCGCTTCCACGAGCAAGGCCGGTGCACCTCTGGCTGGCTATGCACGTCACATGTGGCACGGCGAAAACGGTGTTGCAGCAAAAATAGTTTGCCGGTAAAGGTTTAATGGTGTTACCGCGTATTCCACCCGGGTGAGAGAAGCATGTTTTCCGTCACCGTTAGGGCGGATGGGGAGGAGTACACTGTACGCTTCCCATGGAAGGTCAGCGTCGTAGCCTTTATGGCAAACCCACCCGTTATGAAGGGCGAGGCAGAGGCAGCGCGGGAAGCCTTCGATGTGCTCGCCCACGACCCCTTCTTCGACGTGATAGAGGTCAACGTGCTCCCTGACGAGGCCTGGCGCCTCGTAGAGCCCATTGTCAAGAAAACGGGCATAGAGGTTGCAAGCGGGCTCCAGCCACTCGTGCTCGCCAAGGGCTTCAACCCCAGCGCCCTGGACGAGGATGAGAGGCGCAAAGCCGTAGAGGCTATCAAGAGGGAGATAGAGATATCCGCGGCGCGCGGCATAAAGCGGGCGGCCTTCTGCAGCGGCCCAGACCCCGGAGAGGCCGACAGGGAGGCGGCCAAGGACCAGCTTGTAAAGAGCCTCAAGGAGATAGCCGGGTACGCGGAGAAGCTCGGCGTCTACGTGATACTCGAGACCTTCGACCGCGTATGGGACAAGAAGCAGCTCATAGGCCCCATAACCGAGGCCGTCGAGGTGGCGAAGGAGGTCAGGGAGGAGCACGAGAACTTCGGCCTACTCTGGGACCTCAGCCACGGCCCCATGCTCAACGAGAAGCCCCGCGACATAGTGGTCGCGAAGGACTACCTCGCGCACATACACATCGGCTGCACCAAGAAGCTGCCCGACGGCACGCTCAAGGACTGGCACCCCGGCTTCTACAGGCCCGGCGCCATCAACGGCGTCGAGGAGGTCAAGGAGCTCCTAAAGGTCCTCGAGGAGATAGGCTACAGGGGCGCCATAGGCTTCGAGGTGAAGCCCGAGGAGGGCCAGGTGTGGCAGGAGCCCGTACACGCGGCCAAGGGCGTGCTCTACACCGCGTTCGCGAAGCTCGTCGAGGAGAAGCTGAGGTGAACACGGTTGGCCAGGCTCAAGATAGTCTTCCCCGAGAGCATAGGGGAAGTAATAGTCGAGCTCATAGACAAGAACCCCAAGACCCGGGACGCATTCCTCCAGGCAGTACCCTTTGAGAGCCGGGCGAACAGGTGGGGCGACGAGATATACTTCTCGACCCCAGTGGACCTCGGCCAGGAAAACGCCCAGGAAGTCGTGGACAAGGGCGACGTCGCCTACTGGCCGCCGGGCAACGCGCTCTGCATATTCTTCGGCCCAACCCCCGTCAGCGGGCCAGGCGAGATAAGGCCTGCCAGCCCCGTAAACGTGTTCGGCCGCGTCGTGGGCGACCTCGAACGGCTAAAGAAGGTCCGCTCCGGCGAGCGGGTCCGCGTCGAGCGGGTGGACTAAAATAACACGTTTTTTGTGGCAACACCTTTTATTCTGATAAAGGCGCGGAGGTAGACGGGCATGTACGGCAAGCTTATACGGCTTAAAAGGCTGTTCCGCGACGGGCGGGCCCTCATAGCCGCCCTCGACCACGGGAGAAGGCACGGCCCCATAAGAGGCATCGAAGACCTAGGCGCCACCCTCAAAACCATTGTAGAGGCCGGCGTAGACGCCGTCATGATGACCCCCGCCATGATCCAGAGGTACTGGGAGACCGCAGCCGACGCGTTCATCGTGGCAAGGATAGACGGCACCGGAACCGTGAAGAGCCTCGACGAGAGCGACGACAGGCTCATCTCAACGGTCAGGAGGGCGGTGGCCAGCGGCGCCGACGCCGTGAGCCTCATGCTGTACCCGGGCAGCGTGAACGAGCAGGCGCTCTGGGAGAAACTCGCCAAGACGGTCGAAGAGGCCGAGCAGCTCGGCGTGCCAGTCATGGCCGAGGTCGTCCCCAAGCCCCCCGTCTTCAAGAACAAGTACAGCAGGGACGCCGTGGCCTACGGCTCCCGGATAGCGGCCGAGCTGGGAGCGGACATCGTAAAGACCCTCTACACGGAAGACTTCGAGAAAGTCGTGGCCGCCGTGCCGGCACCCATAGTCGTGCTAGGCGGCGCTAAAACCGAGACACCCCTCGACACGCTAACAATGGTTGAGAAAGCCGTAAAGGCAGGGGCCGCGGGAGCCGCCATCGGCAGAAACATCTTCCAGCACGAAAGCCCCGCCGGAATGGTGAAGGCGCTCATGGACATCATACACCGCGGCGCGAGCGCGGAGGACGCGTACCGGCGCCACCTCGCAGAGAAGTAGCGCAGCACCGGTGCCCCCATGCACGCGGAGAAGCGAGCCCCCACGCGGAGCCTCCTCAACAAGAGAGTCTTCGTGTTCGACCTAGACCGCACGCTCTGGACCCACGAGGACGCGCAGAGCACCGTACCCCCATTCACCCTCGAAGGCCTAAAAGCCGTAGACTCGAGGGGCGACGTCGTCCAGCTCTACGACTGCGTGCCAGAGCTCTTCAGGCTCCTAAAAGAGATGGGGAAGAAGATCGCCATCGCAAGCTGGAACGCCCCCGACTCGCCCCAAGAGCTACTCCGCCTCTTCGGCCTCCACGAGTTCATCGACTACTCCGTAATAGAGCCCCACCCATACAAGACCTCAATGCTGATGCGCATAATGACACGCCTAGCCGCAGACCCCGACGAGGTAGCCTTCTTCGACGACAACGAGGAAATAGCCGAGCAGGTCGCACGAGACCTCGGAGTAGACGTATACGTCATAGGCAGAGACCTGGAAAACATCTGCGAACTCCTAAAAATCATAAAAAGCGAGCCCAAAGACTAGCGGCGAACAACCTCCCCCGAAACCTTGCCCTTAACCTCGGCGCCGTCCTCCAGAACAACCCTCTCCGCCTCCACGTCGCCCTCCACCACAACCCCCCTCACATACAGCCGCTCAGCCTTCACCCTCCCCACCTTAAGCCTGGGGCGGCCCCTCCTCCTAAACAGGAGCCCGGCGAGAGCAACCCTCCTCTCCTGCGCGCTCACATACACGTCCTCGCCCTCCAAGCTCTCAGCCTCCGAGTCCCCGCTCAGAACAACCTCCACGTAGTCCCCCTTCACCGGCCCCCCAACCTTGAAGGAGCCGCTAAGCCTCACACTGTCACCGGAAACCTCCTCAGCCTTCAAGCCGCCAGACACCTTCACCTCGTCACCCCTCACCTCACCGTCAACGCTGAGCGCACCCGCGACACGTATAGACTCGCCCCTAAGATCCCCGTGGATACTGGCGGCGCCGCTAACCTTCACCACCTCCGCCTTGACGCTACCGTCCACGCTCACAGAGCCCGAAACCTTGAACTCCTCGGCCTCCAAGTCGCCGCTAACCTTCAAGCTCCCACTCGCCTTCACAGACCCATAGACGCCTCCCTTGAGGTGGCCGGAGCCAGCAATTGTGACGTCCCCGCTATCCACCCTCTTCTCAACGCCCCTACTCATCCTCTCAAGATACCTGTCAAACTTCTCCCCCATCACGGGCTCACCTCCTCAAACATCCTCTTAATCTCCACGAGAAGCTCCTTTATCTCCCGGAGCCTCTCCAAAATCAGCCGCTCCACCTCCTCATCCGAAAGATCCTCGTACTTCAGCCTCTCCCCGCCACCCATACTACTCACCCATGCCCTTCTTCAACACGTCCCGGAGCTCCTCCAAGACCTGCTTTATCTCGTCAAGCTCCTCCAGCATAGCCCTCTGCCTAGCCCTGTACATGCGGAGCCTCTCCTTAACCTCCAAAAGCTCAGCGTCACTCTCATCCATAGTCTCCAAGGTGGGAAGTATTATCGTGAAGAACGCCACCACGCTCCCACCAACCAGCAGCAGAAGTATCACAATCCCACCGAACAACGCGTCCAGCTTGCCGGCAGACACGAGCTCCACGATGCGCAGCGGGAGCAGCACCATCGTCGCCAACGCCAGCACAGACCCTATAATCACGTAGGCGAGCTTACCCATCACCCTCACCCTCAACCTCGACACCCAGCTCCCTCAGCCTCTCAGGGGACACCTCCACCCGGAACTCCTTCACCCTATACACCCGCTTAGTCCTAGGCCCCGGAACATAGTCGCTCTCAACCAGGCCGGCCTTCTCCAAAACCTTAAGGTGCAAGTGCACCAGCGGGTAGGAAAGTCTAAGCTTCTTGCTCAGCTCGTACGCGTACCTTGGCCGCACCGACAGCAACGCCAGTATCTTAAGCCTCACGGGGTTCGCGAGCACCTGCAACACCTCGGCGAGCTTCTTGATCTCTCCACGGTCTCCCATTCGTTCATCAAGACATGTTACGCGGCATCATATATAAACTATTTCTTACATATATCAGATTGCCAAACCATATACCAACATACCACCCCTAGGACACTAGACTCCCAGGGTGAAAACATGCCCGCCCTACTCGTACTCTCCACAACCCCCACACGCCAAGAAGCAGAAAAAATCGCCCACACCCTAGTCCAGAAAAAACTGGCAGCCTGCGTCAACATAGTAGGCCCCATAAAAAGCATATACCGGTGGCAGGGGAAAACCGAGCAGGCAGAGGAACACCTACTCATAATAAAGACGACAACACAGGCATACCCCGCCCTACAACAAGAAATCAGGAAGCTCCACAGCTACCAGCTCCCCGAAATAATAGCCCTACCCATACAGCACGGCCTCCCCCAATACATCGAATGGATCCACACAGAGACACAGGACAGAGAAGGTTAATATCCACACACGCATTCTCTAATTGACCCCCCAATGAGGGTAGACCTACTCGTCGTCGCACGAATACTAGACGCCCTCCACGAAGAGGGACGAATGAAGAAGACAAGACTCCAACTCTACAGCCGCCTCAACTACCCAGCATTCAAACGCTACCTCAACTGGCTCACACAGAGGGGGCTCGTAAAAATCGAACAAGACAAAGACGGCGAATACGTCGAACTAACACGAGAAGGCAGACAAAGCTACGAACAACTAGTCCAATGGGTCAAAAAATACGTCTCCACAAGACTCTAAGAGCCCCGGAGATAAAGGATAAAAAGGGCTTTTACGGCACTATTTAATGCTCCAAGCAGGGCCGGTAGCTCAGGCTGGGAGAGCGCCGCCTCGGCATCTTAACCGGAGCTGAAGAGGCGGAGGTCGGGGGTTCAAGTCCCCCCCGGTCCACCACTTTTGTTGCTTGTGTGTTGGAGGAAGTCTGTAATGTGGCGTTGCTTTGTTAGGAGCGTGTAGATCGGGCTTGTGCGTAGTAGCGGCTTTATGGGGAGTATTGTGAGTTTGTCGAGTATTTTTTCCGCTTCTTGTAGGGACCGGGGCTTTAGGGGTTTTGTGTTTAGTGCGTTGCGTATGCTTTCCCGTATTTGCCAGGAGCCTACTGGGGCGTAGTAGTGGGGCGTTATTTCCCGTATTACAATGGCTGCTGCTTGTCTGCGTCTGGCGGCTAGGTGTTGGAGGAGGGGCTGGCGGATCGCGTAGTAGCCGCCGTCCATGTCGCTGGGTTTTCCGTCCCAGTACTCGTAGACCCTGTATATGTGGGGTTTTTCTCCGGGGACCCAGACGCTGTGGGGTAGCCATGCCTCTATCATTTCCATGCTCCAGGGGGCTGGTGCGAGGAGTATGGTGTAGTGGTTTCCGAGGTACTCTGTGTGGTATACTTCGATGTCGCGTATTTGGGGGCGGGTGCGGACACGGTTGAGGTCTATGTCTGAGAGGATCTTGTCGACCGCTGTTATGCTCCACCTTGTGGGGACGAGGCGGGGTGTTTTGCCGAGGAGTGCGGCTGAGAAGACGCGTTGTATGTAGTAGGTGTCGAGGCCTGCGCGGCGCAGCTCTTCTACCGCTTCTCTGGCCGGTGGTTTTTCCTCTACTATCTGGTCTACTTTGCGGGGTATTGCGGGGTTGTCGACTATCTCTATTTTTTCGACTGTGCCGCGTAGGCCTACCGGCTTGAGTATGGGGTCTAGGAGGGGGCGGGGCTTTGGCGGCTTCTTGTAGAGTACTTCGCTGTAGAGGGGCTTTGCGGAGAGGGCTGCTTCGCGTAGGGCTTCCGCTAGGCGGCCTGTGGGCTTGGCGGCGTTGATTGTGGCTGCTGAGTGTACGAGTGAGGTTCTGAGCCTGATTATGTCTTCGAGTGTTAGTTTGCCCCACCACGCCTTTGGGTCCTCGTAGAGTGGCGGGTTGTCGGTGGCAGGGGCTATGTTGACGCCCGCGGCCACGTTGGGGTAGCCGTGCTCGCCGACGAGTATTGAGGGGGGTGTTGGGGAGTAGACTTCTCTCTTTGCGAGTTGCCGGGCTACTTTGAGCTGCTGGGCTGCCCTGAGGAGTAGGGGGCACTGGGGTAGCCCGCAGAGCCTCCGTGCCCCCTTGCATTTTGTGCATAGGCTTGGTGAGATCCTGGTGAGAGGCGTCTGGGGCACCCAGGGTGTAAGTTGGCGGCGGGGGTATTAGAGGGTGAGCGTGTGTTCTGTTTTACGGATTCGCGGCTCCGAGTTGTAGAAGGGGCAAGGGTTTTTGGCGGGGGGCGCGGGGTGTTAGGGGTGTCTAGATGTGCGCTGGGG
>JALVKT010000098.1 GCA_027027675.1 Thermofilaceae archaeon | reverse complement strand
GGTTCTCCTTTATCGAGAGGGTCTGGCCCCTTATGAGGCGGACGTAGCCCGGCCACCAGACGACTATCATCGCTATCATGGCGCTCTGGAGACCTGCGCCGAGGCTCGCGGCCAGGGCCATTGCGAGCACGAGTGCTGGGAAGGCGAGGAACATGTCAGTTATCCTAGATATCAGCTCGTCGACTGCGCCTCCGTAGTAGCCGGCTATGAGGCCGAGCACGACGCCTATCGGGATGCCTGCCGCGAGGACTACTATGGAGTAGGAGAAGGATATCTGTGTTCCGAGGAGCACCCTGGCGAAGAGGTCTCTGCCGTACTCGTCTGTGCCGAACCAGTGCTTCCAGGATGGCGGCTGTAGGACGTCGTAGGAGTACTGGAATGCGTTGAACTGTGGCAGGGAGTGTATGACCGCCTGGTGGTAGAGGAAAACCATTAGGCCCTTTATGGCCTCGAGGAGGACGGGGCCCAGTATGCCTATGGTTACGAAGAAGACTACTATTATGAGGCCTGCAACCGAGACTCCGGAGCGGCGGAAGGCATAGAGCATTAGGCCGTACTCCTTGATCTTTGACTCGTTCTTTAGGCGCCACTTCCTGTAGCGCTCCTCTAGGAAGCCGGGAAGCCTGACCATTAGAGCCTCACCCTCGGGTCGACGTACGCGTAGAGGAGGTCTACGACGAAGTTGACTATCAGGTAGACGAGGCCTATGAGGAAGGTGCCCGCCATTATGATCGGGTAGTCCATAGCGTACGTTGAGACGACGAGGTAGCGGCCGAGGCCGGCTATCGCGAATATCGTCTCCGTGATTATCGCGCCGCCGAGGAGGCCGCCGAACTGGAGGCCGGCCACGGTGATTATCGGTATAATGGCGTTTTTGAGGGCGTGCTTAATCATTATCACCCTCTCGGGCAGGCCCTTCATCTTGCAGTAGTCTATGAACTCCGAGCTGAGCGTGTCGAGCAGGCTGCCCCTCATGAGCCTCGCTATTACTGCTGCGCCGGGCGTTGCTAGGCTTATGCTTGGGAGTAGGAAGTGGCGGAGGTTGTCTATGAAGGCCCCGAAGTCGCCGCATAGCAGGCTGTCGAAGAGGTACATGCCCGTGTATACTACGCGGGGCTTCCTGCCGAGGCCGAAGCCGGGCAGCCAGCCTAGCCAGTAGTAGAATATCATCTGGAAGGCTATTGCGAGAAGGAAGTAGGGGACGGAGTAGCCTATGACGGAGAGGACGCGTATCGCCTGGTCTATCTTCGTGTTGTTTTTCATAGCGGCTATTATGCCCAGGGGTATGCCGGCTACGAGTATGAATATCTCGCCGAGGATTGCCAGCTGGAAGGTTACTGGGAAGTATATTGAGAGCTCCTTTAGGATAGGCCTGCTGGTGACTATGGACGTCCCCCAGTTGCCCGTGAACAAGTCCACGATGTAGTACCATAGCTGCACGTACCAGGGCTGGTCGAGGTGGTACATCTTCTTGATCAGCGCCAGTGTCTGCGGGTTCATGTGCCTGGCGAACGCCCCCTTGGCTGGGAGGGCCGGCACTAGGTGGGAGATTATGAAGGTGATTACTATGACGCCCAGCAGCGTCGGTATAAACGTTAGGAGCCGCCGGATAATGTAATACTTGAACTCTCCCACGGAAAAACACCTCTCAGTTAGAGAGAAGGGTGGAAAATAAAAAGGGTGGTTTTACGGGCTCGGCCCTACGAGCAGCTTTACGCCGGCCATGTCGAGCGTCTTGGCCTCGGCGGTGGTTATGCCGGCCACCTGCACGTTGGCGAAGTGCCAGCCGCCCTGCATGAGCGGGTAGGCGTAGTCGTCTGGGTCTGCGTAGTCTGGGGCCCAGCCGAGTATTGCCACCTGGTAGTCGCCGTTGGTTATCTTCTTAAGGTATGTTGGCCAGCTGAAGGTCTGAACCTTCACCTTGAAGCCGAGCTTCTGCCACTCGTTCTGGAGCAGCGTGGCTATCATCTCCCTGGGCTTGTTGCCCTGGTTGTAGATTATGGTTATAGTGTACTTTGTGGGGTCGATGCCTGCCTTCTGGAGCAGGGCCTTGGCCTTCGCGATCCTCTCCTCCTCGCTCATCTCCTTCCAGTAGTCGAGGGGCACGTTGTCGGTGTAGCCGAGCATGCCCTTCGGTATCACGCCGCTGACTGGCATGAGGTGGCCCCTGTAAACCTGCTTGATTATGAACTCGAATGGCGTCGCGTAGGCGAGGGCCTGCCTCACGTAGAGGTTGTTGAATGGCTCCTTCTTGTTGTTGAGGTAGATGTGGGTTATGTCGAAGGTTCCGCCGAGCCATGGCATGAGGAACTTCCAGGTCTTCCCGTTGTACTCGAGGGTCTTGCCCTCCATCTTGTCCTCGCTCTGTGGGGAGACGACGCCGTAGTCGAGGTCGCCCTTCTGGAGGGCGAGAATCCTGGACTCCTCCTCGGGTATTATCTTGATCACGAACTTCTTGATCGAGGGCTTGGGGGCGCCCCAGTAGTACGGATTAGCCTCGTAGACGAGCTCCTGGTTGTGGGTCCAGCTCACCAGGTAGTAGGCGCCGGTGCCAACGGGGTGCTCGTTGTACCACTTGAGGGCGAGCGGGTCGTCGGTGCTGTTGTGGAGGGCCACGGCCTTCTCGCTGACTATGCTGCCCACGTTGGTCGCGAGGCAGCTCATAATGGCTAGGTAAGGCCTCTTCAGCTCTATGACCACGTAGCCGGCGATGCCAGTCTTCGCCTTGTGCCATGGGACGTAGGAGAACTTCTCTGTGAACAGCTTTATCCACTGGTCCTTGCTGTTCACGGATACCTGCTGGCCTAGGATGGGCACGACGAGGCCCTCCTTGAGGGCAGCCTCCATGTCCTTCTCGCTGATGACGTAGGCCTTCTTGACGAAGTCGCTGATTATCCACTCGGGGTAGTCGACCTTCTCGTAATTGGCGGACTTTATAATCCTGTTAATGCTGTACGCGACGTCCTCGGGGGTCATTGGGAAGGTCTTCTTGTCCCACGGGTCGTAGAAGACAAGGCCGTCCCTGATGGCGAAGTAGATCTTTGTGCCGTCCTTGCTCATCGCCCAGGCGTAGGCTGCCTCGGGAACCACATGCGTAGAGTCGTTGCCGTAGTAGAAGACGAGCCTGTTGTAGATCTGCTCGCCGGCGCCCCAGCCGGCGGTCTCGTAGGTCTGGGCTGGGTCGAGGCTCTCGGGCTCGCCTATGTCGCCCACCACGACCTCGCCGGGCCTGGGCGCGTCTGGATCCTTGGTTATGAACTGCCACTGGTTGTCTGCAAGGACTGGGTTGAAGAATGGGAAGTGCATCCAGCTCCAGTAGTGCCTCCTAGCCTTTGCCTGGCCGAGCCATATCATTGGAACCTCGTAGTTCGAGATCGCCTGTATCACGTTGTAGAGCTTGGCCCTCACCACGGGGTTTGTCTCGTACTTGGCCGCCTGTAGCAGCGCGTCCACGGTGATGTTGCTGTAGAAGGCCGGGTTGATGTTCGAGAAGCCTACGAGCTTCTCCGGGGGCGGGGTGGCGCCGCTGTAGCTCACCACTATGTCGGGCTTTAGGGTCTTGGTCTGGACTACGGTCTGGGTCTGGTTCTTGTAGATGACCTTGGTCTGGTTCCTATAGATGACTTGGGTCTTATACTTTGGCGGTGAGAGGACGTAGCCGGCGGCGAAGCCTATGGCTAGCCCTATGATTAGGAGTATTATGCCTAGCGTTTTTGCGTCCATCGTTATCTTGAACCCTAACGACTGCATGTGGATTTAAACTTTTTCCATCAATTCCCGGGAGCACGTTCAACCTTCCTCGATTCTCCGCCATGAACGTTAAACGAGGTTGAGAAAACATGTTTTCATTTTAGGCGGTGGCTAGTTTTTATAAACCCCGGCCTGAGCGTTATTAGTATGGAGCTGTTATGGCCATCGACGACAAGGATCGGCGTATAATAGAGATACTGTCGAGAAACGCCAGGAGCACGTTCACAGAGATAGCTAGGGAACTGGGCATAACAGACGTTGCCGTGAAGAAGAGGCTCACGAAGCTGGAGCAGCGGGGCGTGATTAAGGGCTACACCGTGATTGTAGACCCGGAGAAGCTTGGCTACAAGAACGTGGCCCTCATAGGCGTCGACACCGAGCCTGACAAGATACTGGAGGTCGCCAGGCGGCTTGCCGAGAAGAAGTACTCGAAGAACGTGTACCTCACCACCGGGGACCACATGATAATGGTTGAGGTGTGGGCTGGGGAGAACGGCGACATGATGCGTA
>JALVKT010000097.1 GCA_027027675.1 Thermofilaceae archaeon | reverse complement strand
GCCGAGAAGAAGAGGGCGGTTCCCTTCAAGAGGCACTACGGCAAGGTGGGGCATAGGAGGGGTATGGGGCCGGGCAGGTACCCGGTAAAGGCCGCCAAGAAGCTGCTGGCCCTCCTAGACAACGTGGAGAACAACGCCGAGTTTAAGGGGCTGGACGTGGAAAACCTGTGGATAATACACGTTGCCGCCCACAAGGGGCTCACCATAAAGCGGTTCATGCCCCGGGCCTTCGGAAGGTCCACGCCCAAGGTTAAGCAGATGGTGCACGTGGAGATAGCGGTTGAGGAGAGAGAGTAAAAATAAATCTTGGAGGCAGTAGTGGAGGTGGAGCTATATGTCGACGCTGATGTCCCTCAAGAGGAGCGTTGTCAGGCAAGGCCTACAGTACATGATGCTCTACGAGTACCTGCAGAGGCAGTTCGTGAGGGCGAACTTTGTCGACGTCCAGTTCTTTAAGACCCCGATAGGGACGAAGGTTATAATATACGCGGGCATCCCCGGCATCGTCATAGGAAAGAGGGGTGCAAACATTAAGAGGGTCTCGGAGGTTCTAGAGAAAGAGTTCGGCATAGACAACCCGCAGATAGACGTCGTCGAGGTGCCCAACCAGGACCTAAACGCGAAGATAATGTCCTACAGGATAGCCAGGGCCCTGGTAAGGGGCGTAAAGTTCAGGAGGGCCGCCAGGATAGCGTTGAGGCGCATAATGAACGCTGGGGCGCGGGGCGCCGAGATAGTTATAAGCGGGAAGCTTACGAGCCAGAGGCACCGCACCGAGCGCTTCACTGAGGGCTTCCTGCCGAAGGCGGGTGAGCCTAAAAAGAGGCTTGTGGACGAGGCTGTGACGCATGTTCTAATGAAGCTCGGCATGTACGGGATAAAGGTTAGAATTATGAGGCAGGCGAAGATGCCCGACCTCATAGAGGTGAAGACGCCCGAGGTGGTTGAGAGTGGCGCTGCTCAGGCCTAAGGAGATAAGGGAGATGAGCCGCGAAGAGCGGCTGGAGAAGCTCCGCGAGCTCAGGGCGGAGCTGGCTAGGCTCAGGGTTCAGGCCCACAGGGGCAGCCTCGAGAACCCCGGCCGGCTCAGGGAGATCAGGAAGGCCATCGCAAGGATACTCACGATCGAGCGCGAGGAACAGCTAAAGGCGTCCGGGGCTGAAAAGTGAGGCACACGCCCCGGAACATTCTCCGCCACGAGCTCATAGGCCTCAAGGCCGAGGTTGTAGACGCGAAAAACCCTTCTCTGATAGGTAAAAAGGGGCTTATCCTCGACGAGACGCGCAACATGCTCCTCATAGGGGAGCCGGGCGGCCCCAAAAGCTGGGTTCAGAAGGACGTGGTGAAGCTCCGCGTCTGGCTCCCCGATGGCACGCGCCTCTTGATTGAAGGCCGGGTGCTCGTGGGGAGGCCCGAGGAGAGGCTCAAAAAGAAGCTCTACAAGTGGTAAAGGTTTATTTACACCATAATTGTAGGGTGATGGGAGCTGTGATGTCTCAGAAAGCTGTCGCCCGCAATATAGGTATCCCGGGAGTAAAGCCTCCCGAGAGGACGTGTAACGACCCCCTGTGCCCCTGGCATGGGACCCTGCCCGTGCGCGGCCAGATAATGAAGGTTAGGGTTGAAAGCGTCAAGATGCACAACACCGCGGTTGTGGTGCACGAGTACCTCTACTATGACAGGAAGTACATGAGGTATGAGAAGAGGCAGAAGAAGAAGCACGCCCACCTGCCACCGTGCATAGACGTCAAGCCGGGCGACGTAGTGCTCATAGGGGAGACGAGGCCTATATCAAAGTCCGTGTCATTCGTTGTGCTGGGAAAAGCCGAGTAGGTGGTGCTGAATGGCGAAGAGAGGCCCGAAAGCTGTAGGCGTCTCCTATAAGCTTCCACTAACCCCAGGCCTCTTCATGGAGAGCCTCGTAAGGGTGGCCGACAACTCGGGCGCTACGCTGGCCAAGGTCATAGGCGTGCCGCACTACAAGAGCGTTTGGCGCCGCATCCCCGGGGCAGCGGTGGGCGACGTAGTCGTCGTATCCATAAGGGCTGGAAAGCCGGAGCTGAGAAAACAGGTTATGAGGGCAGTTGTCATAAGGCAGCGCCGCCCCTACCGCCGCGCAGACGGGACGTGGATCGCCTTCGAGGACAACGCGGTCGTCATTGTGACGCCGGACGGCGACCCCAAGGGCACGGAGATAAGGGGGCCGCTGGCCAAGGAGGCTGCTGAGCGCTGGCCCCGCCTCGCGCCGATGGCCAGCATAATAATCTAAACGAATTTTCCACACTGAATCCTAGAGTTCCCCTGGGAGGCCCTTGATAGACCTGAAGTACCAGCTTGTGTACCACGCGGCGCTGAGAAAGCTCCTCTCCGGGGACAGGGAGCTAACCCCGGGCCTTCTATCCGAGGAAACAGGCCTCCCTTCCAGCATAGTGGAGGAAGCTCTGCAGTATATAGGGCTGGTCCCGGAGAAGGCCACGCCCACAGAGCTCGTCATAAAAGCGTGGAAGCACGGCTTCGACATTGTGGAGCTAGCCCTCTCCCTGGGGTGGCAGGAGCTCGAAGGGCTGTGCGCCTCAATCTTCGAGGAGGCCGGCTACGAGGCCGCGAGAAACCTCCGCTTCAAGGCTTCTGGGAGAAGGTTTGAGGTTGACGTGGTAGCGTGGAGGGAAGGATTCGTTGTGGCGGCAGACTGTAAAAAGTGGAGCAGAGCTAGGAGAAGCGCGCTCAGGAAAGCGGCTCTCGACCAGCGCGTGAGGGCCTCTCTGCTGGCGCAAAACCTGCAAAACGTCTCCTTGCCTCTGCCCAGCGGCAGGTATACTGTATGCCCCGCGGTGATAGCCGTGTACGGGGCTGGCAGAGAGGTTTACGGCGGCGTACCCATAGTGGCGCTGCGCGAGCTCCGGGGCTTTCTCGCGGAGATAGAGTCGCATGTGGTGGATATCGGCTGTTTCGAAGGTGTAAAGGTAAGCCTTGTTTGACAATGTAGCAATAAAAATTATATTTATGTTTAAACCGGAGCCTAAGGCAATTGATACTTTACTACTTCTAAGTACTGGGTCGTAAATGGCAAAAAACTATACTCTCGCCCCCCACTTATACGCGAGAAAAAATGCCGATAAAATTCCTTCCATGCAAGGAGCCCGCCCCGCCCCTCGGGAAGACTGTCGCCGTGGTAGGCGCAGGCCCCGCGGGCCTCGCAGCCGCCGGGACGCTCGTCTGTAAGGGCTACGAGGTCCACGTGTACGACAACCAGCCGGAGCCCGGAGGCATGCTAATCTTCGCCATACCCGACTTCAGGATACCCAAGGACGGTGTACGGCACAGCGTGAGAGAACTAGAGGAGGCCGGCGTCACCTTCCACCAAAACATCACCGTAGGGAAGGACGTCCACGTGAAGGAGCTCCTCGAAAAATACGACGCGGTAATAATAGCCACTGGAACCTGGGAGGGCAGGCGCCTCCACATACCCGGCGTCGACCTCAAAGGCGTCTACAACGCGCTCGACTGGATATTCCACTACATGAAGTACAAGCTGGGATACGAGAAGGATGGCCCGCCACCCCTTAACGGGCGCGTAGCCATCATAGGGGCAGGGCTGACGGCCGTAGACATCGCCGAGCTAGCAAAGCTCGACTTCGACTCCAGCCCCGTGATAGTCTACAGGAGGCCCATAAACATCTCGCCCGCCCGCTTCATGGTGAAACACCTCAAAAAGATAGGTGTAGACTTCATAGAGTGCGCCCAGCCCGTAGCAGTCCTCGGCGAAGGAAAAGTTGAGAAGCTACGCCTAATACGCACAAAGCCCACAAAGTCGAGGAAAGAGCATGTTGAGACGATACCAGGCACAGAGTTCGAGATACCCGTAGACGCCGTGGTCCTCGCAATAGGGTTAAAAGCCACGCCGCCCCAGAGCCTCCAAAGCCTCGGCGTAGAGTTCAACCCCAACGGCACGGTAAAGGTCGACGAAAACGGTATGACCACGGTTCCCAGGCTCTTCGCAGCCGGAGACGTTGCACAGGGCCCCTCAAACATAGGCCTCGCCATAAAAAGCGGCAAAAAAACGGCGGAAGGCGTACACCGCTACCTCTCATCCGCGTAAAAAATATCACCGCCCCCCACGCCTATTTCAAGGCTAAAGGGCCCGTGGTCTAGTGGTAGGATACGCCCTGGAGGGCGCCTCAAGCCGCCCTCACAGCCGCCCCTCGGTGGGAGCGGCGGTGGTCCCGGGTTCAAGTCCCGGCGGGCCCACCAGCTTTTTACGCCGCCAGCCGCTACACCTGGTGGATGAGGAAAGCCTGGGC
>JALVKT010000096.1 GCA_027027675.1 Thermofilaceae archaeon | reverse complement strand
GTGGTGTTCGAGGAGTACCCGGGCCCCCCGGGGAAGGGGAGCGCGGTGCTCCACGGGTTTAGGAGGGCCGTTGAGGGCGGCTACGGCGCCGTGGTGATGCTGGACAGCGACCTGAGGAGCGTCGAGCCCTACTGGGTCGGCCTGCTTGGCCGGGCGGCGCGCGGCTACGACCTTGTAACCCCGCTCTACGCCAGGCACAGGCATGACGGGACTATAACGAAGACCCTCGCGTACCCGGCGGCGAAGTCCGTGCTGGGCCTCCCCGTGAGGCAGCCGATTGGGGGCGATTTCGGCGTGAGCGCGCGCCTCGCCCGCGAGCTGCTGGAGCGTGCACGGCTCTTCGAGCCGGCGGTGCACAGGTTCGGGATAGACTTCTTCATAACGTCGACGGCAGCGGCGGTGGGCGCCCGCGTGGCGGAGGCCGACCTTGGGACTAAGCTTCACGCGCCCAAGGATCCGGGCAAGCACCTCAAGGGTATGTTTGAGGACGTCGCGGCCACGGTTTCGAGGGCTATAACACTGTACTATAGGCGGGGCAGGCGGGCAGCGGTGGACAGGCTGAGTCCCGGCGAGACGTGGAGGTGCCCGCAGCTCGTGAGGGTGGACGTGGACGCCAACATAGCCCGGTTCCTCAGCGAGTACCAGAAGGCGAGGGATACGCTAGTAGAGATTATGGGGCGGGACGCCCTGGCCCCCGTGGCCGAGGCGCTTAGGGAGAGGCGGAGGGGCGCGTACCCCGACGGCCTGTGGGCTGAGACCGTGTACAGGCATGTGGCCGCCTTCGCCTCCCAAGGGGAGGCCGTGCTTGGCTCCTTCTACGCCGCGTGGCTCGGCAAGGTGTCCTCCTACATCCTCGACACGCTCGAGACAGACGAGGCGGGGGCCGAGCAGGTGGTGGAGGGGATAGCGGCCGCCTTTGCGGACAACATCTCCCTGCTCGAGGAACTGTTAGGGGCCGAGGGGTACGGGGAGAAGGGCTAGCACGACCCTCATCTCCGGCGCCGTGCAGATGGCTCCACCGCTGCTCACAATTATTTCTTTTTCGCTGAGCATAAGGAGGCGGGCGCTCCACCGGGTGGACTGCCCCCCTGGAGGCACCTGGGCCACCAGCAGGTAGAAGAGCTTCTTGTCCCCTCCGCCCCGGTAAGCGGCTGGAAACTCGACGTATACGCACTTCCTCTCACCGCTCCCCTCCACGTTGACGGAGAGGCTGCCCAGCTTCACCTCTCCGGGCGCCGCAACGAAGACCTGGCCGGGCGCGGGCCGCGCAACGCCCACGTAGAGCCACGTCCCCAGCATGGTCACCTCTCCCCTGGGAACCCTGAAGACGGGCTGCCCGGGGCTCCCGGTGAAGTAGAGCTGAACCCACGCCCTCTCCAGGGATTCGCCGGCCTGCGTCAACGCGAGCACTACCGGCGTCCCCTGGGGGAGACTCGAGGCTATCGAGACGTTGTACACCATGTAGCCCCCCTCCACGGAGACCGAGACCGTCGCGTTTAGAGCGTCGCTGAGCAGTACTACGCGCGGCGAGAAAAGCTCCTCCAGGGACTCGGCCCTCCGGAGGGCCTCCCTCAGCCTCCCCCTGAGCCCCTCCACGTCCCTCCTCAGGGCCGTGAGGTTCTCCTCCAAGCCTCTAACCTTCTCCCTAAGCTCCCTGTTCTCACCCCTAAGCTCCTCGATCTCCCTCCTCGCACGGCTCAGCTCGCCGGCGAGCCTCTCACCCCTAGCCTCAGCCCCGAGGAGCTCGGCGTAGGTAGCGATCAGCAGGACAAGTGTGAGAGCGAGGGCCGCTAGCAGCGCTAAGTGGCCCTTATCCAAAACACTCCACCTATGCGGGCCAGGGGAGCACCGCGAAGAGCAGCGGCTGAGGCGCGCCCTCGCAGCCCATCCTTTCCTTCACGTGGAACACCTTGCCGGGCCCCAGCTGGAGCGACGCGACCGCGCTGTGCCCCTTCGCCACGGCTAGGGCCATGAAGTGCCCCTCCTCGCCGCTATAGGTGAAGACGGCCGTTAGCTCCGTGCACTCCGTCCCTGAGACTTCTAGGCTGAGGAGACGCGCGCCCTCGGGGAGGAGAACCTTCACGCCCTCCACGGTGGAGGCGACGCCGAGGTAGACATACATCTGGCTGAGCGTGAGGTCCTCGAAGGGGACGGTCGTGTTTATGACCAGCAGGCCTCCCTCCCTGTAGACCTTCCAGGTGGCCGGCGTGGGGTAGAGGTTGTCAACGAGGAGCTGGCCCCCGCCGCGCGTGACGGTGAAGGCTAGGAGGCCTCCCAGCACGGGGTTGGCCTGCCTAAGTATCACGGCGACCTCGGTGCCCTGGGGGAGCTTGTCGAGGCCCCTAACCTTGATAACGTATACTACCCCTGCAACCCTGGCGTAGCCGGGCCTCGCCTCAACGCTGGCTGAGAGCCCGCTGGCATTGTTCACCACTATGACTACGGGCTTGAGCAGGAGGTCTGCGAGCCTCCCCCTCTCCTCCAGCGCCCCTTGAAGCTCGGAAATCTTGCCTTCCAGCTCGCCTATCCGCTTCTTCAGGGACTCGCGCTCGGCCCTGAGCTGCTCCAGCTGCTTTCCGTACTCCTTCTCCCTCCTCACCTCCTCCTCGAGCTTCGCCCTGAGAGAGGCGTTCTCGCTTCTAAGCTGGTTCGCGGAGAGCAGAGCATAGGCCAACGCCGCAGCCAGGATTATGGCCGTCAACGCTAGGGCGATGTGCAGCCTGTCCATGCAGACACCCCGAGTATATTCTGCGCGCCGGCAAGTTATTTTATTTTGGTATATTATACCGGTTAAGCATAACCACCAAGAGGGGTGAAACCGATGAACAGTATCCGCGTCCCCCTGAGGCGGGCCTACAGGCTCCTCCACCCCAAGCTGGTAACAGTTATAGGGGCCTCCGCCCACGGAGAAACAAACTTTATGCCGGCCAGCTGGGTGATGCCCGCTAGCTTCGACCCACCACTCCTAGTGGCAGCCGTCGGGGAAGAGCGCTACACCCTCGGCCTAATCCTAGACTCGGGGGAAATGACCGTCAACCCCGTCGGCCCAGACCTAATCCCCCTCGTCGAAGAGCTGGGCAGCCTCTCCGGCCGCGAAGCCGACAAGGCCTCCCTCGCCGGGACCCTCGCGGCGGAGAAGGTGTCGGCGCCCTGCCTCCCCGGGGCGCTCGCCTGCATAGAGGCAAGGCTCCGCTCAACCCATCCCGCCGGGGACCACGTGCTCGTCGTCGCCGAGGTTGTCGCTGCTAGGGCGTGGCGCTGCTTCGACGCGGAAACCCATGCTTACAGGGAGGGGTGCGGCCCGGTCTACCACGTGGGCGGGCACACGTACATGGAGCCCGGCAGGTACGTTGAGTGGGGGCGCCGCTAGCCGTGCCCCCGGAGGTTTGCTTGTGCTTAGGTGCTCCTTAAAAGGCGCTGCGGCCGCCGCAAATACTGTTAGCCCTTGCCGTTTCCGCTGCCCACGACTACCTCTTCTAGGCAGTTTTCCAGCCCCCTGCTTAGAGGCTTTATGTCCACCCTCATCCCTGTGAGGGCCTCGAGCATGCCGGCCACGACGCCCGCGTGGAAGTAGCAGAAGGGGAGGGGCTCTGGGCCTTTTATGCCGGCCTTGGCGTACATTGTGCGTAGCATGCACTTTTCGAATACTGCGTACGTTTTCTCCCCTTTGCGGACTAGGCGTAGGGTCCAGTGGTTCCCGAAGAAGGAGTTTATCTTGCTGGCCGCGTCTTCGAGCCCGTCTGCGCGTGGAAGCTGCTCCGCGATTTTGGCGGCGGACTCCTTGCCGGCTATGTACATGGCCGTGTTCATCGCCCGCCCCCACTCGTTTTTGAGGGCGAGGGCCGTGTAGGAGACTATGAAGGCTATGGGGTCTTCCCCTACAAGCCTCTTAATCCCCTCAATCTCGCCTTTAACTTCTCCGCCCATACCTATCGCCGAGCCAGCACTTGAGACGGGGCAACAGTATTAGTATGTGTCCCCGCAGCGTCTAGCCCCTGAGGAGCCTCTCCAGGGTGCTCTTCAGCCTAGCGTACATCGTCGGCGTGTATCCGACTATCCTGTCGACCTCCCTGCCCCTGCTCAGCACCACGACCGTTGGAACCCCCATGACCGCCATTTCGGCGGCGAGCCCCCTGTGCACGTCGACGTTCACCCTGGCGAAGCCCACCCTCTCGCCGTACTCGGCCTCGAGCCTCTTGAGGACGGGCTCGACGAGCCTGCAGGGAGCGCACCAGGGGGCCCAGAAGTCGACCACTGCGGCCTTGCACTTTGAGAGAGGCTGGAGGCTAGGCGTGTCCTCGAAAGTCTCGCACTTCGGCCTCCGCTTCTCCGAGACGAGCTTTGCCAGGAGCCTCCTCTTTATAAGCTCGACCTCCTCAGCCATACCTCTCAGGCTTTTCCAGCGCAGCTAATAAGG
>JALVKT010000095.1 GCA_027027675.1 Thermofilaceae archaeon | reverse complement strand
ACAAACGTGCCAGGCGTATTCGCAGTAGGAGACTGCGCAGAGAAAAAACACTTCCTAACAGGCAAGCCCATGGCGCTCATGCTCGCATCCATAGCGGTCTCCGAGGCGAGGATTGCAGGTATGAACCTCTACGAGCTAAAGGGGCGGCCTCACCTGGGCGTGATAGGCATATTCTCGACTGTGGTGTGCGGCGTCGGGTTTGGCACCGCAGGCATCACGGAGAGGTTCGCAAAGGAGGAGGGGCTGCAGGTCGTGACCGGAATGTTCGAGACCGTTGACAAGCACCCCGGAAAGCTTCCCGACGCCCACAAGCTCAGGGTCAAGCTCATCGCTGACAGGGAGACTGGCATCATAGTTGGGGGTCAGGTGATGGGCGGCCCAAGCGCGGGCGAACTAGTAAACCTGATAGGCTTCGCGATACAAGGCAGGCTCACAGTACAGGAGGTGTTCAGCCTGCAGGTGGGCACGCACCCGCTACTCACCTCCTCGCCGATCGTGTATCCGATAATAAGGGCGGCCGACATCGTGAAGAGGAAGATGCACCCCAGGTAGAAACTTCCTCTCTTTTTTCTTTTCTCGCCCACTATAGGAGAACCCTTTATGGGACGCTCTCTTGCTAGTATCCTCTTCGGGCGGGACGTGAAGCCTGCCGGGTAGCAACTCATACTAGTACCTTTTGGGTGTGAAAGCATGGTGTCAACGGTGAGGGTCACGCTTGCACAGCTAGCGTCGACGCGGGCGAAGGAGGAAAACCTTAGACGCGCCCTACAAGCAGTGGAGGGCGCCGGCGACACAGACCTACTGGTTCTACCAGAATACCTCATGGGCGTCGAAAACGGCGGGAAGCTCTCCCCCGGCTACGTGAGAAGGCTCGCCGAGCCCCTGGACGGCCCCTTCGCCTCAGCTATCCTAGATGCTTCCCGCGAGAGGGGCTTCGCGGTGCTCTTCACAATGTACCTGCTCGAGGAGGGCCACGTATACAACGCCGCAGTGCTCGCCGACAGGGGCCGCGTAGCCGCGGTCTACAGGAAGGTCCACCTCTTCGACGCGTACGGCTACAGGGAGTCGAGCCTCTTCGCCCCCGGCCCCGGCCCGGTAACGGCGAGGCTGGGCGAGTTCACAGCGGGCCTCGCAGTCTGCTTCGACCTACGCTTCCCCGAGCTGTTCAGGGCCGAGGCGCTCATGGGGGCAGACCTCTTCCTCGTCCCAGCCGCCTGGTACGCGGGCCCCTACAAGCTCGAACAGTGGCTCACACTCACAACGGCCAGGGCGCACGAAAACACCGCCTTCCTCGTAGCCGTGGGCCAGACCGGCGACGTCTTCACGGGGCACAGCCTCGTAGCCTCCCCCATGGGCCACGTACTCCTAAACCTCGGCGTCGGAGAAGCATCAGCAACGGTCGAGCTCGACAGGGGCGCCGTCGAGGAGGCTAGGAGAAAGGTGCCGGTGCTCAGCCTTCTCCGCCGCGACGCGTACCGCGGCGCCTACTGCTAGCCAGGCCGAGTAGGCTAAGCCCCGCCTCCACGGCCTCGTCCACCCTGCGGGCCACGGCCAGGCCCAAGTCGGGGTTCACGCTTGGCTCCAGGCTGGGCGCGACGAGCACCGCCTTCATGCCGGCCATGAGCGCGCCCAAGGCGTCCTCGCGCAGACTGTCGCCTATGTGGACGGCCTCGCCCGGCCCCGCCTCGGCCCGCTCCAAGGCCTCCCTGAATATGCGTGTGCAGGGCTTCAGACAGCCGGCCTCGTCGGCGTACACCTGGAAGTCGACCATGCTCCTGAGGCCCGCCCTCCACAGGACAAGCCTCGACACCTGGCCGTGCCAGAACACCACGTTGCTCACGACGCCCACCCTGAACCCCGACTCCCTGGCGACGGTGAGGGCCTCCCTCGCGCCCGGGAGCACGAGGCCCCTCGCGTCCACCTTGTATGCGGCCTCCGCCGCCGCGTCGAGGAGGTCGTCGGGGCTTAGGAGGCCGTGCGTCACCCTCTCCGCGACGAGCAGCGAGTCCTCAACCGGCCGCTCCCCCCTGACCCTGCCGGCAGCCCTCTCCTCCTTCACGGCCCTGTACGCCTCCAGGAGGAGCTTCTCAGCCGCCGCCCTGTCGAGCCCCGTCTTGAGCGACAGCCTGGCCGCCATTTCACGGTAGAAGAGCCTCGTGTCGAGGAGCGTAGCCCAGAGGTCGAAGCTGGCAAGCACAACCCTTGAAACGCGGAGCCCGAGAAATCCTTTTCCCCTCAAAGGCCTCTGAGACGTAGCCCGGATAAGCCTAGCTTATATCCCCCTCACAGGCTAGAAGGGTAAAGGTGGAAGTTGTGGCTCCAAAGCTGGGGCTAAGCCCCAAGGCAAAGCTCGCACTCATCATCGTACTCGTAATAGCGGCCTCCTACGCCGCAGGCTTCCTCTACCTCCACCCCATCAGCCAGGCCGCAGCCCCCCGCCCCGCCCCCGTCTACCAGCAGCCGCAGCGCGCCGCGCCCACGGGGCCAGCGGTGCCGGCCAAGGCGGAAAGCGGAAGCCCGGCAACAGGGGGCACGGCTACGAGCTCCGGAGACATAGAGCCCCCCTCCCGAATGATAACCTACACCGCCGAGGTCTCCCTGGAGTCCCCGGACGTCCAGGAGGCTGCCCGCCGAGTCGAGGACGTGGCGAAGACGCTGGGCGGATACGTCGCCTGGGAGAGGGTTACGCTCGGCGAAAAGCCCCGGGCCGTCGTCGCCATAAAGGTTCCCGCGGACAGGTACGGCGAGGCGCTGGAGCAGATAAAGTCCATCGGCAGACTCGTCTCGGTGAGCCAGAACGCCCAGGACGTCACGAACCAGTACATAGACCTCCAGGCGAGGCTTAGAAACCTGAAGGCGGAGGAGCAGAGGCTCCTCGAACTCCTCGGAAAGGCCAGGAGCGTGGGAGAGGTGCTCCAGGTAGAGGACAGGCTCTCACGCGTGAGAAGCCAGATAGAGTACCTGGAAGCGCTCATGAAGAACCTGCAGAGGCGGATCGACTACGCAACCATAACGGTGACGATAACGGCCCCCACCAGGCAGGCCCTCCCAGGCCCCGACTGGGGCAGCATCCTCCGCGACGCAGTCTACACCGCGTACACCGTGATCGCGGGCCTCGTAATACTCACCCTGGGGCTCTCGCCGCTCTGGGCCATAATAGGCGTGGCATACATAGCCTACAGGCACTGGCGCCGCAGAGGACCGGCCGCGGAGGCGCAGAAGTAACGCGGCAATAATAGTTTCGCCGTACACCAACCCCATACAGGCTACTCCACGGGCTCCCCCACGGCAACGTACACTTTTTCTCCCCCCTGAAACGTGGCGTACACGCGGCCCCGCACAAGCGAGGCAGCCTCCCTGAAGGGCGTTACAAGCGCCGCCAGCCGGCCCAGGCGAACAGCCGCCCGGGCAAGCCTCACATGTACGCTCTTGTCCCCGCGGGGAGGATCAGTCGCCACAAGGTCGACCTTCCCCACGGGGTGCCTCTCAACGTCTGCCACGAAAACCTCCACCCATGCCCCGGCCCTCGCCGCCGCCTCCAACGCGATCCTCGCATAGCCGCGCTCCACATCGGAGCATAGGCCCAACAGCCCGGCGCCTAGCGCCGCCTCCACCGGTATAGTGCCGGAGCCGCATAGAGGGTCCAGCAACACGCCACTCGTCACGCCGGCGAGGAACGGGATGGCCGCGGCTATCAGCGGGTTAAGGGTGGCCGGGTGCCCCCCGACATAGTAGGAGCGCCTACCCCGCCAAAGCACTGCCTCCTCCACTGCCGCGAGCAGAAGCCCCTCACCACAGTAGTAGTCGACGAGCAGCACGCCCGGGCCGCACCCCCTCCGGGAAGCCTCCCTCGCAGCCACGAGCTCAAGCATCCTCGCAGAGTAGCAGCGGCCGTGGACGTAGCCCCTAACCCTACACGGCACGCCCCTCACAAGCAGCCCCCGCAGTGCAAGCCTGAGGCTCCTCGTAGACGCCCCTGCGCGCCCCAAGCCCAGAAGCCTCGCGGCCCGTGACGCTGTCCTAGGCCACTCCCCGCGCCCCTCCGCCGCAACCCTGCTGGGGCGCACCCAGGAAACATGGTAGCCCTTGGCGCGCAGCTCGGCGGCGAGCGCCTCCTCGAGCCCCCTGACCGTGTAGAAGAGGAGCGTCAACGCCTACTCCCGACAAGCACGTAGTAGTCCCTATATATCCTGACGTCCTCGACGTAGAACAGCTCCTCGAACACGGAGAAGACTTCCCTCATGCTCTCCTCCATCAGGCCGGGCGAGTGAGGGTTAAGCCTGCTCCCCGGAGTCCAGTCCATAACCACCGCGAAGCCGCCCCGGGCCAGAGTCCTGCGCAGCTCGCCCAGAGCAGCCCTCCTATCAGACACGTGGTGGAGCACAGTCGCGGCGGCGGAGAGGCCGAAGTACTCGTCGCTGAAGGGCAGCTCCTCCGCCGGGGCCTCCACGAGCACGAGCCGCCCCGCATCCACCTCTGCCCTATACGCCTCCCGCGCCGCGTCCAGAGCCCCGGGGTCGACGTCGACGCTGTACACCTCGAACTCGCGGGGCAGGGAGGAGAGCATGAGCCCAAGGTTCACGCCCATGCCCGTGCCCACGTCCAAGGCCCTCTTCACGGGGGCCTCCTCGGAGAGCGCCCCGTATATCCTGGAAAGCTCTCTTCTCCACTGTCTCAAAGGGTTCCACCACAGGCAGCTCGGCCTGTGAAAAATGCATGGTAAGGGTTTAAGGGTTTACGCGGCCGGCAGGGGCACGGGCTGGGCCTCCACGGCCGCGGCCCTCCTCGGCAGGAATAGCCTCGGCCTCCTGAGGAAGACCTCGCCCTCCACCCAGCTGAACTCGCTCAACTCCTTCTCCTCGTATTCTCCGCGGAGCACGCGCTCCCACACGTCCTTGTTGAGAGTGCAGCCGGGGTCGTCGCCTATGAGGTTGAGTGTGTAGTGGTAGGCCCTTGCGCGGCAGCCGCCGCATATGTACCTGTAGGGGCACTTGCCACAGTTGCCCGTGAAGCTGTCCCTGTCCCTGAGCATGGAGAATATGCGGCTGTTGTTCCATATCTCGTAGAAGTCCCTGTTCCTCACGTTCCCCACGGGTATCGGGAGGAAGACGCATGGCACAACCGTGCCGTCGGGCTCGAGGCCCGCGTATATCCTCCCAGCCCCGCAGCCGCCTATGAACTCGGCGAGCGTCCTAACGGCGTCGTTCTTGCCGATGTAGAAGTGGGCGGGCGTCACCTCCTCGCCGCCGCTCAGCTCCAGCGTTATGGGCGCGTACTGGGGCGCCGTGGTCAGAATCTCGAGGCTGCGGCGCTGCATCTCCCTGTAGAGTATGCGCATAAACTCCTCCCTCTCCTCCGGGGTCAGGTCGACCCTCGCTATGCCCCGCGCCCTGCCCGTGGGGACGAAGTTGAAGAATATCACCCTCTTAACGCCTATGCTCTCCGCAAGGTCGAGTATGTCGTCGATCTCGTGGAGCGTGTCCTTGCTCATAATAGTGGCCATGCCATGGGCCACGCCGAGCTCCACGGCGTTCTCCAAGGCCTTCACGGCCCGCCTCCAGGCGCCGGGGACGCCGCGGAAAGCGTCGTGCTTCTCCGGCCTAGCCGAGTCGACGCTCACCTCGACGTACTTGAGGCCGGCCTTCACAGCCTTCTCAAGCTTCTCCTTGTCCGCGAAGGTGGAGCCGTTCGTTGCGACGGACGTGTAGATGCCGCGGCTGCTGAGCTCGCGGACTATGCGGAGGAAGTGCGGGTGTATCGTCGGCTCGCCCCCGCTCAGCGCGACGGCTGCGACGCCGGCCCTGTCGAGCTGGTCGACCACCTGGAGCTTCTCCTCGAGGCTGAGCTCCGTGGGGAGCGGCGTGCTGGCGCGCTGGTAGCAGTGGAGGCAGCGGAAGTTGCAGAGGTTTGTGAAGTTCCACACTATGAGGAAGGGTGCGGCCAGCTTCTGGGGCACCGTCACGCCGTAGCGGGCGATGCCCTCGAGGACGACCCAGATGCCGCGCCTAATGTGGGGGTCCCTGAGGAGGGCCTTCTTCACCTCCTCCGGGTCGCCGCGCGCTATCTTGACGCCGAGGTCGAGGATCTTGCCGAGTATGCCGGCCTGGAACCTGAGCGTGAGGGGGCACTTGATGGTCTCGCCGGCGTATATGCTGAGCGCCCAGTAGAGGGCTGGGAGGGTGCGGCCGTTTATCTCGTACTTTTTGAGGAGGCTCCTGAGGATTGCACGTGAGACCGGGTTCCCGAGCATGAGCTTGAAGGACATGAGGGCGGCCGTTAGGCCGGTGTTTTTCCCGGCCACACATATCACCTGATAGGTATAGCGGCTCTAAGGAATAAATTTCTTCCGACATAATTGTTATGACAATTATAATTGTTACGATGAGTTGTATTATCACAGGAAATTTCCCTGGATACTTCGAAATAAGAAAAACAACTATATATATTGTCGAGGCCAATTAAAAGTGGATTTACCATGGAGGCCGAGGAGGAATTCACAGAACTCGTAGAGAAGCTAATGGTGCGCTGGCACTACACGCACGCCGACGGAAAGGTGTACGCAGCCCTCCTCCTAAGCGACGACCCCCTCACGATAGACGAGATATCCGAGAAGACAGGGCTCAGCCGCTCCTCGGTCTCCACGAGCCTCGCGAGGCTCAAAAAAGACTACCTCGTAACATACACCAAGAGGGGCAAGACGAAGCTCTTCAAAGCCATACCCGGCTTCTTCTCAATATTCCTCAGGCAGCCACACGAGCACCTCGAGAAGGAGGTTAGGCCGCTCCGCAGGCTCGCCGAAAGCCTCGCGAGGGACGGCGGCAGGCTCCGCCACGTCGCCGAGGACCTCAAGGAGCTCGAGGCCCTGCTCGAGGAGATAGTCAGCTTCGCCAGGAAGCGCCGCGCGAAGGAGTAGCCTTGGGGGCCTGGGGAAGCATTATTAATATCCCAGCCGAATATTCTGCTCAATGGACGACTATCCCAGAGGCCTACAAGTAGAAGTTACGAACACGTGCAACCTCGACTGCGTAATGTGCGTCAGGAGGACCTGGAAAGGCGTGGAGTTCCGCCACATAGACCCCCGCATCTACGAGAGGCTAATCGACGAGAGCGCGGGAAGGCTTGAACGCCTAGCCCTCTACGGCTTCGGCGAGCCCCTCGCGAACCCCCGCATAGCCGAGATGGCCCGCCTGGCCCGCGAAAAGCTCGGTGACGCCTTTATACACCTCGTAACCAACGGCACCCTCTTCAGGGGCAAAGTGGCTGAGCAGCTGCTCCAAACGCTCGACCAGGTGGCCTTCTCCATAGACAGCTTCAGGGCCGCGAGGCTGGCGGCCATAAGGAGGGGCGCCGAGAGCTATGACGTCCTCGCAAACCTTGAGGCAGCGGCCAAGATGCGTGGCAGGAGGGCGCGTGTCGGCGTGGCAACGGTGGTGATGAAGGCGAACTACGAGGAGATACCCGAGATGGTCAGGGAGGCGGGGGAGATGGGGGTCGACTTCATGGTTCTCTCCCACATAGTCCCCTACAGGGTGGACATGGGCGGCCAGGCCGTGTACACGCTCGTGAGCAGGGAGGCGGTGGAGCTGGCCGAGAAGATGGGCGAGGAGATAGTCGAGCTAGGCCACAGGGCGGTTTACCAGATGCTCGGCGAGATCTACGGGAAGTATGGGGGCTCCGCAAGGGGAGGCGCCTACGAGAAGTATATGGAGCTGTGGCGCAGGCTGGAGTCGAGGGGCTACGGGCTAAACGAGGACCTCGTCATCGACGCGGTGAGGATGAAGCCCCTCCTCGACAGGGTGGAGGAGAAGCTCAGGGAGGCTGAGAGGGTAGCCGCGGAGTACGGGGTAGAGCTGGAGGCTCCGGGGGTGTACGCGGACTCTACGCGGAGGAGCTGCCCCTACATAGACTCGGACACCGCTATGGTCACGGCGTCGGGCGACGTGGTTCCATGCATGGACTTCGCCTACACGCACACGCTGTACGTCAACAAGCACCTTAAGATTATAAGGAAGGTGTCCTTCGGCAACCTCGCCGAGAAGACTATGAGCGAGATATGGAACAGCCCGCGCTACCGCCGCTTCAGGGAGGTCAGGAGGAACTTCTCCCGCAACGTGCCCTGGTGCGCCGACTGCCCGTTCTCGACGAGGCACTGCTGGTACACTGTTGAGAACAAGTACGACTGCTACGGGAACGAGGCCGGCTGTAACGAGTGCATCTACAGCACGGGGCTGGCGAAGTGCATAATATAGCCCCGGGTTTTTGGCCTCGTGCTATGTAGTTTATGGCCAAGCTTTATATGTGTATATAATGCTTCATAGAGAAAAATGGTTATATAGTTTCTACGATATATCGGCATGAGGGGCCATGCCTAGCGGAGACCTCATCTACGCCTTAGAGGCGTTCGCAGCCACAGCAACCGCTCTCACGCTAATCTACGTTCTCGCGGGGGCCCTAGCCCGCCGGGGCAGACATGGAGACTACGCCCGGATGCCATTCACGGGCGGCGTGCAAGCCCCCACGGGCGAAACACGCTACTCAACAGACATGGTGGTCTTCACGGGCATATTCCTGCTCGCCGAGGCCCTAGCTCTCCTCATATTCCTCGCGCCCCAGAGCCTCGCCGTAGCGCTCACGCTCCTATCGGGCTTCCTCCTAGTGTTTCTCCCACCCCTCACCGCCCGGAGAGGTGGCAGGGCTTGACGGTTGAGAAGGCCGCTAGGAAGCTGGGCCCAGCGAGGAGGAGCCTCTGGATATACCACTTCAACGCCAGCGGGTGCAACGGCTGCGACATAGAGTTCGCCGCCGCCCTCACCAGCCGCTACGACATAGAGCGCTTCGGCGCAAAGCTCGTCCCAAGCCCGAGGCACGCGGACGTCCTCGTAGTCACGGGCGCGGTCAACTCTCTCACCAGGGACTCGCTCCGCATGATATATGACCAGATGCCGGAGCCCAAGGTTGTCATAGCGCTCGGCACCTGCGCCTGCAGCGGAGGCGTGTTCGACGGCTGCTACAACGTCGCCGGGGGAGTCGACAAGGTGATCCCCGTGGACATTTACGTCCCAGGCTGCCCGCCGAAGCCTGACGCCATCGTGGAGGCGCTCGCAAGGATTAGGGGCGTCAAGGAGAGGAAGGCCGTGTGCGAGGTGAAGAGGGGTGGGCGCGGGAAAGATTGAGAGGATCGAGGCCGAGCCCCGTGAACTACCAGCCGCCCTGTCGAGGCTCCGGGGAGAGGGCTACAGCCACCTCATAACTATAACGGGCCTCGACGAGGGCGACTCTATAGGCCTCATCTACCACCTCGCCAGGCCCGGGGGCGGCGTAGCCCACCTGCACGCGAGCGTGGCGAAGGGCGGGGAGGCGCCCAGCGCCATCGGAGTGTTTAGGGGCGCCTATATCTACGAGATGGAGGTACACGACATGTTCGGCCTCCGCTTCTCAGGCAACCCGCACATGGGCCGCAGGCTCCTCCTCCCGGACTGCTACCCCGAGGACGAGCCCCCGCTCCTAAAGGACACCGACCCCGGGAGGGTCAGAGAGAAGCTCTTCGCTCCCGGCACGGTGTGCCTCCAGGGCCCGCCCGTCTCAGGCCTCTCCAGGTACTCGCCGGAGAGCATCGCCGTTCCCTTCGGCCCGTACCACCCGGCCTTCAAGGAGCCGGAGCACTTCACCCTCATAGTTGAGGGGGAGCGGATACTCGACGCCATACCGAGGATAGGCTTTGTCCACCGCGGCGTGGAGAAGGCGGCGGAGCAGAGGAGCTACCTGAGGGACATATTCCTCCTCGAGAGGATATGCGGCATATGCAGCATGCACCACGGCCTCACATTCACGCTTGCCGTGGAGAAGCTGCTGGGCCTCGAAGCCCCGGAGAGGGCGGAGTACATCAGGACGCTCGTCGCCGAGCTGGAGCGTATACACAGCCACACGCTCTGGCTCGGCCTAGTCGGGTACTGGATGGGCTTCGAGACGATGTTCATGTGGGTGCTGACTGTGCGGGAGACAATAATGGACCTCATAGAGCTCGTCTCCGGCAACAGGGTTCACAAGTCAATCGTAACCATAGGGGGCGTCAGGAGGGACGTCGAAGGGGAGAAGCTGCGCCGGGTCGGCGAGAAGATACGCGGCTTCGAGAAGGAGTTCAGCAGGCTGATCGGCGACATCCTGAGCTTGGACGAGTTCATCGAGAGGACGAGCGGCATAGGCTCCTACACGGCGGAGGACGCGAGGGCTCTCTCCACGGTCGGCCCCGTGAGGAGGGCAGTGGGAGACCCCTACGACATCCGCAAGGTGGAGCCATACTGCGCCTACGGGGACCTGGACTTCAAGGTTGTGACCGGGGATAGGGGCGACGTCTACAGCCTCGTCCAGGTGAGAGCCGGGGAGGTCTTGGAGAGCATACACATGGTAGAGCAGATCGTCGACCACATGCCCCCCGGCAACCCCGTGCCCAAGAGGCCTTTCATGGGCGTCGTAAAGCCCGGCGAGGCCTACGCCAGGACGGAGGCGCCGCGCGGCGAGCTCTTCCACTACGTCAGGTCGGCCGGCAAGCACAGCCCCGACAGGGTCAAGGTTCGCACGCCGACGCTCGCCAACATAATGCTAGCTGCGCACGCCCTCAGGGGCCAGACCGTGAGCGACGTGCCCCTCGTGATAACAATGATAGACCCGTGCTTCAGCTGCATGGACCGCGTCCTCGTCGCCGACGCTGGGAGCGGGCGGCGCAGGATCCTCACCGAGGCCGACTTTCACAGGATGAGGCGGAGGTGGTAGGCCTTGGACGGCGCGACCGCCGTGTTCGCGGCGCTCGTGTTCCCGGGGCTCCTATTCACGTTCCTCATGGGCCTCTTCTTCGAGTACGTGGAGAGGAAGCTGGTGGCCCGGGTTCAGAGGAGGATAGGCCCCCTCTACGCGGGCCCCGGGGGAGTGCTACAGCCCCTCTACGACTTCGTAAAGCTGCTCGTCAAGGAGGAGCTGCCGCCCGAGGGGGTCGACCGCCTCTACTACTGGCTCGCCCCCCTCCTAGCCGCCGCGGCGCCGGCCTACGGCATGGCCTTCATACCGGTGTCCAGTTTCAGGCTCTCCATCGACACGCCCTACGACTACGTCTTCACCCTGTTCCTCTTCAGCTTCGCGGTGTTCGCGACGGCCGCGGCCGGCTACGCGGTCTACAGCCCATACACGGCGATGGGCGTCGGCCGCCTCGTCGTACAGTACAGCGTCTACGAGGCAATCTTCGCCTCAACCCTCGCCCTCGCCTCGCTCCAGACGGGGGCGACGAGCTTCAGGGGCCTCATAGAGTACCAGGCACTCCACGGCCCACTAGCCCTCTACCAGCCTCTCGGCCTCGCAGCGGCAGTCGTCGCCCTGCTGGCGAAGCTCGAGAAGACGCCCTTCGACTTGCCACACGCGAAGCAGGAGATCGTGGCCGGCTGGATGACCGAGTACTCGGGCAGGGGCCTCGCGTTCCTCCACATCGCGAAGGACATGAGCGCGGTGTGGGGCTCCGCCCTGATAGTCGCCGTGTACCTGGGCGGCCCCCTAGGCCCCCTCTACGGCGCCCTGGGCGGGCTGGTCGACGCGGCGTGGTTCGTCGCAAAGATGGTCGCCGTGTACGCGGCGGTGGCGTTCATAAGCTCCCTGGCGGGCAGGGTGCGCGTCCGCGGCCTCGCCGAGAAGATATGGGGCGCGCTGCTGCCCCTCGTTTTTGTCCAGTTCCTAGTAGTGGTCGCGTTGAGGTGGCTCGTATGAGGGGAGCGTTGGCCCTACTCGTGGACGCCTTTAAGGCGATCCTAGAGGGGCCCGTGACGAGGCCCTACCCCCCGGGCCCCGCGGTCGAGGAGGAGGCTAGGGGGATGCCCGTGGTCGACTGGGAGAAGTGTGTTGGCTGCTCGCTCTGCGCGAGGAGCTGCCCCGCGGGGGCCATTGAGATGGTGCCTGCTGGGAAGATGAGGGTCGGGAAGAGGGAGGTGCCCGTGCGGAAGCCCAGGATAGACTACATGCACTGTATCTACTGCGGACTCTGCGCCGAGGTCTGCCCCCGGGGGGCGATAACGATGGCGAAGAAGTGCCTGCTCATAGCGGGTGAGAACATATGACTCTGCTCACAGCCATAGAGGTCTTCTTCAGCCTCGCAGGGGCAGGCCTCATAGCGGCAGCACTGCTCTGCAGGAAGCCTAACAGGGCTATAACCCTCCTATTCTACGGGAGCCTCTCCGTCTCAGTGGCCGTAGCTGCCCTGGCAGGCTTCGCCCCCGGCGTGGTTGTAGCTGTTCTCTACGCGGGCGCCCTCGTAGCCATGATGCTCGTCTGGCTGGTAACCTTCAAGGAGGAGAAAACGGGCGGCGACATCCTCTCCTACATCGCCGTGGCGCTAGCGGCGGCGCTCACCGCCCTCCTCCTGGGCGCGCCGCATGGCCCCAGCGTGTCAGCCGCGTACACCCCCGGCCTCCTCGACGTGGCGTCTCTCGTGCTCGCGTTGGCGGTGGCCTCCATAGGGATCGTGCACTTGCTGGGTGGTGAGAAGTGATGGACGCGCTAGCGGTCGTGTATGGGGCAGCGATATTCCTAGTCTTCGCCGGCCTGGCAGCGGTCATGGCG
>JALVKT010000094.1 GCA_027027675.1 Thermofilaceae archaeon | reverse complement strand
GTACTAGCACCGGTTTTTCCCTTCGATATCTTTTCTATGACCCGCTCTGTGTTTACGGTTTCCGTAAAATTCGTTCAGGATGAGCGTTGAGTAAAAAATTATAATGTCTCGAGGCAGGACTCACCGATGAGCTGGCGAGCCGCGAGCCAGGCCCTGCCGCTCTTAGCGGTGCTCCTACTGGCAGCCGTCCCCGTTAGTGCCCCGCCCTCCACGTATGCGAAGGTCTACCTCGTCACCGTGGAGGTTGAGACGCGCTCGGACTGGACAAGCGTCTCCTTTAGGAACGGCTTTATAGGCGACTACAACTACTCGCTCAGCCTCCCTAGAGAGAAGCTTGAAAGCCTCGTCGTCTCCTCCACCAGGCTCTACATAGGCAAGGAGACGAACGACGTCACCCCCGTCACGTTGAGGGTGAACGCGCTCCTCTACGTACTCGGGGACAAGCTCGAAATAGTAGTGTCCAAGGGCGCCCTCAAAAGCACGGCCGTGCGCATCTACCGCGGCCCGGGCCTCGTCGCCGAGTTCAACAACTCCGGCGTCGTACCCGGCGACGAGTCAACTAACACGCGCGTCTACGTCGTACAGGCTGCGCAGCTGGGCGAGCCCGACTACGTGGCTACCCCGGCGAAGCCCCAGGCCCCCAAGCTCGTCCTCGCGTTCTACTACCCCTGGTATGGGAACGAGGCGTATGGGGGCTCCAACTCCCACTGGGGCAGCTACTCGTGGCTTGACATTGAAGAGTCGGAGCACTACCCGCTCCTCGGCCCCTACGACTCCCGTGACCCCAGGGTGATAATGTCGCACATTAGGATGGCGAAGAGCTACGGGATAGACGGCTTCATAGTCTCCTGGTGGGGCATCGACAGATACGAGGACAGGGTTCTCCCCGAGATACTCGGCGTCGCCGAGAAGGAGGGTTTCAAGGTGACGGTCTACTACGAGTCCAACAGGCAGCTAAGCCTTAACGATGTGGTCGAGGAGCTCACCTACATCGTGAGGAGTTACAGCGGCCACCCGGCCTACCTCAAGGTGGACGGCAAACCGGTCATCTTCGTGTACGCGATGTCCGCGAGGGGCCGCGACTTCAACTTCTGGAGGGATGCCGTCCGGCGGGTCGAGGCGGACACGGGCGTGGACGTGTTCTTCGTAGCCGACACGGGGGACGTTGGGTACCTCTCGGCGTTCGAGGGCATACACTACTACAGCCTCCTCGGCATCTACGACAACCCCGGGGCGCGGTTCGAGGAGACAGCGCTGAGGGTCAGGCTCTACGCTACACGCAAGGAGATGGAGAGCGGCATCAGGCACCCGAGGTTCTGGGTCGCCACGGTTATCCCCGGCTTCAACAACACGAAGGTTGGCGGGGAACTCGTGTATCCGAGGGAGGGAGGGGCCGCGTATAGGAGGTTCTGGGACGCGGCCATCTCGTCCGGGGCAGACATGGTGGCGATAGTAACGTGGAACGAGTGGCACGAAGGCACAGAGGTGGAGCCGAGCCGCGAGTACGAGTTCCAGTACCTCCACCTCACCCGGGAGGGGGCCGAGAGGTACAAGGGGCACGTGCCCCCCTTCACGGGCGCGAAGCCCTTCCTCGACGCGAAGGGTATCTGGGCGGACGGCTACGTGCCCGTGGCGTGGCTCATATACCCCAAGGGCAGGGTCGAGCTTAAGGACCGCCTCTTGACCCTCGACTACAACTCCACGCACAGCGTCACCGTGCTCCCCGGGATTTCGAGGGAGCAGACCTACACCTTCGAAGCCCTCGACGGGACGAGGATACTCCTCATATACTGGACACTCGACGGCAAGAGGCACACGCTAACGCTCACATACCACGTGCCCGGAGGCGAGGAAAAGCCTAGGCAGCCGACGAGAGGAACAGGTGGCGGCAACGCCGGGGCGCCCAAGCAGGGCGTCTCCAGCCCCAGCGGCGAGGCAGAAAAAGGAGAAAACACCGCTAAAACAGGGAAAGCCGGGAACACGGGAGAAACAGGGCCGCGGAGCCAGGAGTTCGTGCTCAGCTCCAACCTCTACGTCTACGTCGCCGCCGCCGTGACTGTGGCCGTCGCCGCCGTCGCGGTGCACGCCATTATTGCGAGCCGTGGAGCGGGCGAGTGGGACTAAACGCCTCTGCGGGCAGGGCCCGCCTCGGGGGCCAAGGCTTGCTCCTCTAGGCGGGCCTTGACCTCTATTTCTTCCCCGCGTGTTTCAATCCAGCTTTTCAGGCGCGGCAGCGCGTGGAGGTACGCGATGGCCACTGGCGCCTGCACGGCCGGTATGAGGGCTGGGACGAGGGCCGCCTTCGGGCCGAGAGCCATTACGGCTATTGCGGCCGCGACGCTCTGGTTCTTAGTGGCCGAAATGTAGGCTATGGCGGTGTGGGCCTCATAGTCGACCCTGGCCGCCCTGTCTATCGCGGTGATGAGCCCTAGGAGGAAGGCCAGCATGGCTACCTGGAGGAGGAGTATCTCCCCCGCCACTAGGGGCATCTTAACCATGAGCCCCGCCTTGCTGGCGACGAGCAGGGCCACGAGTACGAGCATGGAGGCCATTGTTGCGAGCTGCGTGTGGTGCTTAAGCTCCTCCGCTATCCAGGCCGTGGCCGACGGGTGGCCGCGGGGCGCCTTGTAGGCCGCGTGGTAGCGCATGAGGAGCCAGCGGGTGGCCTGCCCGGCTATGAATGGGGCGACTAGGGTGTAGAGCACGGAGGCCAATATCTTGTCCATAGGCACTGTGAGCGAGGACATGGAGGCGTAGAGGCCGAGGTAGCCGGGTATCGCCGCGAGGCTCCCGAGGAGGCTGAGCACCGCGAGCACCGTTGCCAGCTCCAGGTCTCCCTCGGCGAGCAGGACGTAGCCTATCGAGGCGCTGCTTGCGGGGACAACGTTTGAGGCCACGTAGCCTAGGGCGACCTGCCTGTCGGGGAGGAGGCTTGCGAAGAGCATGGCGATCAGCGGCGCGGCTAGGAAGACGAAGAGTAGGGCTACTAGTATCTCTCTCCCCTTCCTCGCGGCCTGGCCGAGCTTCTCGCTCTTAAGCTGGATCATTGAGGGGTATATGGTTAGGATTGCGAAGGCTATGATGAGGTTCTTCATGAGCCCCTTGTTCGCCGTTATCCACGGCTGCAGTGCGAGGCCGGCGAGGAAGCCGGCTAGCATTGCCGCAACGGTGTACTCTAGGAAGCGCTTCTTGAGGTATGCGGCCAATTCCTTCACACCCATGTTGAACAACCGTTCAATATTGAACAAGCGTTCAATAAAAGGTTTTCTGTTGAACAGGTGTACAACAAGCATATCAGGCCCCACGCCCCACCTATACTAGAGAGATGAGCGAGGAGACCCTAGAGAAGATACTCGAGGCCGCCCGCCGCGTCTTCGCGCGCCACGGCTACGACGCGCCCCTACGCCTCATCGCAGCTGAGGCCGGCGTGGCAAAGTCCCTCATAGTGTGGTACTTCGGCTCAAAGTGGGATCTCGTCAGGAGAATAGCCCTCGAGAGCCTCCCAGGCGACATAGCCCAGCGGTGCCTCTCCCAGGGTCTCCGGGGGGACTCGCTGGCCAGGTGCCTCATCCAGGGGTTCATGGAGAAGTACAGCAGCGATGAGAGCAGGAGGCTCCTCGTGGAGACGATGGCCCTCTCCGTTTGGAACGAGGAGGTGGCCGAGGAGGTGGCAAGGTTCTGCAGCGACGTTATAGGCAGGCTAGCCGAGGGCATATACGGCTCCGACACGCCGGAGAACAGGGTTAGGGTGAGGATCCTCTTCGGCGGTCTGATGTGCTACGCGTTGAACAAGCCCAAGTGCGCGAGCCCCCAGCTCTACGCCGAGGTCCTCGAGAAAGTCGCCGGCTGCCAGATATAATCCCGGCCACGCCGGGGAAAGATAGAAGGGGCGTAGCTAAGCCCTCCGGCGCTGCGCGCCCCGATGGGCCTTCAGTTGGAGAGCATGCCGGCGGCCGCGAGAAGTATGAGGGCGATGAGCGAGGCGAGGGGCACCGCCTTATTTTCGAGCACTTTTAGCCCGCTGATTGAGACTAGGAGGAAGAGTAGTATGAACGCGAGGCTCGCCCACCCTATCAGCTCCAGCGTGGTGCCGCTGAGGGCGAAGAAGAGGCTCGCCGCCGTCCCGGCCAGCACAGCTGCGTAGGGGCTTCCACGCCGCCATGTGCGCGCGAAGAGCCTGGGCAGCCTGCCCTCCGCCGCCATCCTGTAGAGGAGCCGCGAGGACACGTACATGCTGGATATGCTGGCCGTGGCGGTGCTGGCCATGCTGCCTGCGAGTACGAGGGCTACGCCCGCCCCGTTCATGGAAAGCCTTGCCAGGTCTAGCAGGGCGACCTTCTCGTCCGAGGAGAGGACGGAGGTTATTGTGAGGCTTAGGAGCAGGTAGACGACTATAACTATGGCGAGGGAGCCGAACATTGCCAGGGGCACGTCCCTCAGGGGCGTGTGCATCTCCTCGCTGGCACTGGCTATCACCTCGAAGCCCTCGAACCCTATGAAGAC
>JALVKT010000093.1 GCA_027027675.1 Thermofilaceae archaeon | reverse complement strand
AAACCCGACGTAGAGCGTGGCCGAGATGGCCAGGTAGAAAATTATGAAAAGAATCGCCCTAGCCATGTAGGGATGGTCATAGAAAAACTGTGAGACGCCGTGGCTCGGCTTTTTATTCTTCCTCTCCCCCACAGCTACCGCCTGTAAAACAGTTGTATGTTATCCCCTCCTTCTCGAGGACCGGCACCCATACCAAGAATAACTCGATATTTATGCTATTCCTCTTCAAGGTAAGCGGTATCTCCTCCACCCTATGCGCCTCCTCTTCAACCGCCAAGTCTATCTCTGCCAGCCTTTCCCTCTTCTCCGCTCTTAAGGCTTCAAGCTCGCCCCTAAGCCCACTAAGCCTTTCTCTGAGGTTAAGCAGTAAAAGCCTTAGCTCGGCCTTAGCTTTCTCCCGGTTGCCGCCGAAGATCGCGCTGAGCCTCGCCTTGAAACTGTCAAGCTCCAGAAGACGCCTCTGTGCCTCAACAATTTCCCCCTCAACGTTCCTTATTTGTTCGGCGAGAGCAGCTATTTTCGCGTCGTACTCCCCCGCAATCCTCGTCTTCTCCAGCTCCGCCTTTCTCTTCAGCTCCATTCGGACACGGGCTTTAAAGTCTTCCAGGCTCTCCCCAACCTCCGAGGTGAGGCCCGTGCCTCTGTGAAGGTACAACTCTACGAAGCCCTTGGTGCCGGAGGACAGGAGAAGTTTTACCTTGCGTTCAAGCTTTCTATAGATGCCGCGGCGCATGTATTCCTCGGGTAGGCGCGCGAAGGATAGGCCGCGTGCCCATTTTGTTGACAAGGCCGTCACGTCGAGTTCTCCGGCCTTCATGCAGTAGGCGCTGTCCCTGAGCCTGTCAATCTTGATTAGCGGCTTGGGTATAAGGAAGCGTGCAGTCGAGATTGTCCTCTCTAGTTTTAGCTTCTTGTTGTAAGCCTTAGCGTACAGCTTCACATATATTAGGGGGCGGTAGACGCCTCCCCGGCACTCGGCCCTGGCGGGGAGAAAGTATGTTGGGAGCTCGTCCGGTATCATGGGTGGGGTGTGAGACTCTTCTAGGGGGAGCTGGAGGGGCTCCTCGGTTCTCACAAGAGATTTTATCTCTTCAAGTGTGAGGGGGCCTCTAAGCTCCGAATACGCGTCTCGAGTCTTGAAGCGTATGACTTCGCGGTCTATAGAGTTTATGAGCAGGAATTCTCTGCTCTGCAGACCCGCAATCTCAGTTTCCAGCCGCGCCCTGTCGTAGAACGCGTTTTCCTGGGAAAGCCCTTCTAGGAGGCGGCGCCTATCGTTAGCGGTCTTCAGCTTCCCCACGAACCATAGCCCCGCGTTTGAGAGCACCTTGTAGTCGACGTCTACCGGGTTTTGCGTCGAGATAACCATTGAGACCCCGAACGCCCTGGCCTGCTTGAAGAGGAGCATTAGGAGGTGCTTGCTTGGAGGATTCTTGGGGTAGGGCGGTAGGTAGCCGTATATCTCGTCGAAAAAGACGAGAGCGCGGAGAGCTTGGGAGCTTCCCCTCTCGAACATCCACCCGTAGATCTGCTGAAGCATTAGGGTTACCGTGAACATCCTCTGCCTCTCGTCTAGGTGAGCCATGTATACTACCACGGCGCGGGGGCGCCCCGAGGAGTCCCATAGGAGAGAGTCAATGTCGGGGGCCGCCCCGCGGCGCCACAGTTTAAAGCTGGGGAGCGAGAGAAGCTTGTTGAGGGCTACGGCCAGCTTTCTCCTCTCCCGTAGGGGGTAAAAGTTCTCCAAGCTTAGGACGCCTATCCTGTGGAAAGGCGGCTCCAGGATGTAGGATACGAGCCGCTCCAGGTCTAAGGGTTCTCCTTCGCGCCACGCGTGCTCTATGATGGCTGCGATGAACGCCTTTTCCCTTTCAAGGTCTCGCTTCCCCTTATATACGAGGCTGAGAATCGCCTCCGCGATCGTGTTTATCTTTTCGAGGAGTATTTCTTCATGCTTCTCCCATGTTAGTCTTGCCGGCATGCTGAGCAGGCCTGATATTGAAAGCGGGATGCCCGCTGTGCTGCCGGGCGTGATTATTAGGACCTCCTTGTCGGCGAGCCTCGCCGCCCTGCCTTCGAGCCTTCTCTTTAAAGCTAGGTTTGTTATGTCGCCCTTTACGTCGAACGCTATGACCGGTATATTGTTGATGAGAGCCTCTTCGAGGAGTATTATGCCGAGCCCTGTTTTTCCCGAGCCTGTCATGCCAAAGATGGCCGCGTGCGTTCTAAGGTGGCTCTCGGGGAGGACAAGGGGGAGCCCGTCTGCCCTGCGTCCTAGTTCAAGCATCGCTCTCACTGACCCGCTAGAGGCTCTACTTTATGTTTCTCAATTTTTTAAGTAACTCATCAATACCCTCTATCTTTGTGAGCGCCAAGGGTATGTTCTCCCTCTTCGCTATTTCCAGGCCCAGCTGATCCACCTTCCTCGTACCGTGGAAGACAACCAGGGCCGGCCTTAGACCCCCCATGCCGGCCTGCATAGCCTTTATGGCAACCATGGGGCTTCTCCCATAGAAGACCTTCGTGAATATGGCTGCCCTCTGGGTTGTGGCGCCGTAGAGCTTGACATAGTCAAATGATGGAACGTTGAGTACGAGCTTTAGACTGTCCACCACGGTGTAGCCGAGGAGGGGAGTGGAGGCGAAGTTTACGCCTGTTATGAGCTCCGCATCTATCATTTCACAGAAGCGGTTAATCGTGATGGGTATGGAGAACTCCCTCATGTCCAGCACGGCTTCCCGCAGCTTGTCGGAGCCCAAGAGTATCCTTGAGAGACCGGAGAGGACTATGCCTCCCCTCTCAATGTCCTTGTATAATAGACTCTTGACGAACTTCTTTATGAAGCGGGAGCCGGGAGACTTTCTCCTGCCGCTCTCATAATCGCTGATCACCGAGGCCGAGACACCCATTATTGCCGCGAGTTCCACCTGTGTGAGGCCGAACTGTTCGCGCCACTTTCTCATCTCTTTTCCTGGCTGTGGCGACATTATTATTTCGCCGGCAATCTTGCTTGCAACCTCTTTTATGAGGGGGTTGTCCAGGCTAACCTCGGTGCTCTTCGCTGACACAAAATTCATGGGCCTATGTCTTATTAATTACTTAGCCTTGTGTCGAGCGGCGAAAGTGTTAAGCGTGTATTTCCCTCAGAATAGTGTAGGCGTCGATGACGATGCTCGGAAGGCCGGAGCAGTGATGAACCCGTGCAGGCCTGAGACGCCGAAATATTAATAACATTCAATATTCCGACGTTGTATTTTTCTCGAAATAACATATGACGGTGCAATTTATATCCTAGCCGGGCTAATATAGAACGCAATGAAGGCTAAAGTAGCGATAAACGGTTTCGGAAGGATAGGCAGGAACTTTCTAAAGGCAGCCCTAAAAAACGAGAAGTTCCTCAGCCGCTTTGAAGTCGTCGCCATCAACGACCTCACAAGCGCCGACATGCTGGCCCACCTCTTCAAGTATGACTCTGTCTTCGGCATATTTCAGGGAGACGTCCACGCTGAAGGAAACAAGCTCATAATCAACGGCATGGAGATCGACGTCCTAAGCAACCCTGACCCTGCAAAGCTCCCCTGGAAGGACTACGGGGTAGACGTCGTCCTCGAGTCCACCGGTAGGTTCAGGGACAGGGAGGGTGCCTCTAAGCACCTCCAGGCCGGCGCGAAGAAGGTTGTCATCTCCGCCCCCGCGAAGGGGCCGGACGTCACAATAGTGCTCGGCGTGAACCATGAAGCCTATGACCCGGAGAAGCACGTGATAATCTCTAATGCCTCCTGCACGACCAACGCCTTCGCGCCAGTAGTGAAGGTGCTCAAGGAGAACTTCGGCCTAATAGAGGGCATGATGACCACCGTCCACGCCTACACGAACGACCAGAGGATACTTGACTTCCCGCATAGGGATCCGAGGAGGGCGAGGGCGGCGGCAGTAAACATTATACCTACGACCACCGGCGCCGCCAAGGCCATAATGGAGATATTCCCCGAGCTTAAGGGCAAGCTTCACGCGATGTCGATGAGAGTCCCCGTGCCTGACGGCTCCGTGGTGGACTTCGTGGCCCTCCTAGAGAGGGAGGTCACCAAGGAGGAGATGGACGCTGCCTTCAAGAAGGCTGCGGAGGGCGAGCTTAAGGGCATACTCCAGTACGTGGACGAGCCGATAGTTAGCAGTGACATCATAGGCAACCCGCACTCCTCGATCTACGACTCCCTTGCCAGCAGCGTGATAGGCGAGAAGAGCAACATGGTGAAGGTGATCTCCTGGTACGACAACGAGTGGGGCTACTCCAACAGGCTTGTAGACCTCATGGTCTACATGTACGACAAGGGGAGTTTTTAAGGCCTAAAGTCATACACCTTCTTTTCCCTGCTGAACACTAGACGCCCTGTTTCACGCTCCCTTATCTCGAGAACCCTGTGATAGGGTATCCACTTTTCCTCTCCCTCTCTTTCGAAGACGAAGCCGTCCCTAGAAACCTTCACTATCTCGTCGCTTAGAACCTCCTCGAAGCCTCCGGGGGCGCCGCG
>JALVKT010000092.1 GCA_027027675.1 Thermofilaceae archaeon | reverse complement strand
GATGATGAAGGAGCTGGGTATTGGCGGTGAGATTGAGGTTGTGATTGGGGGTAAGAAGAGGCTGCGGTTTTTCGCGGTTGCGCGGGAGGGTGTGCCTCGGAATGAGGTGTGGTGTAACGAGGAGGAGCTTCGTGAGCATGGTGTCGCGGATAGGACTATTGCTACTGTTAGGGCTGCGGGGTGAGGGGTGTGTCTAGCGTGTCGGTTGCTGATGTGAAGCTTACGGGGCTTTTGCGTAGGGAGCTTGTGATGTCTAGGGATATGCTTGAGGATATTCTCGTGGTGTTGAGGGGTATTGAGAGGGGTGAGACTGGGGAGGCCGGCAACGTTTTGGGGAGGATTCGTGAGCGTAGGGAGGATATTGAGGGTCTTCAGCTGGAGTTTCTGGCTTACCTGTCTAGGATTTCTAGGGGTATAACGCACCGGGAGGATTGGATGCGGATTGAGTCTAAGCTGTACAATGTTTCTGACAGGCTGAGCGGTATCTCGTATAGGCTTGGCTTTTTGATTGAGAAGAGGTGGAGGGTTCCCGGGGAGGTTTTGGAGCAGCTTGTGGAGATCGGCGAGAAGCTGGGGGAGATGATTCAGAGGTTTGAGGTTATACTTGCGGAGTCTACGGAGAGGCCTGAGGAGGCGATTGGGAGGATAAAGGAGGTTCGGGAGCGGGAGAGGGTTATTGATGAGCGGTTTAGGTCTGCGTTGTTCACGATACTGGACTCTAACGTGTCTCAGAGTAGCATGTTGTTGCTGCTGAACATCGCTGAGATGTTGGAGGAGAACTCTGACACGTTGAATGAGGCGGCGAACGACCTTTACATTGTGTTGCTGGACATGGTGTAGCTAGAAGAAGTCGAAGAGTGAGGCCTGTTTTTTGCCGCCGAGTATGTGCTCCTCTTTTATCCCGAAGTACGAGAGTATTCTTAGGGCGGCGGGCACTATTTGTCTGCGGATGTAGTAGTCTGTGTCCACCTCGTCGATGGATTTTACGAGGAAGAATGGCCTGGCCCTGCTGGACACTTTTTCGCCGCCCCTCTTTGTTATAATGTATCCTATCTTCATGCCTTTTCTGACTCGGTAGCCGGCTTCGAGCAGCTGCTTCGCCGCTACCACGTGGGGCGCGTCTACCTCGTAGCTGTCGAGCTCCTTGGTTAGGGTCTTCCATATGATGAGTTTTTCGAGGGGGACTTTTCCCGCGTTGAGCTCGTCTATGACCTTCTTGACGTATTCTACGGCTTTCCAGGGGTCTCCCTCCTTGAGGACTATTTCTATGACTTTTTCCTGTACCTCCTTGGATATCTCGGCCCAGTCTCCTCTTACGGCTTCGAGGCCTACGACGTCTATGCGGCCGTCTTCGAGGAGGCCGCAGTACCTCTTCTTTGCCTCTGTGAAGAAGACCTTCTTGTACACCTTGTCTACTTTTACCTCGAAGCCCAGTTCTTCCTCGACGTAGCGTATGAGCTTCTCCACCTTGTCGGGGTCGTAGTTTACGAAGACGCTGTCCGTGTCGCCGTATATCACGTTGAGGCCCAGTTTCCTGGCGTACTCTATGGTTCGGCGTATGAGCATTCTGCCCCAGGCCGTGGTGGCCTCGGCGACTTCGCGCTTGTACCACCTGGCCCCGCTCCACCCGCAGTAGCCGTAGGTGGCGTTCGCGATCACCTTTATTGCGCGCTGCCTCTCGTAGAGGATCCTGTACTCGGGGCTTTCAGGGTCTAGCTCCTTGAGCTTCTCCCTTATCCTGCGCCTGGCCTCTAGGAGGCGTTCCAGGACTTTCTTGTAGAAGCCGGGCGGGTGTTTGCGGAACCTGTGGCCTACCTCGGGCGCCACCCATACCTCGTCCTCGCTTACCTCCTCGGTTGGGGGGACGTAGGTGTCGGGCGAGACGTTGTACCTTATCATTATGTTGGGGTACATTGAGGAGAAGTCTATTACCGCGACGTTTTGGTGGACGCCCGGCTTTGGCTTCAGGACTATGGCTCCCTTGTAGGTCTCGTAGCCCCTTTCGACCCTGTTGGGTACAAGTTCGCCGTAGAGGTATGCTTGCCGTATGAGGTGCCATTCAACCCTGTTTCCCACGGAGGCGGCGAAGACCTGGTCGAGGGGGAGGCCGACGATGCTTGAGAGCTGTATGCCGAAGGGGAGTGTTTTCTCGGCGAGGCCGTAGGTGCTCTTCACGTCGTCCTCGGCGTAGCGTAGCAGGGTGGGTCTTTTCTGGGGGTCGTCCCAGTAGGCGTATATGAGGTTGGGGTCTATGAGTACCCTCTCGTCCTTCTTCATTACGCCGAGGTAGTCGGCGACGTTTTCCAGGCTCTTCACCTTTACCTCGTAGATCTCCTCCGCGTAGTCGTAGAGGTCGACGTTCGCCCTGCCGGTGACGGAGTAGTGGCCGTAGACGCTGGGGGCTGGCTGGCCGCCGGCGCGCGTGACGGCTAGTTTGACGTGGTTTTTGGATGCCCTTTCGAGGAGATAGGGCCAGTCGAAGCGGTTGGAGTTGTATCCGACTATGACGTCCGGGTCTATCCGTGATATTAGGGCGACGAATTCTCTGAGGAGTCTGGCGTCGGACTTGTCCTCGGCTGTGAGGAGCTTTACGTCTGCGCCGTCGGACACCCCTATTATGATTACAGGGTCTCTCTCGGGGTCCGGCTCGCCGTAGCGGTTGTAGCATTCGATGTCGAAGGCTGCCACGCGCAGCGGGGGCGGCTGCCTGTCCTCGCTGAGGGGCTTGGGCGGGCTCTTCGCCAGGTATACGGCGTCCACGGCCCACTGCTTGGGCTTGTCGGCCTCCTCCACATCTACGGTGTGCCAGGCTGACGGGAGTATCCCGTTGTCAACCATGTATCTCATGTAGAACCTTATGTCTGCCTCTAGGACGTCTTGGACGAAGCTTACCCGGGCCGCGCTTTCACGTGCCTTGGGGACTAGGCGTGGGTTTGACAGCGTTACTTTTACCGCCTTTACGGGTCTTCCGAAGAGCCTCTTCTCTACGGGCTCGAGGCTTATGACGCCGTAGGGGGCTAGGGCCCTCCTCAGGGTCTCAGACTGCTTCTCCCCCCAGTCGGAGACGACCACGTAGAAGTAGGGCCTGAAGCTCCTGTCTATGACTACGACTCTTCTCCCCTGTGCGTCGACGCCCCACATTCTAATCTCGGGTACTCCGCCTACTACGTCGTAGTTTATGTCGAGGAGCCAAAACTCGAGCTTAGACATTAAAGTCCCATGTAATTCATGGGGGCGTCTGGAAAAAATTTAGTGTGCCACGCTCTTCTCGAACGGGTATTTTATCTCTTTCTCTATGCTCCCCTTCGGCGATATTATTAGGAGGTCTATTCCGTCCCCGCTTACCGCGTCCCTCTTCATGGCGGCTTCAAGCGACTTTACCGCCAGCTGCTCGGCTTCTTCGAGGCTCATGTCTTTCCTGTACTCGGACTCAAGTATGCTTATCGCGAGCTGGGCTCCCGAGCCGGCGGCGACGTAGTTCTCCTCTATGACGGCGCCTATGGGGTCTAGGGAGTATACGTGGCTGCCCTTCTCGTCGACGCCGCCCATTATCACCTCGGCGTAGTAGGGGAGGAGCCTGCGGCCGTAGAGTATCGCTGAGAGGAGCTTTGCGGCCGTCCAAACGCTGGGTTTTATGCCTGTGTCGAGCTCGTAGAGTCTTATCTCTGCCTCAAGTATTCTGGCGAGGGTCTGCATGTCCGCCATGAGGCCCGCGCTCGCGATCCCCATGGTGTCGAGCACGGGGAAGACCTTTTTCCCGGCGCGGCTCATGAGGTAGAAGCCGTAGGCTACGCGCTTCTCGGCTGCGAGCACGACTCCCTCCTCGACTTTTAGCCCGACCGTTGTGCCTGGTAGAACCTCCGCCATGCCAGTCTCCTCATAATGTGTCCGGGTAAAGGCGATATAAAGGTGAGCGTCAACGTACATGTTTTTAATATCTGGCACCGCTACATGCTAGGTAGGGGTTGAGAGTAATGTTTCCAGCTGCACCTGGAATGGGGTATGATAGGGCGATAACGATCTTCAGCCCTGAGGGGCGGCTCTACCAGGTCGAGTACGCGTTTGAGGCCGTGAAGCGCGGCATGACGGCGCTGGGCGTCAAGTCGAGGGAGGGGGTTGTGCTCGCGGTGGAGAAGAGGAGCACGTTCCCCCTCGTGGAGGGTACTGAGAAGATTAAGCGGGTCGACGAGCATATAGGGCTGGCTTTTGCCGGCCTCTTCGGCGACGCAAGGGTTCTCATAGACCAGGCCCGGATCTACGCTCAGAGCCACAGGATAATCTATGGCGAGCCTATACCGGTCGAGCTGCTCGTGAAGAGGATATGTGACATAAAGCAGGCGTATACGCAGCATGGGGGTGTGAGGCCGTTCGGCGTATCCTTCCTGTTCGCGGGAGTTGACAGGCTTGGGCCCCACTTGATACAGACTGACCCCGGCGGCACGTATCTCCACTGCAAGGCTAGGGCTGTGGGCTCGGGCGCTCAGCGGGCGCTGGAGGTGTTTACGGAGGAGTATAGGGACGACATTAGCTTGGAGGAGGCTACGCTGCTCGCTCTTAAGGCGCTTAGGGCGGCTATGGAGAAGGAGTTTAAGGCGGAGAACATTGAGATGGCGAGGATTAGCGTTGAGGACAAGGTTTTCCGGCTGCTTTCGCGCGAAGAGGTTGAGTCTTACATAGAGAAGCTGTAAGGGCTTCCCCCAGGCACCTTCTCCTTTTTGTTGTGTGCTGGCGTTGACGCTGGGCTGGCCGGCCATTTGTTGGGCAAAGAGGATTTAGCTCTAGTAGCGTATAAGCATTGGTAATTGTCATGTCGAAAAAGTTGACTGTGGCTAGGCTCGAGAAGGGTGGTAAGCGCTTCGAGATTATAGTGCATGTTGACAAGGCGTGGCGGTACAAGAGCGGGGAGAAGGTGGATATAGGGGACATTCTGGAGGGCGAGTTTATATACTACGACGTTAAGCGGGGCCTAAAGGCCTCGGAGGCGGAGCTGAGGAAGCTTTTCGGGACGAGCGACCCATACAAGGTTGCGGAGATAATTCTGAGCCGGGGCGAGCTGCTGTTAACCTCCGAGCAGCGCAGGGAGCTTATGGAGAAAAAGAAGAGGCAGATAATAGAGTTCCTCTCTAGAAACGCCATTGACCCTAGGACGAATCTTCCCATACCTCCTAAGAGGATAGAGCTGGCGCTGGAGCAGGCGAAGGTCGGCGTCGACCCGTACAAGCCGGTTGAGGCTCAGATCAACGATATAATAAAGGCGTTGAGGCTGGTGCTGCCCATGAAGATAGCGAGGGCTGAGATAGCGGTGAAGATTCCTCCCCAGTATGTGGGCAGGGCGTACCCGGCTCTTTCAAAGCTCGGGAGGATTGTGAGGGAGGCTTACATGAAGGATGGGACGTGGCTCGCTCAGCTCGAGGTGCCCGCTGGCATGCAAAACGTGGTTGTGGAGAAGGTTGCATCGTTGACTCGTGGGGAGGGGGAGGTTAAAATACTGGGTACAAAGTAGGTGTGAAAGTATGCCTGTGTATGTTGAGAACCGCCAGATAGTGGTGCCTGGGGAGCTTATCGCTGACAAGAACAGGTTTAGGGTTGAGGGTAAGGTTTACGAGAGGAACGGGAAGTACTACTCGAAGGTTTTGGGCGTCGTGTTCGTTGACAAGGAGAATAAGCGGGTGAACCTGGTCACGCTTAAGGGCAAGTATATTCCTTCGCCGGGAGACCTCGTGATAGGGAAGATCGTCGAGGTTGGGATGACGAACTGGACGGTGGACATTAACTCGCCTTATCCCGCGATACTTCCTCTCACAGAGGTTTTCTCGAAGCCAACCAGTGTTCCGAGGAGCGAGCTTTCGAAGATCCTGGATGTGGGGGACATTATAGCCGCGAAGGTCGTGGCCTTCGACTATGCTAGGGACCCCTTGATTACGATCAAGGAGTCTAGGCTGGGAAAGATACCTAAGGGGCTGGTCGTGGAGGTTCCGCCCTCGAAGATTCCGAGGGTTATTGGCCGTAAGGGCTCCATGATTAACATGTTGAAGGAGCTGCTAGGGGTAGAGCTCGTGGTGGGGAAGAACGGCAGGATAGTTATTGTTGGCAAGGATAGGGCGAAGATGGAGCTTGCGGCGTTGGCTATAAAGAAGATAGAGAGGGAGGCTCACACTTCGGGCCTGACAGACCGTATAAGAGAGTTTATCATGGAGAAGCTGAATGAGTTAGGAGGAGGTAGTAATGAAAAACAGTAATATACAGTTGATCGATGAGAGCGGTAAACGCGTGGACGGCAGGTACCCAAATGAGATGCGGCGTCTAAGGATAGAGGCTGGTGTCCTCAAAAACGCTGATGGCTCGGCCTACATCGAGCTTGGGAACAACAAGATTATCGTTGCTGTTTATGGCCCCCACGAGTCTACGCCGAAGTACTTGGCGGAGCCGGACAGGGCCGTGATTAGGTGCCGCTACTCGATGGCTCCTTTCTCAGTGTCTGACCGTAAGAGCCCGAGCCCGTCTAGGAGGGAGGTTGAGCTTTCAATGGTTATAAGGCAGGCCTTGGAGCCGGCGGTGTTCCTCAACGAGTACCCGAGGACTATGATAGACGTTTTCATTGAGGTGTTGGAGGCTGACGGTGGTACGAGGACGGCTAGCATCACTGCGGCGGCGGTGGCCCTTGCGGACGCCGGCATAGCTATGCGCGACCTCGTGTCGGCCATTGCTATCGGAAAGGTTGGTGGGCGCCTCGTCGTCGACTTGAACGGCTTGGAGGACCAGTACGGTGAGGGTGACATGCCCATAGCCATGATGCCTCAGCTGAACTATGTCACGCTTTTCCAGGCTGACGGCGTGTTTACCCCTCAGGAGATAGAGGACGCGTTCCGCATGGTGGCCGACCCTATAAAGAAGATTTATCGGGAGCAGAAGAGGGCTCTCAAGAAGAAGTATGTGGATGTGGTAAGGGAGGTGGAGAAGAGTGAGTGAGTCTAAGTCTGCCGGAGTATTGTCGCTTCTCAAGAGGGAGGTTATACTCGCGGGGCTGAGGAAGGGTGAGAGGGAGGACGGGCGCTCCCTGACGGAGTACAGGGAGATAGAGGTTAAGACTGGCTACGTTGGGAAGGCTGAGGGCTCCGCGCTCGTAAGCCTGGGCGACACTAAGGTTATAGCTGGGGTCAAGGTGGACGTTGGCACGCCTTTCCCGGACACCCCGAACATGGGGGTTCAGATAGTAAACGCCGAGTTTATACCGGTTGCCTCGCCCGTGTTTGAACCCGGCCCTCCAGGCGAGGATGCGATCGAGCTTGCCAGGGTTATAGATAGGGGGCTGCGCAGCGCCGAGGCTGTGGACCTCGAGTCCCTCGTGCTTGTGCCCGGCTCGAAGGTGTGGACTATATTTGTTGACATATACCCGCTGGACCACTATGGGAACCTGATAGATGCCTCCGGCCTGGCAGCGATGTCTGCTCTCCTGGACACTAAGTTGCCGGTGGCCACCGTTGAGGAGGGAGAGGTCAGGGTTTCCGAGGAGAAAAAGCCGCTCCCGATAAAAACACGTGTAGTGTACGTGACCATCGCTAAGATAGAGGACTTCCTCGTTGTCGACCCGACGTTTGAGGAGGAGCTGGCCGCGGACGCTAGGATAACCTACGCCGTAAACGAGGACTTAAACATTTGCGGCATACAGAAGGGCGGCTCAGGGGCGTTTAGGGTGAAAGAGCTGCTTGACGCGCGGGACATTGCGTTGGAGGTGGCGCCGAAGCTTTTCGAGAAGCTTCCGGGGAAGCCGGGTGCATAAGCATATAATTGGGCTGGCGAAGATATGGCGGGTGACACCTGATGGGGCGGACTAAGGTTGTCGGCAGCGCCGGCCGCTTCGGCGCGAGGTACGGCTCCACTCTGAGGAAGAGGGTTGCGGCGATAGAGAAGAAGATGAAGAGTAAGAAGCACAGATGTCCTCGCTGCCACTCAAGGGGGACGCTGGTGAGGGTTAGCATTGGGGTGTGGCGTTGCAAGAAGTGCGGCTACACGTTTGCTGGTGGCGCATGGGTGCCTCGCACGCAGCTTGGGAAGACGTTTGCGCCTGAGGAGCTTAAACGTATGGGGCTTAAGTAGCCCCTTCCAGGGTTTTTGCGAGTAACAGGAATTCCTGCGGTGTTATCTGGTAGACTCTTCTATTTTCCAGGCTTGGCGGTGGCTGTGCTCCGGGGTAGGCCTTTTTGAGTGCTGAGCGGAGTAGGCGGCGCCTGTAGGTGAACAGTTTTCCTGTAACCTTCTCCACGGCTTCTAGTGTGCTGGGGCTTAGGGCTTTCTTGGAGAGCCGTAGCGCGACTGAGTCGACTTCTGGTGAGGGGAGGAAGGACTTGCGGCTTACGTTGAACAGTTTCTCGGTTGTGAAGCAGAGCGAGGATAGGACGCTTATTCTCCCGTAGTTTTTGGCTCCGGGCTTGGCGAGGAGTCTTTCGGCGAACTCCTTTTGGAGTATGAGGACTGCTTTTGTGAATGCTACGTTGCGGCACAGGTGTACTATTAGTGGCGAGGATATGGAGTAGGGGACGCTGGACGCTACGCTTTCAACGTGTCTGCCAGGTACTATTTTGAGGGCGTCGGCCACTATAAGGTCGAGGTTTGGGATGCCGAGGTTTTCCCGCGTGTACCTTGCAAGTTTTTCTTCTATTTCCACGCCGACCACGTGGCTGGAGGTCCGTGAGAGGTAGAAGGTGAGGGAGCCTAGGCCGACCCCTATCTCGTATACTTCCTCTGCGGCGGCTTCTTCCGCGACCTTCTCGGCTACTCTGCAGTCTACTAGGAAGCTCTGTCCACGCCTTTTTCTCGGGCGGAAGCCCGTCTGTGAGAGGAAGTGTTTCACGTATCTGCGGAGCCCGCACGTCATTGCTCTCTACCTAGGGGCGGCTTCAGCTGTACTCTTGCCTCTCACCGGTCGACGATCGCCAGTTCATCATCGCCGCCTCTAGGATAGTGTGTTAGAGGATATTTTTAGGATTGGATTACGTAGGTGTCTAGAAGAAGGCGTCTATCGTTTCTTGTAGGGGGGCTTCTCCCTCCTCGGCTTCCCCCGTGGAGGGTGACTCGAAGTATTTCTTTATCTTCTCCGCCAGGGAGGGGCCTATGCCCCTTATCTTTGCCAGCTCCTCCACGCTTGCCTGGGCCAGGTCGAGTAGGCTTCTGTAGCCGTGGTTGTAGAGTATTCTCGCCCTAACCCTTCCTATGCCTGGGAGGGCTACGAGTTCTAGCAGTTCCTCGCGTACTCCGTGCTTTATGCGTTTGCTTAGTATGTTTAGGTTGGCGGAGTGGAGGGTGTAGCCAAGTATGTCAGCTATCTGTGAGAGGGAGAAGGCTATCCACTCGGCAGTCTGTGTTATCGAGTATATGTCTCCTGGGCCGACTTCGTATTTTTCCACTAGCGTGTCTTCGCCGGCCTCTTCGATCCAGTCTTCTAGGAGGAGTGCTGTTTTAAGCCTAGAGAGGAAGAACTCGAGTTCTACATCGTCTAGCGGCATCCTGTATCCGATCTCGCCGGCTCTCTCCTCGGCTATCTCAAGGAGTTTTTCCTTCTCGTTGCGTCGTAGGTAGAGGGTGGACATGTCTGGCGTGTGGCAGAGGAGCATGAGGTATGCCAGGATGCTCGGCTCTCCGTGGCTTTTGAAGAACTCTACTCCTTCGATCGTGGTTTCAGGGTCTATGTAGAGCTCGGCGGTTCTCCTGCCGAGTGGAGTGGCGGAGAGGGTGCCGCTGTCCTCTATCACGACTAGGCCTTTCTCCCCGAGGCGTCTGAGGATTCGGGATGCCAGCGCTTTGAGGGAGAATATCCCGAACTGTACGGAGTAGAGGGTTTTTTCCAGGAATTTCTCTAGTGTCTCGACGTTGCCCACGCCCCCAGTGCTTATCACGGAGAGAAGCTGGGAGCGCAGCACTGGCTCGCTTCCAAGCTGTGACAGTATTTTTTCGGGCTCGGCGTGTATGTACTCGTCGAAGAGGTAGTCTACTTCTTCGATTGTGCGTGCTATGAGAATAGCTTCTCCCTCCTTGTCGTACTGCGGCCTTCCCGCCCTGCCCGCCATCTGCTTGTACTCCATCACCGGGATGCGTTCATAGTAGCCGAGTTCCACGTTAAACCTCCTGTAGCTTGAAATCACTACTCTACGTGCCGGGAGGTTTACTCCGGCCGCGAGGGTGGGGGTGGCGCTCACAGCTTTAAGTAGGAAGCCCCTGAAAGCGTCCTCCACAAGCCTGCGCGCCGCCGGCGCTAGGCCTGCGTGGTGGAACGCTACTCCGCGCTCCACCAGGTCGGCGAGTAGGGCTGTAACCTTGTCGCTGGAGACCCTGCGCAGCTTCGCCGACACCTCTTTTAGGCTTCGCCTTTCCTTGTCGCTTAGGCGGCGCTGGGATATTCGTGCGAGTTTTTTGGCGGCGGCGACCGCTGACCGCCTCGTGGGGGCGAAGAGGAGCATCTGTCCCCCCTTCCTGGTGATGTCCTCTAGGAGGTCGAGGTAGGGGTCGTCGAAGTAGCCGAGCTTCACGGTCTCGTCTTCGAAGTATATCTGGCCGTCGTAGTATACGCCTTCCTTAAGCTTTACGGGTCTCCAGTTAACTCTTACAGGTCGTGCTTCGATCCACTTGGCGAGCTCTTCGAGGTTCTTTACTGTGGCGCTTAGCCCCAGTATTTTCATCCCGTCTTTCATCTCGGTTCTAAGCCTTGTGAGGAGAACTTCGAGGGTTGCGCCTCTCCTCTCGGAGCCCAGGGTGTGTATCTCGTCTACCACTAGGAGGTGTATGCTGCTCAGCCAAGGGGCCCTGTGCCTCACGAGGCTGTCCGCCTTCTCGTTTGTGGAGACTATCACGTCGTATTTTGCGAGCCAGGGGTCGGCCTGGTCGTAGTCTCCGGTGCTCACTGCGACCTTAAACCCTAGCTCTGTGAAGAGCGACTTGAATTCCTCGTACTTCTCGCTGGCCAGGGCCCTGAGGGGTGTGAGGTATAGGACTTTGCCTCCGCGAAGCAGCGTGTAGAGCATTGCGAGCACAGCTACCAGCGTTTTCCCCGAAGCTGTGGGGGCGCTCACTATCATGCTCAGGTCTGAGAACAGGCCGGCCTTTATCGCCTCTACCTGAGTGGGGTAGAGCTTCTTTACACCCCTCCTCTCAAGCAGGGAGAGTACCCTGCGCGGAAATACGCCTCCAAGTATCTCCTCAACGCTCATAGTGACGCCGCTAGACCCTCATCACGTAGCCGGGCTCAGCCTCGAATAGTTCACCGTTCTTAATAAGTTCCTCTAGTACGCGGCGCGCAAAGTGCTCGTCGATGCCTCTCTCCGCCGCCTTGCTTATCACCTCCTCCTTTGAGACAGGTTTCCCGTCGTTTTCGCGGACCATCTCCTTTACAAGGTCGAGTATGAAGACTATCTTTTCCCGCTGGGACTTCGGCTTCCCGGTCATTACGACGTCTATGTCGATCGCCTTAGTTGCAGTGTCTACTCCAACGTTTCGTAGGAAGTACTCCATGAGTTCTATCGCGGCCTCAGCGTCCTTCTCCGTTACAACCTCTTTCAGCGCCATCTTGGCGTGCGCCTCTGCAAGCCTGATGAGCGCCTCCAGCTGTCTCGGGGTTATGGCTATCGGCGCGTCGGGCGCCTCGCTTTTCGCGCGCATGGAAACATAGTACTCCACTATTTTCTTCTTCGCCTCTTCGGTGAGCTTCGGCTTCACGTATCTCCGGGCATACGCTATGTACTTCTTCAACAGTAGGGGCTCTATTAGGCTCTCCAAGGTTTCCGGGTAAGCGCCCCTATGGAAGTCGAGCACGTACTCGGCTAGCTCGCGATCCCTCTTCTTGTCCGGCCTATCCTGGATCACGAATATGAGGTCAAACCTTGAGAGGATGGTTACTGGGAGGTCTATGTTCTCGGCAATCGTCTTGTTATAGAGGTAGCGCCCAAAGGTGGGGTTCGCCGCCGCAAGAATCGAGGCCCTAGCGTTTAGCGTCGCCACTATGCCCGCCTTCGCTATACTGACGGTCTGCTGCTCCATGGCCTCGTGTATACTTACGCGATCACGCGCCTCCATCTTGTCGAACTCGTCGATAGCAGCCACTCCCCCGTCCGCGAGTACGAGAGCTCCTGCCTCAAGGTAGAACTCTCCGGTGCTCTTCTCCCTGACAACCGCGGCTGTCAGGCCCGCGGCGGTCGCTCCCTTCCCGGTGGTGTATATTCCTCGGGGCGCTATTGAGGCGGCGTAGCGGAGAAGCTGGCTCTTAGCGGTTCCCGGGTCTCCCACGAGGAGTATGTGTATGTCCCCCCTCACGCGGACGCCGTCGGGGTACACTTTTGGCACGCCGCCGAAGAGTAGGAGCGCTATAGCCTTCTTTATCTCCCTGTAGCCGTAGATCGATGGGGCGATCGCGTTTACGATCCGCTCCCTAATGTCCGGGTTTTTGGCCAGCTCGAGTATAGCCTTCTCGTCCTGAGGAGTTATCTCGACGTCGAGGTTCTCCTTCGTCGAGACCTCCACGTGAACTGCTTCGAGGTACGGGTGGAATATGAGGGGCGAGTTACGCATTAGCCTCCTGTCCTCGGCCACCATAACGAAGCCCACTATGACCGCCCTGTCGCCCGGCCTAACCGTGTCTACCAGGTCGTGCCTCACTATCACTTCGATGCTTCGGGGCAGCTGGCCCGGGGGCAACTCCTCAGGCTTCTCTTGCAGCATGAACTTCTGGACGTCTTCGAAGACGCTTTTTTCAGGCACTAGTGTGAAGCCCCTGCTTTTTCTCCCCTCCTCCTTACACCTGGGGCACTGGGTCGGCTGTACCAGGCCCCGTTCCCCCTGTTCCACCTCTACCTCGTAACCGCACGTGAGGCACCTGAAAACGCCCTTCTTGAGCTGCTGCTTTACAGGCGTTATCTTGGTGATTATCCCTTCAACAGAGACTATTTTTCCGATGTGCCTGGAGCGCAGATCCCTAATCCCCACGTGCAGGTTCTCAGGGAGCCTCCTAACCCTCGCGTGAAACTCTTTTACCTCTCTGGCGTAATCGGGGTTCTCTGTAAGCATTACGACTTTTACTGCCTCCGCTGCGGCCTCGAGGAACTCCCGCGGATGCTCAAGGAAGACGTTGGCTAGCGTCTTGTCGAACTGTAAGAGGTCATCGAAGTCTATGACCAGAGAGACGCTCCTCTCGATGCTCATTCTTCTAATTTTCTCCCTGTACTTTTCTCTGCCGTCCTTCTCGTAGCCTTTTAGGAAAAGCGCTATCTTCTCGCTGAGGGGTATCGTCTCAACCTCTGCGACTGCGGCGGTCACTTCTCCCACCCTTCAACGAGGGCTTTAAGCCCCTTCTCCCACTCACTGATGAGGTGGCACATCTTAGCGTAGAACACGCGTTCTTCCCTAGTCATCTTCTCCATGAAGTCGCGGGAGGGCGTTGGGTCGGCCATGGCGAGCCTGGCGATCTTCGTGAGCCGCAGCCTTACAATGTCTTCGAAGAGCACTTTTGCTTTCGCCAGCTCTATCTCTGCGTTCTCGTCTCGGCGTGCCTTTTCCCTTAAATGGCTGAAGTAGAGCTTCGCTTTGACGTAGAAGCCCTCATCCAGCTTGGTGAGTTCTTTTGTGCGGCTTTCCATCCACTGTATCTTTTTTAGCGGGTGCAGCTCCAAAATGCTGTCAACGTCTACTTCCACTATCTTCTTCTCCAAGAGGTTCTGTAGAACCCTATATGGAACCTCCGTCTTCATGCCCGGCTTAAATTTTACTTCAAGGAGGCCTACCCTATAGGAGCCTTCCTTGAGAGCCACTACGGGGATGTTTATGTCCCCGTAGAACAGTGTCGACGCGAGTTCCTTATCCATACGGTATCATGCTGCGGCGGCCAGGCACTCAAAAATAACCTGGTTAGTATGGTGAAAGTAAATTCGAAGTACCAGGGTAGTACGGCCGCACTACACTTTTCAGGGGAGAAAAATTGAGGCAGGTTTTACCTCGTAGATATCTTGCGCGCCTCTCTCTCAGTCTCGCGCAGCATTAGAATGTCTCCGAGCCTTACCGGGCCCTTCACGTTCCTAGTCAGTATGCGCCCCTTGTCCCGCCCCTCGAGTACGCGTACGCGTACCTGTGTAACCTCTCCGGTAACGCCTGTACGGCCAACTATCTGTATAACCTCGGCGGGAGTGGCGTCGCTCCACTTGTCTGCCATATAGACACCCTATGTGGTGCGGGGCAGGATGCTAATAAAAATTTAGGGTATAAGAGGGGTTTAGGCCACGCCGGCCTTAACCTTTATCTCATTTACCTCTTTTATGATCTCGTCGACAAGGTTTTTGGCGTCGCCAGGGTCGATTATGGCCGCGGCTGCCGCCTGAACGTTTATGCCGGCGGCTTTACCTAGCCGCTCCTTGGACGGCACGTAGACATAGGGGATCTTTTTCTCCTCGCATAGCAGTGGGAGATGAGCCACTATCTCGGGAGGATCTACGTCTTCCGCTATGAGTACGAGTACCGCCTGGCCTCTCTCGACGGCTTTGGTGGTCTCGTTGGTTCCCTTCCTTATCCTGCCGGTTTCCCTGGCTATGCTTAGCGCCTGGTACGCTTTTTCCGCGAGTTCGGGTGGCACTATAAATCTTACATAAAACGGCTTCTCGGACATGTCGCTCACCTATTCATCGCCCATTCGGCAACACACGTAGAAGAATGCAGTATATAAATTCTATCTACAAATGTGAAGCCGGATGCCACTTACAGCCGAGGCTTTAGCCAGGAGGTTCAGGTACCCCGTAGACGTTGTAGAACACTTAGCGCTACTCTACTCGCTTGAGGGTGTGCGTAGCATCTTAGGCGCAGTGGCGGCCCCCGGCCCCTACTACTATGTGCGCGTGAACGTCTTGAAGATGAGCCCTAGGGACGCTGTAAACGTTCTCCGGAGCGAGGGGTTCCCGGCGTCACAGCATCCCGTTATACGGGAGGCGATACGCTTCCCGGTCCACGGAGTCTACGAGGTTTTCACTATTGGCAGGCGAGTGGTGGTTGACAAGCATGCCGCAGAGAGTATCTATATGGGCGCCGATCTCTATGCTCCCGGCATCCCGAAGCCTGAGAGGATGGAGCGGGGGGAACTCGTAACCATGGTTTCTCCGGAGGGCGTCCCCGTGGCCAATGGTATAGCGTATATGAGTCATAAAGAAATCATCGAGAAGTGGAGGGGGCTTGCCGTATGGAATATTAGGTCTCCCTACAGGGTGGTTTCCCTGAGGAATCACAGGTTTTTCACTGAAGGGATAATATATCATCAAAGCCTCCCTTCGATGGCTGCGATGCACGTTCTCTCTCCCCGCCCTGGGGAGACTGTGCTTGACATGTGCGCCGCCCCTGGCGGGAAGGCAACCCATGCGGCAGAGATGATGCGTGATGCCGGCGAAGTCATAGCTGTGGACAGGACGGAGAAGAAGGTTGAGAAGATTAGGTGGCACGCCTCTAGGCTTGGGCTTAGAAGCGTGAAAACAGTTGTTCATGATTCAAGGTATGTCTCCGAGGTGGTAGGCCGGGAGAGCGTCGACAAGGTTATACTCGACCCTCCGTGTAGCGCATTGGGGGTTAGGCCGAAGCTTTCCTATAACAGGTCTCTACGTGATATTAAGATGTTGTCTGAGTATCAGAGGCAGTTTATGCGTGAAGCCGCGAAGGTTTTGCGTCCAGGCGGGCTTCTGCTTTACACGACGTGCACGTTGACTCTTGAGGAGAACGAGCTAAACGTTATCTATGCTGCCTCGGAGCTCGGGTTGACGCCTGTCCCAGTGAGCCTTGCACTGGGCTCGGCAGCCTTCTTAGGGGTGCCTGGCATACGTTTTGAGCCTGACGTGCATGGTACTCCGGGCTTCTTCATAGCTCTCCTCAAAAAGCGCGGCTAGCGATAGGTTACGAGGGTTCCTATGTCCCCCTTTGTAACCGCGCGGAGAATGTTTTCTGGGGGTTCTCCGCTGAAGACCCTTGTGGGTATCTTGCTTCTCTCGAGCACCGCGATGGTTAGGGGGTCCAGTAGGGCGTAGCCGCCGGCGGCGCTGGGGGAGGAGAACATTTCCTTTAGCCTGGATATGTGTACCTGCTTCAGCAGTTTTGCCTCGGGGTTTCTCCTGGGGTCGTCCGTGAATATTCCTTCCACGTTAGTTGCAATGTATAGTGGCGCGTTAAATGCCTCTGCGAGGAGTGCGGCAACAGTCGTGGTTGACTGGGCCGGCTGTAGCCCGCCCACGAAGAGGGGCTTGTAGAGCCTTGACAGCCTTCCAGCTTCCTCTATCGTCGTGGGTATGGCTGGGGGAGAGCCGTGGTACGCCGTGTGGAGGAGAGCGGCGTTTACCCTTGAAGCTTGTATGCCGAGCATGTCGAGGAGTGACTCGTTTACGCCGAGTTCTCTACCCGCTGTGACGTACTCTCTGGCCGCTTGGCCTCCGCCGACAACAACTATTGGGTCGTCTTCCCTGGACAGCTTTTTTATGGCGCCTAGTAGAGAACGTATGTAGTTGCGGCGTAGACGGCCCTTTTCAAATAAGAGGTGGCCTCCAATTTTTATAACCAGCACGTTATCACCTATTGCGGTTAGGTGGTGGCTCGTATAAAGGCGCTTTCACGGGTGTGCAGGGTTGGCAATGGATGAGGTTGAAAGGTTAAAGCTTGAGAGGCTAGTCAAGGAGTTAAAGGAGAAGAAGGGTAGGGGGACGGAGCTCGTCTCAGTGTACATTCCCGCTGGCCGTCCCATATCTGACGTCTTGAACACTCTCTGGTACGAGTATTCCACGGCGTCTAACATCAAAGACAGGGTTACACGGCACCACGTCATGGACGCCCTGGCAGCGATAATAAACAGGCTGAAGCTATTCAGGAAGACTCCGCCTAACGGTCTCATAATCTTCGCTGGCTATGTGGCTGGCGACGCGCCGGGCAACGAGGAAATGGAGATTCACCTCCTCGAGCCCCCGCAGAAGCTGAAAATATGGCTTTACAGGTGTGACTCAAGGTTTCACACCGACATTCTGGAGGACATGATACGTGTTAAGGAGGCTTACGGCCTTATAGTCGTTGAGAGGGGAGAGGCAGCTATAGGAATTCTTAGGGGTAGAACCCTGGATGTGGTGGATGAGCTTACCTCAGGTATACCTGGGAAGCACAGGGCTGGCGGCCAGTCTGCTAGGAGGTTTGAGAGGATAATTGAGCAGCTTACCCACGAGTTTTACAAGAGGATAGGGGAGCACGCTAACAAGATCTTTCTCCCGATAAAGGACGAGCTTAAAGGGATAGTCATTGGTGGGCCCGGGCCCGCTAAGAAGGAGTTCGCTGAGGGAGACTACCTCCACTACGAGCTGAAGAAGAAGATAATCGGGATATTCGACGTTGGCTATGGGGGGTACGCTGGCATCTACGAGCTCGCTGAAAGAGCGAAGGACCTGTTGAAGGACGCCCAGTATATCCGGGAGCGGGAGGCGATGAACGAGTTTCTCTACCACTTGGCCAGGGATACTGGGCTTGCCCTCTACGGTGAGAGGGAGATACGGCGTGCTCTAGAGGCGGGGGCCGTAAAAACTCTGCTCGTGTCTGAGGGGCTCAACAAGTATAGGGTTAAGGCGAAGTGTATGCAATGTGGCCACGAGATAGAGGGTACGTTCACTGAGGAACAGATTTCGCAGCTTAAGTGCCCTAAGTGCGGTGGAGACATGGAGATTGTGGAGAAGAAGCTCTTGATAGAGGAGCTCAGTGAGCTTGCCGCTCAAAGCGGAACAGAGGTCGTGCTTGTGTCCACGGAGACGAGTGAGGGTAAGGAGTTGCTTAAAACGTTTGGTGGGATAGCCGCTATACTGAGGTATAAGCTTGGCGGGCGTTAGCGGTAATTGGATGCGGGGCGTAAAGCTGAAGGAGCTGGAGCTTTTTATACAGTCTATCCCCCCGTTTGAGAGGCCCCAGGTAAAGCTGGAGCAGTATGCGACGCCTTCTACATTGGCAGCCCGTCTTCTATGGATCGCGGAGACCAGGTATGGAGACATTGTAGACCGGGCCATAGTTGATTTGGGCGCGGGCACTGGCAGGTTGGGGCTTGGGGCGCTGTACCTGGGGGCTTCGGAGGCTTTGCTCGTAGACGTTGACGGGGAGGCTCTTAAGGCGGCTTGTAGGCGGGCTGGCGAGGCTGGAATGGGAGAGAGGGCTGGGTGCTTGACGTGTGACGTAGAATATCTACCTTTAAGGGCGAAAAGGTTTGACACTGTATTGGAAAATCCTCCTTTTGGCGTTCATAGTAGGGGTGCTGATGTGAGGTTCCTGAGCGTGGCCGCTGCTCTGGGACGCGTCGTCTACTCTATACATAAGCTGCCGACGCTAAGGTTTGTTTCTAAAAAGGCTTTAGAGCTTGGCTGTAGCAGTGTCGAGACAATACTTGTTGATAAGATATGTATTCCGCCAGTCTTCTTCTTTCATACCCGCCGTATGCACTGCGTTGATATAGTGGCCCTCAGAATAGTGTGCAAGGGAGTTTAGTATGGGAGAAGAAGGGAACACAGTGGTGCCCGGAGAGCCCGTGGGCGTCATTGAGGAGTACCTCGCCGGGAAGAACGTCTATGTAGATGCCGAGAACAGCGTGTTAAGGTCTAAGATTATCGGGCTGTTGCTGAGGGACAATGTTAAGCACGTGGTGGAGGTTGACCCTGTGAAGGAGCCGCGGCTCCTCTCTAAGGGAGACGTGGTTTACGGTTACCTTGACGGTGTTAGGGAGACGATAGCCTTTGTGAAGATAATGCTTATAGAGAAGGGAGGAGAGAAGGGGGTTCCCCATGGGATACTTCTGCTGAGGCCCTACTCCGGAATTCTCCCGGCCTCTAATATTAGCTCTGACCCTGTAAGGAACATATTTAACGTGTATTCTTACGGGGATGTATTACGAGCCTATGTCTCCGAAGAGGGCGGGCCGCCCTACGTGCTGTCTACTCGGGGCCGCGAGTATGGCGTCGTTTTGGCGAGGTGCCCGCACTGCATGTCCATTCTTCGCAAGAAGGGGAATTATCTGGTGTGCCCCTACTGTGGAAGCAGGGTTAGGAAGAAGGCCAGCATATACTATTTGGTTAAGTGATTCTGATGCGCCGCAACCCCATAACACTGGTGTTTAGGAGCCCCAGCGACGCGGTAAAGTTTCTGGAGACCCTAGAGGCTACAATAGGCTCCGAGATAGCTGGGGAGCTCAAGATGAACAAGGTGAAGATATACGTCTACGCTAGAGGCGACAGGTACAAGGAGATAGTTAGGAGGATCCAGGCTCTCTACTCCACCGTTAGGGGCACGTATACGCCAGGCCTTAGGAGATACGATTTCTCTACTTTACTCTCTATCTCGGAGTCGAAAACGCCTGTGTCGCCACAGGTTGTGGTGGAGCTCTTAAAGCTTAAGGGGTTTGAGGCGAGACTGCTGAAAGGAGGATATATAGAGACTAACGCGGACACAGATACTCTCAGGGAGATTATCGGGGGGCTTTCAAGGGCCTATGCCAGGCTGGTTAGATTGCCGGCTACGACCCCTGCTAAACGCCTGGTCGCCCTTTTATCAGTGTACTGGGGGATAAGTGTTGAGGAAACCGTTGAGAAGCTAGTTGAGAAGGGGCTTCTCAGGGATGAGAATAGGCTGGAGCCCACGCATAACTTTAGCAGGGCGCTGGAACTAGCTATTAGTGAGGACTAGCCTCCTATCGTTGAGAATCCTCTGTCGAAGAGCCGCTCCCGTATTTTTTCCGGCGTTATTAACGGGCCTTCTGTGTATACAAGGCCTAGCGTCGCGGCTCCAGGCGTTGCCGTTATCACCGAGCCGCTTTTTAGCTCTAGTCTTCGCTGTCCATCGGCTATCAGCAGTGCAGGCCATGTGAGAAGGCGTATTTTTATGGGTGTCTCAGCGACTACTATAGGCTTTATCAGCGGTGAGAGGGCACCTACGGGTATAAAGCTTAGGAGCCGTCTTTCCCAGCAGAAGAATATTGGACTGTTATAGGAGAGAGCGTGCCCCGTGCTGCCTGCAGGAGTATTGATTATTATTCCGTCGCTCCGCGCATGGTATATTTTTTCTCCTTCGACTTCGAGTTCATACTCTATAACTTTGCCGTTCTCAGCCCAGAGAGAGACTTCGTTTAGGAAAACTCCTCTCACATTTCCCGCGGCGAAGCCGCCTAGGGAGACGTTATAGATCTTATATGCGCCTCTTAACACCTTTTCTAGGACGCCTCTAAAGTTCTCCACGTTGTGTTCGAAGAAGAATCCGAGGCTTTTAGCCGAGAAGCCGAGGATCGGCGGTATTACTCCTTTGCTCTTTTGCACTGTTCTCAGGAGTGTTCCGTCACCCCCTACTATTATGGCCATATCTAGGCTCTCAAGCCTTGTTTCAGGGAGCACCTTAGCGTTAACGGAGTAGCCGAGGAGAGGATCCACGTAGACCTCTACTCCCCGGTTTTCCAGGAAGCGGACTATCTCTTTGCCCCACTTTATAGTGTAGGAATCGCCTGCCCTTACTTTTACCCATACCCTTGAGGGAGCGTTTTCCTCGGATGTATGTGACATGGACGGTGTAAAAGTTGGGAATAATAGATAATTATTACTTTCCCGGCGCCCCTTCTCGGGACGTCTACCGCCTAGCTCTTATACGCCTCAGGTACTCGCTGAGAGACTCCCTTATTATTATACCTTCCCCGGTCTTTATCTCGAAGATGTACTTGCTGGGCTTTACTGGCGCCCATCTCGCCTTCCTGATGTACATTACGCGCTCGATCTCCCCGTCAATTTCCTCTATGCTCAGCACTATTATTCCTGAAGCTAGGAACTCTTCTACTCCGAAGCGGCTTAGCTTTGTGCTTCCAGTGGGTATCTCGCTAGTCATTATTGTTGTAAGCTCGCCGGTCTTTTCGATAGCGAAAACCATCTCCCTCAGAAACTCTCTGGCGTATAGCACGTCTTCCTCTTTCCCGCCGTAAACCAGGGGCGCTATGGGGTCTATTACTAGCCTCTTCGCCCTGATCTTCTTCGCAGCGTTTAATATGCTCTCTATAACATACTTTGGCTCTATCTTGCGGCGCTCATCCCTCAAGTAGATCTTGCTAAAGTGCGTCCTCATGTCGAGGAATAGGAGCTTTCTCTCGGCTATGAGCGGCCTTACGTCCCAGCCGAACATTCTGAGGCCCCGGAGAAGCTGGCTTGTAGGCTCGTCTATGGCTATGTATACTCCAGGCTCTCCGAGAGATGCCCCGTGGAGGAGAAACTGTAAGGAGAGAATTGTCTTTCCGCATCCGGCTTCACCAGCCACTAGGTAGGTTTTTCCTCTGAGAAAGCCGCCGCCAAGTATCTCGTCGAGTTTGGGCACACCAGTTGGCGCATATACTTTGAACGGACTATAGCCGGTGGCTTCCCTGGGCACACCGTACTGCTGGGCATAAGTTACAGCCTGGGCTGGGACGGCAACGTTAGCCTGTGGCGATGCCGCTGATGCTATGGGGGCCCCTGTGCCCGGATTCGACATAGCCGGCTGTTGAAGTGTCTGGCAGAGAGGGTTATTGGGGTCGGGGACCACCTGTTTTAATTTAAGACAGTAACTCCTACTACGTAGATAGTAGGGGCAATCGTAACATGTCATTCTTCTTGTTGGAAGAGTTGTCCCCGCCATGAGAGCTCTAAATTTTAGAAAATTGAATTGTATATAAGAGTATCTAGCAATAGAAAATCAGTAACGACTACAGTCGAAACTATATATGCCTCTCGTATATTACACTCTTTACAGACTCCACAGCACCCAGCAGCCTGAACACGCTGTTGAGCGCCGCCCTAAAACTTGCAAGGTCAGAGCTAATAACAGTAACACGAACCTCCTCTCCACCCGCCATTACAACGCTCATCCTTGAACGATGGGAAGGAGGAGAATTCTCTTCTGGATACAAAGCCTTGTAGAGAACGGCCGCGTCTTCCCCAACGTTTACTTTTATCACAGCCTTAAATACTGCCATCTTTCTGCCACCGCACGACCGCAGCCTTGTTTACCAGGAGCTTTACACCTATCTCTCGGCCCTCTTCAACAAACTTTATGACCGCTAGAAGCCTTTTTCCAATATACTCTACGAGCATAACCCTACCTTTAACTTCTTCTCCGTACTCGCCGAGATATGGTATATTGAACGCCATTGAGAGCTCTTCACAGAAGTATCCGCAGCCGCCTAGGCTGTAAATAGGCGTCACGTCTTTACTCCTCTCCGCTCTACCAAGAAAAATTACTCCTCTAAGGCCTATCACAAAGGGGAGCCTTATAGGGGAGCGCTCTCCGCATTCTAGAAAAACTATTCTCCCAGGATTCCCTCCCCGCCCTCTCCCTACAATTACCACGCGTTCAGCTCCGTGCTCTCTAGCTAAAACACAGAGTTCCTCCTCGCTTAAGCCGCCCCTATTCACCCTGTACCCGCCATATACTAGACGGGAGAGTTCTCTTGCAAGCCTCCTAACGGGAGGCGTTGGGTGCCTGCTAGTAGTGAAGACTATCCGCCACATGCCGCCTATGCATGGACTCCGCTAAAGGATTTAAAGACGAGCCTTGTAAATGTAACAGCGGCCCCGTGGCCTAGTGGACATGGCGGCACCCCCTCTAGGGGCGCTAAGGCCTTCTAAGCCGCAGGTCCCGGGTTCGAATCCCGGCGGGGCCGCCAACCAACAGGACGTCTAATTGCGTACTAAGGGCTTTAACGACTGAGTGGAGAGAATTATCCGTGGTGCAATAACTCGATGTATTAGCTTTCCTGGGGACCCAAAACTTTGTGGAAAGTATTTTGGCCACATGTGCTACAGTAGATGTATATTTTTTCAAACTCATTTAGATTGAATCCGAGATCTACCTCCCTTATCGTACCGCATTTCTCGCATTTAAGTCTCCACACGGTCATGCTGTTACACCTTAATCACGTCAGTGGCTGCTCGCGCGATCACCATTCACGGTTCATCGTCCCTTTTTCATCATCCTCCCTGAAGAGGCCTCGGGCTCTATTTAATTTTTTAGATAGAGAGGAAGGCATAACTGTTAACTATCGACAAGGCCGCCGTTGCTAGTGCATCCACGACTTTTTCTTCTTCACCGCCCGCTCTTATCCATACCACGTAGACTCCCGAGTCCTCGAGGAGACCGTGGAAAGTTGTTTCTTCGTCGACGACGCGCTTTTCAACGGGCAGCGTTGAGGTGTCCTCTAGCTGGATAATTGCTAGCTCTAACAGCTCGTTTAATGCCGCACTGGTTTCTTGAGAGGTAAAAACGGAGACTCCTGCCTTGCGGAGGCATCCGAGTTCTATGTAGATCTTAGGGCTACGCGCCTTTATATAGGAGAAAACTTCTCCCACGTGGCCTGGCGTAAATTCGCTCCAAGTATCAAGAGGTAAGAGACGCGCGTTTTCTACGTGCATAGACCTGGCGGGAGCTTCTTCCTCGGGGCCTGAGGCTACTATAACGTTGAAACCTTCGTATTTCTCTAGGAAGGGGCGCTCTTCGATTCTGCGGGAAAGCTCGTCTATGCTACTGTGTTCCTCGGGAAACATGACGAGAAGGTTGCCAGAGACTATCATTTTTACATCCTCGATACCAGCCATGCTAGCGACTTTGTCTCCGCCAATTTTTTCTAGAACATAGCCTAGCCCGTTGAGCCCTGTAGGGTCAAATGAAGGTGCAAGGTATGCTCTCTTTGAAACCTCTATTTCCCCGGCAACCCTCACTATAGCCCTTGCCGCGGCTCTACAGTCGCCGCGGAAGCCCCCTGAGAGCATTAGAGCTTCGGGGGTTTCTTCCCCAGCTATGAATACCTGGAATGGCGTTCCGAACCAGTCATGAGAAGAAAAATCCGTTTCAAAAGACCCTTGAAGCTTTCCCGCAAGCTCCTCGTAGAGCTCCATTATATGCACCGGGTTGATATGCAACGGGGTGTTTTATATAGAGAAACAGTATCTCCCTAATCTAGGTCTGTATAATGAGCAATGTAAAGTTGAAGCTGCTGGGCGCTGCGAAAGAGGTGGGAAGGGCTGGAATATTGGTGAGCATGAGCGATACTAACATTCTCCTAGACTACGGCGTGAGCCTTTCAGAGGAGGAGCCGGGGTTCCCTCTTCACGTAAAGCCTCGAATACTGGACGCGGTGGCGCTCTCACATGCTCACCTTGACCATAGTGGTGCAATCCCACTGCTCTACGTCTCAGCCGGTCCACCTCTGCTTTCGACAGCCTTGACGGCCACTTTGAGTGAGCTCTTGATAAGGGACTTCTTGAAGCTCTCAAAGTACTATGTGCCCTACGAGTCTTCGGAGCTTGAAAGCATGATGGAGCACTTGAACCTCCAGGAGTACGGCTCCACATACAGCGTCTCCGGCGTTGAAGTGAAGTTTTACGACGCGGGACATATTCCGGGCAGCGCTATAATCTCTGTTGAAGATGGCTCGTGGAAGATTGTATATACCGGCGACTTTAACGGCGAGCGGTCGTGCCTGCTTAACGGAGCGGATCTCTCACCCCTAAGGGATGCAGACATTGTTATAATGGAGTCTACCTACGCCGAGTACGACCATCCCCCACGCGACGAGAACGAGGAAAACTTTGTTTCAAAACTCTACGAGGTGCTTGAAAGCGGGGGCACCGTCCTTATACCATCGTTTGCTGTTGGGAGGGCTCAGGAGATTCTCTGCGTGCTCGCCAAGCACAACTTCGACTTTCCAGTGTACCTTGACGGGATGGCTAAAACTGCTAGCGAGATAATAAAGGAGGAGGGAGAGCTTCTGAGAGACCCGGAGTTGTTTAGGGACGCGATGGATATGGCCATCAAGGTTAGAAACTGGAACATGAGGAAGAGAATAGTTGAGGAAAACGCTGTTATAGTGTCCCCTGCAGGCATGCTGAAGGGCGGGCCCTCCGTGTACTACATGGAGAAGATCATGGAGCGGCCTGAAAACGGCGTCTTCTTTGTAAGCTACCTTATACCCGAGACGCCTGGCAGAAAAGTTATAGAGACCGGGATATTCTCCTCCCCCACAAAGAAGGGCGTCGTGAATGCACGTATAGAGTGGTTTGATTTCAGCGCGCACTCCGGGAAGACTCAGTTGCTAGAGGCCATAGAGGCTACAAAGAAGAACGCGAAGATCGTGATTGTTCATGGCAGAGAGGAACCTGAGCTTAAGCTTGCAAAGGCTGCCCGTGAAAGGGGCAGAGAGGCCATAATTCCTTCGCTTGGAGAAGAAAAAGTGTTTGCGTAGAGAAAAAATCCTGCGGCGTTTACTCTATCTTTATCTGAACGCCCTTTCTCTTCTTCCCTTTTTCCTTCTTCTCAATAGTTATTGTTAGTACGCCGTTGCGGTACTGCGCCTTAGCGGACTCCGGGTTTACCTTCTCTTTGAAGTGTACCTCCTTGTAGTATTTCCGCTCCCCCGTCGTTGACACTATGAGTCTATCCTCTGTGGCCTCTACGTGTATGTCCTTCTTGTCGACCCCCGGCATGTCAATTATGACCCTGTAGTAGTCTCCCTCGTCGAAGACGTCCGTGAAGGGCTCAATGCTGTCCTTTATGACTGGCTTAACGGGGCCTGGCCTGATGTTTCCCCATTCCTTTATCCTCGGGACGCCGTCTGGCCCTATGGTGACTGAGAAGCCGTAATAGTAGGGGCCGTAGATCTTCTTCTCACCCTCGATGAACGTCGGCTCCCTCAGTGCCTCCTCGAACATTTTGTCCATTTCCTCGAACATTTTCATGACTCGTTTCAGCCATATGTCGAAGTCGCTCATCGCATGATCACCATACATTCTAACAGTAGGATAAAGATAAACTATTGGTACATGTAGCCGGTATTAACAGAATAACCATTGTTATTCCTCTCAACGGGCTACGCCCAAAACTTGAATATAGTCTTTGGGCATACTACCTTGACGACGAAGAAGTGGGTGACAAGGTTGCTATATGAAGTCCGCTGGCACGGACGCGGAGGACAGGGTGTGGTCACGTCTAGCGAGTTACTGGCTCTCTCAGCACTAAAAGAGGGTCTCTACGTGTACCATGCACCGGAGTTCGGCCCTGAGCGGCGTGGGGCACCGGTAAGGGCCTATACGAGGATAAGCGATGAGCCCATCGAGCAGCACTACGGAATCTACACGCCTGACGCTGTCATCGTGATAGACCCGACGCTTCAGAGCGAGGTGGACTATGTGATGCAGGGGCTCAAGGAGGGCGGCCTCATAGTGCTTAACGCTAAGACGCCTAACAGCGAGATCGTGGAGAGGGCGAAGAAACTGGGCGCGGAGATATGGGTTGTCGACGCGTACAAGATAGCGATGGACATCTTCGGCAGACCCTTCTACAATACGCCTATGCTCGGCGCGTTTACAAAGGTCTGGGGGCGCATAAAGCTCGACAACGTGCTGGAATCCATAAGGGAGAAGTTCGGTGAAAGGGGAGAGGAGATCGTGAAGCTCAACATAGAGGCTGTTAAGAAGGCGTATGAGGAGGTGAAGAAGTATGAGTATTGAGTGGAAGAGTTGGAAGGAGCTACCGATAGGGAAGATTATTCCTGAGCCAGCCACCACCCTAAAGTTTAAGACTGGAAGCTGGAGGGCTCTAAGGCCTGTACTCAACGAGGACAAGTGTATAAGATGCCTCCTATGCTGGATCCACTGCCCCGAGCCGGCCATTATAAGGCTTGAGGACGACCTCGTAAAGATAGACTACGACTACTGTAAGGGATGCGGCATCTGCGCTAACGTGTGCCCTGTTCACGCTATTGAGATGAAGATGGAGGGTGAGTGAGATGAAGGGTAAGCGTGTAGGCTTGAACGGGGATACTGCTGTAGCCTTCGCAGCGAAGCAGGCCAACGTGGATGTGGTATCCGCGTACCCCATCACGCCGCAGACAATCATAGTCGAAACTCTAGCAAAGTATATCAATAACGGAGAGCTGGACGCGGCCTTCATACCCGTGGAGAGCGAGCACTCCGCCCTCTCAGCGGCCGTAGGCGCGTCGCTGGCTGGCGCGCGCGTCTTCACAGCTACCGCTAGTCAGGGCCTAGCTCTGATGTATGAGATACTGTGGATAGCCGCTGGCATGAGGACAACAATAGTCATGGCCCTGGGCAACAGGGCATTTTCACCCAACATCAACATTCACTGCTCCCACGACGACGCGTACGCTGCACGTGACACGGGCTGGATACAGTTCTTCGCCGAAAACGTCCAGGAGGCCTACGACTTGACCCTCCAGGCATTCAAGGTTTCCGAGGACCACAGGGTGCTGTTCCCAAGCATTATAAACCTGGACGGTTTCATACTGACTCACTCCCTAGAGGGGCTCTACGTACTGGACGACAAGACCGTGGAGGAGTTCCTGCCGCCCAAGAAGCCCTATAACCCGATAGACCCTGAGGCACCGAAGACCTACGGCCCACTCGACCTCTACGATTGGTACATGGAGCACAAAAAGCTCCAGGACTATCACTTTAACAACAACGTGCCCCCCGTGATCAAGGAGGTCTTTGAGGAGTATGCCGAGATTAGCGGCCGCAGGTACACTCCAGTCAAAACGATGGGTGTTGAAGACGCGGACATTGGAATAATGATCCTCGGCTCTTCCGCGGGCTCCGTGCGCCACGTGGTCCGCCAGCTTAGGGAGAAGGGGAAGAAGGTGGGCGTGATAAGCTTGACGCAGTACCGCCCATTCCCGAAGAAGGAGCTTGTAGAGGCTGTGAAGAACCTACAGGTGCTCGCGGTGATGGACAGGAGTATAAGCTTCGGTAGCCCAGGCGCGCAGCTGTACATGGACGTCGCCTCTACGCTCTACAATGCTAAGCACCGTCCGCTGCTCTTCAACGTGATATACGGGCTTGGCGGGCGCGACCTCACGCCTGTCCATATAGAGGGCGTGGTGGAGAAGGCTGAGGAGGTTCTAAAGAAGGGTGAAGTTGAGGAGGAGCAGATTTGGGTTGGTTTGAAGGAGTGAGGTGGTGAATATGGAGGCGAAGCCGATTAAAACCCTTAAGGATATTCCGAGGGTAGAGCAGTTTGCGCCTGGCCACAGGCTCTGCGCGGGATGCGGCATCCCGCAGGTTGTGCGTTTCACTTTAAAGGCCGTGCCTGACCCCAAGGTAGTCGTAAACGCCACTGGATGCCTTGAAGTAGCGACTACGATTTTCCCGTATACTAGTTGGAAAGTGCCATGGGTCCACAACGCCTTCGAGAACGCGGCAGCCACCGCCAGCGGCGTCGAGGCAGCGATAAAGATGCTAGAGAAAAAGTACGGCAAAAAGAGGTACAAGGTTATAGTGTTTGGCGGTGACGGCGGCACCTTCGACATAGGCTTCCAGGCGCTCAGCGGCATGCTGGAAAGGGGGCACGACATCATGTACATATGCTACGACAACGAGGCCTACATGAACACGGGGATACAGCGCTCAGGCGCTACCCCCAAGGGAGCCCATACGACAACCAGCCCCGCTGGGAAAGTTATCCCAGGAAAGCAGGAGAAGAAGAAGGACTTGATTAGGATAGCGATAGCGCACGGCATAAAGTACGCTGCCACCATGAACCCCGCGTACCCGGTTGACATGTACAATAAAATCGTGAAAGCTGCTAACACCCCGGGACCCACGGTGCTCCACTACTTCACGCCGTGCCCCACCGGCTGGTACTTCGACCCGAGCAGGAGCATAGAGGTGGCGCGCCTAGCAGTACAGACCCGTATATGGCCGCTCTACGAATACGATAACGGGAAGATCAGGATCACCGTTCCAGTAAAGAAGCCGAAGCCCGTGGAGGACTACTTTAAGCTTCAGGGACGCTTCAGGCACCTCCTTAGGCCTGAGAACCGCTGGCTCTTAGAGGAGATTAAGCGGGACATAGAGGAGAACTGGAAGGAACTTGAACGGCTAGCCGAGGTATATAAATAAAATCTTTCCTTTTTCCCATTTAATATATTTTACTGTATCCCACGCGTTAAATGAAGATAAGAATATTTTTCACACCCCCTCGATGTAAGGTATAGAGCTACTATGGAAAACGCTCATGCAGTATTCCGCGAGGAATGCCCTAACTGTGGCGGCGACCTCCTAGACACGAGGCTTTTTTTAAGCGCTCCATGCGAAAAATGCCTGGAAGACCGTTTTTTGGGGAATATTCCCGAGGGCGACGATACTGAGAAGTTTTTCCTAATAGTAGAGTACATCTACAAGACCCTAAAACGGCAGGGAACCCTCAAAAAGTACGTAGAGCTTTACAGGCTGGAGAGGGAAGCTAGGAATTTCAGCGAGTTTTTCAGGAATCTCCTCGGGAATAAGCCGTGGAGCGCTCAGAGGGCGTGGGCGAAGCGCGTCTTGCTTGGTGAAAGCTTCACTATATTGGCCCCCACAGGTGTCGGGAAGACGGTGTTTGGCATAATAATGTCACTATACAACGCCAAGAGGAAAAAGAAGACATACTTTATACTCCCAACGACTGTACTTGTAAAGCAGGTTTATGATAAAACGGTTTCAATGGCTCAGAAGGCCGGGGTAGGAGAGGATAGGATTCTGGCCTATTTTTCCCGTATAGGGAAGAAGAGGAAGGAAGAGCTTTTCGAAAAGCTCAGCTCCGGCGACTTTGACATATTTATATCTACGTCCCAGTTTTTGACGAAAAATTTTGACAAAGTAAGTGGTATAAAGTTTGACCTGGTCTACGTTGACGATGTCGACTCGATAATGAAGTCTTCCAAGCACATCGACAAGGTGTTGATGCTTCTCGGGTTCGAGCAGGACGACATAAACACCGCGTACGAGATAATCTATAGCAGGCTTAAGCTCTACGCCGCCTTACGGAGAAACGAGGATGAAGCGGAGGAGTTAAGGAAGAAAATAACGAAACTAGAAAAAACGTTGGAGCAGAGAAAGCGTCACATAAAACCGGGAGTGCTTGTCATCTCTACAGCCACCGGTAGACCGAGAGGCCTTAGAATTCGGCTCTTCAGAGAGCTGCTGGGATTCGAGATAGGCTCACGGGCTGAACTCCTCAGAAACGTTGTTGACACTTATACAGAGCCTCCGGACGCCAAGAAGGTTTTAGACGCCGTAGCGGAGCTTGTGGGCAGGCTAGGCAGCGGCGGCCTAGTATTTGTCCCAATGGGGTATGGTGAGGAGACACTCTCCCTTTTGAAAGAGAAGATATCTGGGAAGGGGCTGCGAGCGGAGTATATCTACGGCAAGGAGAAGGGTGTCGTGGAGAAATACGCTAGGGGGGAGTTAGATGTTCTCATCGGTGTTGCAACTTATTATGGCATACTTGTGAGGGGGCTTGATCTTCCACACATAATTAGATACGCGGTCTTCGCTGGAGTACCACACTTCAAGTTTTCAGGCGAGGTTGAGGAGGTCTCACCTGCCCGTCTGCTTCAGATAGCATCAACTGTGAGGGAGATAGCTGAGGGGAGGGATCAGGGAGACATCGATAGGCTCGTGGCAAGTATCAGGAGATGGCTCCAGGGGATGGACGCGGCGACCTATCAGGCATTTATAGAGGCGTATAAGACGGGCGAGGTGAAGGGAAAATTCGTAACGCTTGCGCGGAGGATAGACAGGCTGAAGAATATTATTAGGAAGTACCTGTCCTCGGAGAAGTACCTGTCTTTAATCGAGGAGAAGACAAACTTGGTGATTCACCGCGAAAACGGCCAGCTCTTCTTTTTGCTCCCAGACGTTATGACGTACCTTCAGGCTTCAGGTAGAGTTTCTAGGATGTACGCTAAAGGCGTCTCAAAGGGGCTCTCGGTTGTTGTGGTTGACAACAAGAAGCTTTTCGAAAACCTTGTGAAAATGTCGCATTGGTATAGTGAGGAAATAGAGTGGCGCCGTCTAGAGGAAATAGACCTTGACGCCTTGATGAGAGAGATCGATGCTGAGAGGGAGTTTATAAGAAAGCTTATAGAGGGGAAACTACGGGTCGATGAAATAAAAGACCTCGTGAAGACCGCTCTGGTTATAGTGGAGTCGCCAACCAAGGCGAGAACTATCGCGGCTTTCTTCGGCAAACCCTCTAAGCGTCTCGTAGGCGGCCTCACCGCGTATGAGACCTCTACGGGGAACTTTATACTACAAATAATAGCGAGCAGGGGGCACATGTTCGATATCACAACGACTGAGTACACGTATAACGGCTTGAAGGATTATCACGGCGTCCTGGTCGACCCATCTAAAAAGCTGTTCCTACCAGTTTACACCACGCTTAAGCGGTGTCGCGACTGTGGAGAACAGTTTACAGATTACCCGATAGAGATCGTGGATGGAAAGATAAAGATTAAGCGCGTGTGCCCGCGCTGCGGAAGCGGAAACATAGTTGATCAAAGCGATACAGTAAACGTTCTTAGACGCCTGGCGAGGGAGGTTGACGAGGTCCTACTCGCGACAGACCCTGACACGGAGGGTGAAAAGATAGCCTGGGACATCGCGGCTGTGCTTAAACCATACGTGCCCAGGATAGACCGTATAGAGTTCCACGAGGTCACGCGGAGGGCCTTCGAAGAGGCTCTCAAGAATATGCGCGGCCTTAACACGCGCCTCGTTGAGGCTCAGATTGTACGCCGCGTCGAGGACCGCTGGATAGGGTTCTCCCTGAGCAAGAAGCTTTGGAGTGTATTTGGCATGAAGTGGCTCTCCGCCGGTAGAGTTCAGACCCCTGTTCTGGGCTGGGTCATTGAGAGGTACAAGGAATCCAAGGAAAGCATCCGCCCCGTCTTTAGGATAGTTCTCGAAAATGACTATTACATCCTTGCGGACAACGTAAAGCTGGACTCTCTTAAGCCTAAAGAGGCCGCGGAGAAAATAGCCGAAGCCGGCGTTGAAGTATCGATCATCGGTGAAAGCGAGAAAACAGTGAACCCGCCTCCACCCTACACGACGGATACTCTGCTCAGGGATGCCTCGCAGAGGCTTAGGATCGGCGTCGACAGGGTTATGAGACTGGCGCAGAACCTCTTCGAGCTAGGCCTTATCACGTATCATAGAACCGATAGTACCCGTGTCTCAGACGTGGGTATAAGGGTTGCCCGCGAATACATAGCCGAGAAGCTTGGAGAAGAAAAGTTTGTGCCACGCCGCTGGGGCGAGGGGGGAGCGCATGAATGCATCAGGCCGACCAGGCCTATAGACACGGAGACTCTGATGAACCTTATAAGGCAGGGTATAATCCAGCTTCCAACACAGCTCACAAGGCTTCATTACAGGCTCTATGACATGATCTTTAGAAGATTTATTGCGAGCCAGATGCCCCCAGCGAAGGTTCGAGAGGTTACCTTGAAGATAAGGGGCTTTAACTTTGAAAAAGAGTTGTCCACGATAAAAGAGGTTGTAGAGAAAGGGTTTACCGAAGTACTGCCCTTCGAGACTAGGCCGCTCCTGGAGCCAGGGAAGTACAAGGTCAAGTCAGTGACCTACCGTAAGGTTCCGCTTGTGCCGCTCTACTCCCAGGCTGACCTTATACGCCTCATGAAGGAGAGGGGTATTGGGAGACCCTCCACGTACGCTAAGATCGTTAAAACGCTGCTTGACAGGCATTATGTTATCGAGGTTAAAAACGGGAAACTTGTCCCCACGAAGCTGGGGCTACGTGTGTACGATTACTTGACCAGCAACTATCCGGAACTCGTGTCGGAGGAGAGGACTAGAGAGGTGCAGAGATACATGGATCTGATAGAGGAGGGCAAGATGGACTATAAGGATGTCCTCACAGAGTTTTATGAAGAAATCATAAATAAGGTAGAAAAGTAGCCCAGCCTTTCTTTCTACCGTGTCGCGGGCTCTCTATATCGGCCGTTTCCAGCCCTTCCATAACGGCCATTTACACGCTGTAAAGTGGATACTTGAGAGGGAGGATGAGCTTGTACTAGGGATCGGTAGCGCGCAGTACAGCCACACTTGGAGAAACCCCTTTACGGTAGGTGAAAGGTACCTTATGATTTGGCAGACGCTAAAGGCGGAGGGGCTACTCAACCGCGTTTTGATAACCGCTATACCAGACACGGACACGCGTCACAGCACGTGGGTCTCGGTTGTAAAGACTTATTCTCCCCCGTTTGACTCGGCATACACAAATGATCCGCTGAGTAGGCTGCTGTTTAGGGAGGCAGGGATAAAGGTGTACTCCATACCTTTCTATGAAAGAGACAAGTATGAGGCAACGTTGATTAGAAAGCTTATCGCGGAGGGGAAGGATGAATGGAAAAAGCTCGTTCCCCCACCAGTAGCCCACATTCTAGTTAAAATTGGAGGGGTGGATAGGTTAAAAGAGATATATAGATACTCTAGGTGAACGAAAAGTTTATTAATACTATACATGTGTGCACACACGGCCCGGCGGGTGCCCCGGGGAGCTAGCCCTGCCCTGTAACCGCAAATGGGCTTCATGGCGGGGGGCGTCAACCCCCGGGGGCGCCTCACACCAGCCACAGGGAGTGAGTTGCAGGCTCCATGTGCCTCGCTCCCTGCGGGGCGGCCCGTGGTGCTAGGTCTCCCGTAGGGGAGGCTGAAGCACCGTTCAGGCCGAAACGGGTTAGGCCCGGGAGGGAGCGGCCCTAAGGCCTGCGGGCCGCGTTCGCAGGGGCGGCGGGGTGAAAGCCTGCGCTCACCACCCCTGTGGCTAGGCGGGGCCACCCCGGGGGGACGCCGCCGGGCCTCTCCTTGATCGAAAACTTGGCTGCCAGTATCCAAATGATTAAATATTCAATGTAGAGCCCCTATCTCGGGGCCGGCTGGAGAGGCGGTGGGCGGGCGTCGGCCTATCCCGGCGACGGGGTAGGCTGAGGAACTTCCCCCAAACTCCGCGGGCCGCGGCCGCGTAAGCGGCACGGCGAGAGCCGTGGCTACGGCGCAGAAACGAGACCCGGCCCACGCGTATGGGGATGAACCGATGGAGACGACGGTGGTGGCCGGGGTGAAACGGCCGTCCCGCGGTTTTAGGGTCAAGCAGGGCCTATGAGCGCCCGCGGGGGAGGCCCGGGTGGACCCTTAGACGGATCCCGCTAGAACAGAAGGGGGGGTATGGCCGCCTCTCCAGCCGGTCCCCATATGGTGGAGGGGAGGCGTGTATGTACACGTTCATCGACCTGTTTGCTGGGGGTGGGGGGTTTAGCAGGGGGTTTGTCCAGGCGGGGTTCAAGCCGTTGTTAGCTATAGAGAATTTTCCTCCAGCTGTGGAGACATACCGTAGGAATTTCCCGGAAGCCGTAATGGTTGACGAGGATATTCAGGAGGTTCACAGTGTAGACATTTTGAGGATGCTAAAGGGGCGTAGGGTGGACGTGGTCATCGGGGGTCCGCCGTGCGAAGCATATACGAGGGCTAACCCGCAGCGCCGTAAGGATCCCTTGGAGAGGCTCTATGAGGATCCTCGTGGCCGTCTCGTGCTGCACTATATAAGGATAGTGGGGGATCTGCGGCCGAAAGTCTTTGTTATGGAAAATGTGCCTGGAATAATGGACGGGGGATTGGACAAGATTATTAGAGAAGAGTTCGCTCGAGTAGGCTATGATACGATATACTTTAACATTTTGCGCGCGGAAGAGTATGGTACGCCCTCCCATAGGGTTAGGGTGTTTGTTTCTAACATAGAGCTGAGGCCTCCCAGGCGTGGCAAAAAGACTGTTATAGATGCTATAGGCGACCTCCCGCCGCCTGACCCCTACTACGGTATTCCTAACCATGAATATGTGCCGTTAAGCAGGAAGAAACGAAAACGCGTGGCAAAGCTTAGGTGGGGGGAGGCCCTCATACACTATAGGGGGTATGGTGGACGGGTTCTGGGAAACTTCGTTAGGCTTCACCCGTACCGCGTTGCCCCTACAGTGATGGGTTCTGCAAGGTTTATTCATCCCTTCGAGGACCGCATTATTACCGTGAGGGAGCAGGCTCGCCTTATGGGCTTCCCCGACCATCACGTCTTTTATGGGGGGCGTGACGCGCAGTATAACCAGGTTGGAGAAGCTGTTCCTCCCCCTCTTGCAAGGGCGATAGCCGAGTATGTCCTAAAGTGGCTGGAGGACAAGCTATAGATTTAATATAGTGGAGGAGGGGTTAGGGAAGCGGTAATACTTAGAACTGAGGTGTCTGTGATGTATAAGCTGGTTGAGCTCGAAGATATAGTGCGTATACCTCCACGCTACTTTTCGAAGCCGCTTAAAGAGGCTGCGTTGGAGGTTCTAAGGAATAACTATGAGGGAAAGGTTGTAGAGGGACTGGGGAGGGTTGTCTCGGTTTTAGACGTGGAGATATCAGAGTATGGCTATCTAACATTTAATGATGGTAGTCTTTATCATCCGGCAAAATTTAAAGCATTAACTTTCGCGGCTATACCGCAGGAGGTTATGGAGGGAGAAGTCATTCTTGTAGAAAACATAGGCATCTGGGTTAGGCTGGGTGCGGAGGAGGGGTTCATCCATAGATCACAAGTGTTTCCCAGCCGTGAAGTACGGTATGATAGGGATCAGGGCCTCGTATTTGACATGAAGTCTAAGACTACGATTAGGAAGGGTGACATCGTTAGGGCAAGGGTCACAAGCGTAAGTTACGATGTTCATAAGGGGTCGCTGAGGATTAGGATGACTATGAGGCAGCCCTATCTTGGAAAGATAGAGCAGATTGAGGAGCAGAGGAAGAAGGAGTTAGGTGAGGGTAATGCCTAGGCGCAAGCTTCCCTATAAGGCGTGTACGAAGTGCAAAATGCTCGTAGACGATAAGACGGAGGTGTGTCCTAACTGTGGGAATAGGGAGTTTTCCTATGAATGGGATGGGCTGATAATAATTGTGAAGCCGGAGAACTCTGAAGTTGCCCGTCTAATGGGGATAAGCAAGGAGGGGCTTTACGCCATAAAGGTCAGGTAATATATGAGGATGCTAAAGCTAATCGCAAAGAGCCCCGATCTTTCCTACCCCTGGGGATATGTTATCAGTGATAGCCCCCCATTATCTATTGTAAGGGCTTCAAAAATCATAGGTGGACTTCCGATAGTTACAGTGGGGGACGTAGTCTCGAAGAACTTTAAGAAGTATTATAGAGCTGAAATGTCGATCGTAGACTATAGGACTAGGCGTAAGAGGATAGATGAATGGGTTAGCGGTAACCATGAAGTCTGTACAAATCCTCCCGGTACGTTAACGGAAGAATGCATCGACGCGATAGTTAGGCTTTTAGAGAGAGGAGAGGGGACGTTAGTGGTAAGGGGGGAAGAAGACCTTTTGGCGATACCTGTTCTTTCCCTCTGTAAAAGAGGCTTCGTTGTTTACGGGAACTGGAGAGGTTTCCTCCAAGTTATTCCCTGCACGCCCTTTTTTAGGTTGAAGGCATTGGGGTTGCTTAAGAAATACTTTGCCTTGACATCTGATGCTACCAAGGCTTATCCTTAAGTCCTAGAACATATGCAGCCGAATTTGTGGCTAAGTGTAGGACTGGAGTGACTACGATTAGTATTGTTGCCTGAAGAGGGTCTATGGGCCCGTAAAAGACATAGTATAGCGCCAGCGCCCCTAGGAGAAAGTCTAGTTGATCCAGCAGGGGCGCCGGGTCTCCCCTTTTTATTCCCAGCCTTCTTTTGATAAATGACCCGGCTAGGTCGCCGAGCAGGGCTCCCAGGGATAATATTAGGCCTTCTTCTAAGGTGTGCATATGCCAGTACTCTAGCACGTACGCGGTGAGCGTTCCAGCGAGTGTTCCTCCGAGAAAACCTTCGAGAGTTTTTCCGTTGCCCAGTACTCTGCGCTGGTCGATGAAATACTTTCCCCCGTCAAGTGGATGCTTTACTGGTAGAAGCTTAGCGACTACCACGGGCGTGCCGTTGGCGACGTAAGCTGGGAGTATGAATATTAGTGCTTTAATGACGCTATCTAACACATTGAGGGCTTTACTGGCTCCCCTTATAAGCTTCTCCTCGCTTCTTATCGTTGAGAAGAGTTATCCTGTACTTTGGTGCCCGTGTGTCGCAGTATTTTTAAATATCCCAGCATTATATAAATAGTTGTAAAATATATGGTGGTTATTAATGGTTGGCAAGAGAGGTATGAAAGGTTTCAATATAGAAAGTCTACCTTATACAATCAGGGTTTATTCAAACTACCAAGTACTAATACCAGCACGCCTAGTACGTAAACTAGGTATCCAGAAATACAAGTTTGCAAAGATAAAAATAAAGATAGGTGACAACATAGTGGTCATTACTGCCCGTCTCCTCCGAACGAGGTTTACAGATTCTCGGCAGTTCACAGTTCCCAAGGAGATTAGGAGCAAGTATGGGATAAAGCCGGGCGATAGGATAACCATACTGGAAATCGAGCCTGTATCTAAGACGGGTTGAGCAAAATATTTGTAGCATAAGGTGCTCATCCCTCTAAGGATGACTTCGATTAAGGAACTAGAAGAGATGATGAAAGAGTTTTCTGAAGAGTTTTCTCAGCTACTACAAGAAAATAAGTTCGATGAAGCCCTAGATGTAAGCCTGCCTGTGTTAAAGAAACTAATCGATATAGCTAAAAACGATATTGTGGAAAATATCCGCGATCCCACTGTGAAGAAAATTAGTGAGGAGATTATTAATGGATATGAAAACACGCTGGCGTACGTTGAGGGAATCCTAGAGGGGCTAAAGCTAGTTTCACCGATTTACTCGCTGGGAGAAAAGGAGAGACTGATACAGGTTGTCGCTTCATCGATTAATGAGCTCTTCAGCTTTATAATGGGTGCATTAATAATAGTGGCCGATCTAACCGCTGCCCTTTCTAAGCAAGGCGACTCATCACCGCCCGGCGTTGTCTAGTCCAGCACTAGTCTTTCAAGGAATTTCTCGTAGGGTTCTAAGTATTTTCTAAGAACCCTGGGCACGTGTATCATGCCCTCCTCGTCCTGGTAGTTCTCGATTATCGCGGTTATCGTGCGCTGTATCGCAAGCGCCGTGCTGTTGAGCGTGTGGACATATCCCTTAGAGGGGGCCCCCCTCGCTTCAGCGTATCTTATGTTTAAGCGGTAACTTTGCCAGTCAGTGCAGTTGCTGCAAGACACCATTTCCCTATACCTACCTTGGGCCGGCATCCACGCCTCTAAGTCATACTTCTTCGCGGCTACAACGCCTAGGTCTCCAGACGCTATGTTTACAATCCTGTAGGGTATCCCGAGGCCCTGCCAGAGCTCCTCAGCGTTTTTAATGAGCCTTTCATGCCATTCCCAGGACTCGTCGGGGTGAGAAAAGACGAACTGCTCTACCTTGCCGAAGTGGTGAACCCTGAAGATTCCCTTAGTGTCTTTTCCATGCGCGCCAGCTTCCTTTCTAAAACATTGGCTGTATCCAGCGTAGAGGAGAGGTAGATCTTTCTCCGGTATAACGTCGTTCCAGTGTAGCGCGGCCAGCGGGTGTTCAGCTGTTCCTATTAGGTAGAGGTTTTCTCCCTCTATCTTGTATATCATGTCTCTGAAGTCCTCGAAGCTTATGACGCCGCGGAGGACTTCTTCTCTAAGCATTAATGGTGGCTCCACTATTTTGAAGCCCTTTTTCGCAAGGTTTTCTAGTGCGTACTGTACTAGAGCTAGGTCGAGCCATACGGCATCATTGAAGAGATAGTAGAAACGTGCGCCTGCCACTTTAGACGCTCTAGCGGTGTCGGCTAGCCCATATTTTTCCACGTAGTCCGCGTGGCCCAGCGGCTTCCAATCTGTGACCTCGTATTCGACGCTGAAGCCCTTTGTCTGTTCTAGGAAGCTGTTAAGGTGGCCTTTCCACACCTTAGGTTTACCCCAGAACCTTATGGGGACGTTGTAGGTTTCGTCGGGACCTATTGGGACGCTCTCATGTATAATGTTGGGTATTCGTCTGAGCACTTCTTCGCGTTTTGCCTCTAGTTCTTTTAGTGTAGAGGTTAGCTCCTCAATCTTTCTCCGGAGCATTCTGGCTTCTTCAACGAGTTTTTTCCGCTCTTCGGGGGCTGCTCTTGGTATTTGAGAGGAAAGCATGTTAAGTTTGTGTCTTAAATCTTCTAGTTCCCGTTTCAGGCGGCGCCACTCTTTGTCAAGCTTTAATGCTTCGTCTACTAGTCGTTCGTCCATGAATCTTGCCTTGAGATTCCACTTGAGCTTCTCCGGGTTGTTACGTAGGTAGTAAAGTACGGACCACATGGCTACCTCTGGAGTACTGAGAATCGTATTTTATCGTTTTCCCTTAACGAGCGCTATTACTTCTCGGGGAAGTGAGTTGACGTAGCGGCGCAGCAGCTCTATGTAGTCCTTGGGGGGCGGGCTGTACTCGTAGAGGGCCTGCCTGTAGGCTTCTAGTAGCTCTGGCTCTCTGCCGTAGCGGTCGGAATATAGAGAATAGTAGTCTCTTTCTACCCCGTATTCCTCTAGAGCGTCTTCCCAGGAGGGATCACGTAGTATATGGTGTGAGATGAAAACTTTTGTACCGGTCTCGCCGAGCTCTCTAATTATCTTGGCAAAGTTGCTCATCTCATCCTTTATTGTTTGGAAGGAAACCTTTCCTCCGGCTAGGTATAGTGGCGGTCCACCTATCACTAAGACTCTGGGGGCAAGTTTCACTATTTGTTCTGCACTGCTCCTTGACGGGGGGCCTTGCACGTCCGGAATATACAGTAAGACATGCTGCTCCTCGCATATTAGGAGTGCTGCTAGAACCTTCCCCAGTTTGCCTTCGCCGTGGCTAAAGAGAAGCCCTTTTACACTGCATGCCTCCGAGAGAGAATATGTCTCTCCTCCACTCATCCTCGTTATCTTCGCTTTCCCCGCTAATGCCCTGAAGAAAACCTGCGCGCGTTTAACCTGGTTACGCGTCGTCCCCACGTTGGGGTCCAGTGCTATAACGTTCTTTCCCGAGTATGTCTTCTTGAATATGTCTGGCGAGGAGGCCTCGTAGAGAGAATAAGCGTTGGGAGTATAGTGGTCCTTGTGATAGTGGCTTGTAAAGACGACATTTGCCTTTGACGCCGCTTTTAATATCCTCTTTCTCGCGGCTTCTAACGCTTCAAGCTCCGAGGGGTGAGGTGGAAGCCCGTAACGCTTGGGGGCCAGGCTTACTCCAGCGTCGAAGAGTATAGTGTCTACTCCGATTTCTACGAGAAGCGCCATAGACCTGACTCCTAGGCTTTCGTCAGCCAGCGGCTCTACTCGAATTGTTCTCACCAGAGGCACCTCTTCTGTGCTGGGCTTGGTAGCGCTTCTCCAGTTCTTCTAGTGTTGTGATGTCGTAGGGGCTTCTGTCCCACCTTATCCTTTTTATTCGGGCGAAGCGTAGCGCGTAGCCAGACTCGTAGCGGGGACTCCTCTGTATCTCGGCATACTCGACTTCAACCACTATCTCGGGCTTAACATATACGATATAGTCTTCCTCTGCAACCTTGAGTTCTAGCAGGCGCTTCGTCATCTCCTCGAACTCCGCGTCCGTCAGGCCCTTATAGGTCTTCCCAACCCTTACAAAGCGGTCGTTCTTTTCGTCGTAAACCGCTAGGTGGTAGTCGCTGAGCCAGCCGCTACGTCTACCGTGGCCCCACTCGGCGGCGACTATTACACAGTCTATGGTGTCGGAGGCCTTTAGTTTTAGCCAGTGTTTACCCCTTGTGCCTGGCTCGTAGGGGCTGTCTAGCCGTTTCGCCATGACTCCTTCGTGGCCTGCTTCTATGGCTGAGCTATAGAAGCTTGAGGCCTCATTAAGGTTCGACGTGACGGTCATTCTTGCAAGGCATTCCTCATTGCAGATGCTTTCTAAGATGCGGCGCCTCTCAATATATTTTAGGGATGTAAGGTCTCTGCCGTTAAGGTATAGTATGTCAAAAAAGTATACGTGAAGCGGTATTCTGGAGAAGAATTTTTCTTTGTCTTTCTTTCTTCTAATACGACGGGATATCTCCTGGAAGGCTATAGGTTTACCCCCTTCGACTCCCACGGCTTCTCCGTCAAGGATAAACTCGTCTGCTCCTGCCTTCTCAGCTGCTGATACGGCTTCTGGGACGTAGGGTGTAATGTCACTTAGTCTACGCGAGAAAACCTTTACGGATCGTCCTTTCCTATGAACCTGCACCCTCACCCCATCATACTTGTACTCGAGAGCGGTCTTTCCGCCATGTTCGCGTAGTATCTCCTCTACGGTGTAGGCCATTGCCGCGAGCATCGGCTTTACCGGGCGGAAAAGAGTTATTTTGACTGTTTCCAGGGCTTTGCAGCCTCCCTTTATAGCAGTGCTTATCACGTCTCCGATGTCAGAGAGGTACATGTATGCGCGCCTAACGATTTCCAGTTTACAGTGTGCCAGCTTGGCGGCTGTCTCTAATAGGATGCCTATATTCGCGCCTATACGTACTTCTCCGAAAATTATCCTGAGTAAGAACTCTATTTCCTCGTCGCTCATCCTCGATATTAGGGAGTAGATATAGGAGATTTTCTTTTTTCTCGAGGAAGTATTTGCGGTCTTTTCAAGGACACTAACAAGTTCCTTGAGAGTAACCTTAGCGTAAAATGTGGTAAGCGGTTTTACCGTGGACTTCATGGACAATGCTTCGCGTAAAGTGGACCACCCCACGCCTAAGGCAACGTCTCGGTACTCCGGGAAAATCCTCCCTGAAAGGAGACGTGCAGCGATGGCTGCTTCCTCAGGGTTCAATCGTGAAAAGAAGTCGGCCAGGAGTCGGATTTTCTCTTTCCTAGACGTCGTGTTTTCTACTTTTCTTGCGACTTTAACAAGTTCTTCGAAATTCATTAAAGATACCCTGTAATGGTTTTTTGCCCGTGTAGCGCATTATAGGCCTTCTCTAGACGCTCTATTACCGTTAAAACCCTTTTCGGAGAAAACGAGTGTTCTTTAACTAAGAACTCGTAGATCCCCTGAGAGTCGGGAGGATGAAAAACTATGTCGTAGTTTGTGTAAACCGGGGGGTTCATGTATAGATTAACGATTTCCCTCCAGTGAGGGTCAACTTTTTCCCTTATAGTTGGCGGCATATTCTCTATTGACCCGTATTTTTTGACTAGGCGTAGCGCTTTTACCGGTCCTATACCCTTCACTCCTTCATTGTAGTCGGTGCCTACTAGTACCGCTATTTCCACCAACTGTTTCCGCGTTATTTTGAGCTCTCTGAGAACCTCTTTCAACACTATGAGTTCTGGGGAAAGCTTTCTCGAATACCCCTTCGAGGGGAGCCACTCTTCTCCTGTTATTGTTATGTAACGCACCATTCTTTCTCCACCGTAGAGCAGGAAATCCCAGTCCATGGTGTTGGCGGCCCATGCATCTCCCCTGTTTACGATAAAGGCTGCCTGTGCCTCTGCGTCGTGGGGCGCGTCTACTATGGGAAAACCCATAAGCTTTAGCAGTTTTTTGGAGCTTTGGATAATGTATTCGTTCACGGCTGAGGAAACTACTGCTTTTGAGAAGGCCTCGTCGAGCCTCCCCTGCTCTAACGCTTTTAGCCATTCTTTTAGGGCTTTTTCTCTAATCTTTCTCCTTCTTTCGAGTTCTCTTTTCTTGAGTGGATGGGGAGGACCGTCGAACACGAAGATAAAGCTGCAGTGGTACTCATAGGCGAGCCTGGAGTAACGTGTAGATAAGCCTATAAGATGGGAAGTTATCCTGCCTTTTTCATCCTTGAAGGGCTCCCCCGTCGGCATCCGTATAAGTGCTAGAAACTGGTATATCGCGTTTAACGCGTCAACCGCGAAAATCTTGTTTCTTAAGCCTCGAAGCCCTATCTTATGGACAGGACGAATTATAGGTGTAAGGAGGGAGCCCAAGGTTCTCGTCCCTAAAAAATATAGAAGCTAGTTTATGCTTTAGCAGGTGCCTCCAAGGTTCTCTCCTTTTCTGGCTCCCAGTACCCGTCGTACTGTTCAATGCCGACGCCACGCGTGATCTCGACTATTGTGACTTTTTTCGCGCCGAATCTCTCCTTTAGTACTTCGAGTCCTTTCCAGGGGTTCGTGTGGGGCCCGCAGGTGAAAACGTCTACTGCCGCATATCCTCTTTCGGGCCATGTGTGGACAGAAATGTGGGACTCGGCGATGAGCACGTAGCCGCTGATGCCGTGGGGCTTAAACCGGTAGAAGTCAAACCCCACCACTGTGCTATTCGAGGCTACCGCGGCGTCTATAAGGGCTTCTTTGACGGTCTTTAGACTATCAAGAGCCTTTGGGTTGCATTCGAACATCTCTACGATTAGATGTCTTCCTACTCCCACCCCCAGTACTTTCTCCTTCATCGCGCCAAGTTGTCAAGAAAAACAATGGAATATAAATAATACCCCCTCCGGCTACGTCTCAGCGGCCACCTCTTTTGCTATTGCAATACACTTTTCTTTGAACGCATTGTAGGCCTCGGTAAACCCTTTCATAGTCTTCACTCGGGAGCCAAAGGTCACCCACTCCTCGGGGGTCGTGCCTCCAGTACCCCACTCTTCTACTCCCTCGATGCCGACCTCCTTGAGCACCTCCAGGAGTTCTGGGGTTAGCTCGTAGGCTTTCCTAAAGTCCTCCATGTGGGATAGTATCTCCACGTACTTGGGGTCATGGCTCCATGTTATTGACTCGGCATAGTCTTCCAGTCTTACCTTTTTCTCGGCGTACTCTTTGTGCACGTTGAGCTGGTGGTTGGGGAACTCGGTATTAGTCATGTTGCGGCTTGCAAGTGTGAGATACGTGTCCGCGGGTTTACGTTTGGAGGCTGGGAGGACGTCTATCCCGTCAAGTATCTCCTCGGCATCTTCCGGTGTGACGCCGTACTTCTTGACGATGTATGCTATCCACTTCTCCCTATTTTCGGGGCTGAAGAAGACCCACCATACCCTCTGTGCCACCAGCGTCCCCGCCATGCCGATAGCCTCCTCCCAGGTCTTCAGGCACTCCATCACCTCTTCTGGGGTGCCTCCACATACGCCAGCTTTCGCTAGGAACTCGGCGAAAGGCTCCTTGGTGAGCGGCTTTAGATAGGCTCTGTATGCAACTAATTCGATCTTCTCGTCGAGTGTCTTTGCCTCGACGTTGAAGCCCCAGCCGGAGGGGCCTCTCCACACTCCCCCAATGGGCGCCTCGGGGACGCCGAGCTTCTTCGCTAGCTCGGCCAGTTCTTCTTCGGGTTTTTCGAGGCGTTTAAGGGCTTCGCGTATGAGCTCGGCCGCTTTCACCTCTCTAAGGTGGCCTTCGAGGCGGCCACCCATGTTTGTCTCGTAGACTTTTGTGAGCCTTAGGCCCCTCTTCTTGGCTTGGGCTCTTCCCTCGATTTTTGCGAGTATAAGCTGTATTTCCTGGGCTACTGTATATGTGACAGTATTGTTGGTGCCTATACCGTAGCTTTCCAATATCCGCGTGATGTCGATGGCTGCTGGTGAGGAGCCGGCAACCTTAAACACTATGTTGGGTCTTGCCCTCTCAACCGTTGTGGGCCATCCCCAGAGGAGGTACTGGTCGTATTTTGCGAAGTAGTCTTCGCAGAGGGAGTATATTTTCAGTGCGTCACTGACGCTTCCTTCAACGCTGTCGGCAACATTGGGGTTGAGCTGGTAGCTTATCATGCCGTCCTGGAAGTCGAGCAGGTACGCTACGGGCCTGAAAACCTCCATGTTCGGCCATAGGGCTATCAGTGTTGCGGCCATTGCCAGCTCGTCGCCCCGCTCCTCGGGGTTATCGAGGAGCTCGGGGTGGCTCCTTAGGTATTCCTTAAACTTTTCCCAGAGTGTAGGGTCATCCCTATATGCAATGGCGGCGAGCTGCGGGTTTGTCGATACCTGGACGTAGCCGAGGCGCCTTAGCCATCTCAGGCCTAGAGCATAGTCATTCCCGAAGCGGCAGAGGCCGAGGAGGGACATCCTGTAGTACGCGTTGCTTCTTATCTCCTTCTTCATCTCCTCGAGGAATGAAATTGTAGGTTTGCTCGGATCCAAACGGCCTTCAACGCGTTCACCCATCCACGCGACCATTCCGACGCGTTTGGGGTCGCCGGCCATGACCTTCTTCATGTCTTCTATCTTGAGTTTTACAACCGCGTTTGCAATGTCCTTTGATCCAAGGGCTTTCTCCTCGAGTTCTTCAGCTTCCCTTAACTCTTCTTCTATCAGTGATAGGAGGGCCTCGCGTTCTTCAGGTGTAAGGCCGGCCCATATGTATTCGAAGCCTATTAGGTTTAGCCCTATCTCTATGAGTACATCGTAGATCCTCGCTATCTTGGTTACTCTTTCTTCGCTTGCAGCATAGTCCTTGTCCTCATATGTTCTGAGAAGTTCTAGGTGGAGTTTACGGTTTACCTGTCCTATAATATCTGCTAGCTCGTCTGTTATCGCCGGGTTTAAAAGGTGGTCGGCTGCGAGAGCAGGGTATCCTTTAAGTGCTGTGTAGACGACTAGCGCTGAGTGGTCTCTCACAGGTGGCGGGTACTCTAGTTCGCCCGGCCTGCTATTCCTGAGTACCTCTATAATCCTTTCCGACGTCATCAAGTAGAAGGGGTCTTTTAAAACTATAAATAATTGGAGGGGAAAGAATATTAACTCTATTCTTGCAGGAGACTCCAGTATTTTTCAAGCCAATCTATTTTTCCCGGCCTTCTTCTTTCAACGCCCTCTATTATTGAGAGCACTAGTTTTAATGTCTCTTCAGGTGTAAGCCCTGTAACGTCTATCTCGTTAACCCTTTCTTCTCCGAATAGGTTTACCGCATCGACAGTCACATAGCCCAGAATTTCGGACTCCACATTGCTCTTTATTTTAACTGGAGGGTACCGCCTCTGCTTCAGCCGCTTCTCTAAAACTTGGGGGTCAAGCCTTAACACTATGGCTAGGCTTATTTTTTCGCGCGGTAGTGCGCTTACTACGTGTGTGTCAACTATTTCCTTACACGTGAGCATGTCTCGAAGACGTTTCTTCACCCTTTCTTCATCGACAATGTATGACTGTGACTCCTCATCGTAGCCTACGTACAGTTTTTCCCGCTTTACAAGTTCTGCTAGTTCTATGTGGGGCCGCCCTGTTTTTTCTGAAAGAAGTGTTGAAAGCGTGGTTTTTCCCACGCCAGGTGTGCCCGTGATGAGTATCGCCATGCCTCTGCGCCAGCTAAAGCTTTGGTATAAGGCTGACTGTGAGCGGCGGCGTTACAACCATTGCTCCAAGGTTTGCCAGGAGGAGGAGGAGCGCGTGTTTGAAGCCTGCCGCTACTCTCTCCGAGCTTATCTTGCCGGCGACGAGCCCCATGAAATAACTGTTCAGTATGACTGGCGGGAGGAACATGCTTGTCAGCTGGTTTGATGAAATAGCGGCTCCCGCGAATCCGAGTATGTAGGACATGAAGCTAACCAGGATGAGAACCACGATGACTATGATGAGCGCGCCTACGTAGGGTATGAGCATCAGCGGCTTGAGCATCGACTTTTTCTCCTTCTCCACCATTTCCAGGGTTTCCGCGTAGCTTGCCAGAGCTTCAAGCGTCCTTGGGGTTCCACCGCCTACCTCGATGCTTTCCACCAGCAAGAACATGGAGATAAGTGCAAACCAGTTTTTCATGCCTTGGGCAAAGCGCTGAAATATGCGTTGAAGGGATACGCCCCATCCGACTTGTCGGGCTATTTCCTTAAGATATTTTGAGAAGCGTCCATAGTCCCTGTCTCTAAGGTTTATAATGCATTTTTCAGGGGCCATGCCGGTTTTCCTTACTTCTACGAGGTCTCTGAGGAAGCGTGTGAGCCCGTACTGTATGCCGCTGTACTTCAGCGAGGACCGCATCTCCACGATCATTCCGGGGATGAGGCCGACGGCGAGCGCTATTATTATTCCAACGCCCGATTCGAAGCCTTTTTGCATGCCGAGGCCGTAGGTAATTTTCTCGGTAAGCAGGACGAGCGGGTAGAAGACGCGCTTTAATATTGTCGACAGGGGTGGCGGGAGTATGAAGGGTGCTACCATTGCAAACATTAACAGTATTGTTAGGGGGAGCCCGACCCCGAAGAATACTATGTAAGGTGTCTTGTCATAAACGGGGTATTTCGGCTGCATGAGGTCGGCCAGGTAAATGAATGTTCCTGAGAGCAACGGCATCACTATGTACGACATTAAGATGAACTGCATGGCGCCTCCCCCTATTCCCAGGCCAGCCTGGCTCAGAGCCATGTTTACCACGAAGAGGACATACATCGTGAGGGAGGAGAGGAGTATGACCGCCATGTAAGCCTCCATCAGGGTGGCGATTCTCTCTCCCACAGTTTTTATCTGTGAAACCCTCTCTGTCAGCATGATCTCTGTCTGTCGGTTAAGGTAGCCTACAACGTCGCCGCCAGCCCTCAGCGTCGACGCGTAGCCGTTCATCAGCTGCTTATATCCTCTGTGAGGAACCCTCTTGGCCGACTCCTCTATGGCTGTCAGGGGGTCTATTCCCATAGCCCTTACTCTCAGGTAAAATCTTTGGGCTTCACGCTTTATCTCCTGAAAGAGTATGCTTGGCGCGCGGGCAAGTCTTTCAAAGCTTACATAGGGGGATATTCCGCCTGTAGCCATCACTGTGATGTAGACTGAAAGATAGGGGATCTCTAAGTCAAACCTTGACTCACGTGATACAACCTTCATTTTAGGTAAAAACAAAAGAGTAACGAAGACTAGGCCTGGCAACACCAAAATCGCTAGAGCTACGAGGATCGGCGCTAGCGAGGGATTAAAGAACGGCGAAACGTATAGTCTGGAGAGAATGAATATTGGAACACCTATTACAATACCTATAATAAATGTTAATATTGTCGCGAACACGACGAGAGCGGCATAAGCTGGCGGGTACACTTTCATGTCTGCAGATACTATGTCATCGTAGAGCTCTGGGTATATTTTTGTTACAAGGTCTCCCGCCCAGCTAAATACCGCGTACGCGTAACCTACAAGGCTCCCCATTTTACCTAGGATATCCATGTCTCGAAGACGTTTTTATGGGTTATTGCTGGCTGCGTTCCGCGCAACCCGCGTGCTTATTAATTTATATGGGATGTAGACCTGAAATCAAGAGAGGGGGGATTTTGGCGGTCAAAACTAAAGAGAAAAGCGCCACCCAGGAAGAGAAGCTTAAAGAAAAACGTTTAAAGGACAAAAATAAGAAAAAGGAGGAAAAAATAAAGAAAACTAAAGTAAAGAAAAAGAAGAAAAAAGGCAAGGAGGAAGAGGAGGAAAAAGAACCTATAATCTATCTTCCCCTGAAGAAGGAGTACAATGTTATCGATGAGTACTGGGTGGCCGAGCCTTACGCGAAAGTTGTAATAGCGGAGATACCTGAACTGGGAAATCAGAGGGTATACTTTGCCCAAGAAGTACAGCTGACACCTAACGAGCGAAAAGCTGTAGATAAGCTCATCGATATTCTCAGCGTAGAGCTTGAACCCCCAGAGTCTTTTGAAGTTGACATCCGGAAACACGTTATAGAGGAGGCTAGACGACTCGCGGAGAAGTATAAGCGGTCAATAAAAGGCGTGACAGAGGAGAGCTGGGGCAAGATTCTCTACTATATTGAACGTGACCTCTTGGGCTATGGCCCCATCGAGGTTTTAATGCGCGATTACAGGCTAGAAGATATCAGCTGCGACGGCGTCGACAGGGCCATACACGTGTGGCACAGAGACTATGAGAGCATCCCTACAAACATAGTCTTCCATGACCGTGACTACCTCAGAGAGTTCATAATTAAGCTGGCCCACATGTCTGGGAAGCACATATCAGCGGCTTTCCCCATAGTCGACGCCATGCTCCCTGGACGCCACAGGCTAGCAGCAACTTACGGTGAAGAGGTCTCGCCCCGTGGAAGCACGTTTACTATCAGGAAGTTCAGGGAAAAGCCGTTTTCGATAGTAGACATGATACGTATGGGCAACATTGACTCATGGACAGCCGCATACCTCTGGTTCCTCGTAGAAAATAGGATGACCCTCATGGTTATAGGCGCCACCGCCGCTGGAAAAACGACTCTCCTAAACGCTATCGCAAACTTCTTCAAACCAGGCTTCAAGATAGTTACAATAGAGGAGACCCCCGAGCTTAACCTGCCACACGAAAACTGGGTGCAACTCGTAAGCAGGGAGAGCTACGGGCTTGGAGAAACAAAGGCTGGCGAAATAACGCTTTATGACCTCGTTAAGGTGTCTCTTCGATATAGGCCGGACTACATTATCGTTGGAGAGATCCGAGGCGAAGAAGCCTTCGTCCTCTTCCAGGCTATGAGCACGGGTCACGGCGGCATGTCTACGATGCACGCAGACTCTCTGCAAAGGGCAATACAGAGGCTGATAAGCCCGCCGATGAACGTGTCACCCGCATACATACCGTCGCTCAACTTAGCCCTTCTTTCGGAGAGAACCATTCTTCCCAACGGGAAATTTGCCCGTAGAGTTAGATACGTGTGGGAGATAGAGGACTACGAGAAATATAGGGAGATAGTTAGGTGGGATCCCACTAGGGACGTTCACGTAAGGGTAAATGACAGTTACCATGTAGAATACCTGGCTCGCAGGCTTGGAAAGACCACTAATGATATCTACGAAGAAATAGCACGGAGAAGAATAGTTCTTGAATGGATGAAATTTAAGGGCATTACTGAGACAAAAGACGTTTTCGTTAACATTAACAGGTATTACATAAACCCGAAGGAGACGTTTGAGCAGGCATACAAGGAGCTTGAGGCTCACAATGCTCTACCTATGCCCGTCGCCAAAGCTACTGTGCGGCCAGCTGCGCCTGTAGCCGCAGCCACAACTCTTTCCCCCGTGAGGCGCGCTACGCCAAGGTCTAGCGCGGTAAGCGTAAAGCCGGTAAAGAGGGTTGTCCAGCCCACGGTACAACGTGAGAATATAAGTGCTGGCGTGCCTCCCATAGACCTTTCACCAGAGGAAATCGCCGTCATAAAGGCTATATACACGTTGGGAGAGGAGGGAGACCATGTATCGGTGCACGAGCTCTCAGGGCTTTCTCGTGAAAAATTCTCTAAGACTGTAAGAAAGCTTGCAGAAAAGAAACTGATCATACCTTCGATAATATACATTGACGGAAGACCGCATATGGGCTATAAACTTACAGCAAGGGGCTTAGAGATAGCCAAGCGTATCGCGGGCAAGAAATAGTTTTCTTGCCATCTTTTCTTTTTAATAGTCCACAACAATTCTAAGATATAAATAATGATTAATGGCGGGCCCGCCGGGACTTGAACCCGGGACCTGCGGCTTTCTTCTGGGCCTGCCCACCCCCGAGGCTAATAGAGATAAGTTACAAATATAGGTTTCCTCTATTTTTGAAATATATATTACTAAATAATATTTTTATCAACATTTTTTACATAAGTAAACATTTATTATGTCTCACATTCTTCTACTATCACTATGTCAAGAGGCAAACAGATATTAACAGAGAAACAAATGGAGCTTTTACAGTATCTTTACCGCAGAAGTCGTCCTGTAAAAGTATACACCGTAGATGAGACACAACAAGCAATATCGGAGAAACTGGGAATTTCAAGGCAAGCACTAAACATCCACCTCCGCAAACTTAAGGAGCTTGGCCTTATCAGGACAGGGAGAGGCTTCATCGACTTGACAGAAAAAGCACTCGAAGTACTAGGGCTAAAGACAGGCGACGCTTTCATCGCTCTCCGCATCGAACCACATAGGAGAGTAAAGGCTTATGAAGAGTTAAAGCGTCTCCCGGTGGACAAGATTTTCCGTGTAACAGGTGACATTGACGTGCTGATGCAGCTTTCACAGTCGAACCTCGACGAAGTTCTTAATAGGATCAGTAATATTGATGGTGTTAAGGAAACTAGAACTTATGTTGTAATAGAGATAGTCAAATAATCTCTAAGCTTTAACCCTTTTAAGAGATACTCTATGTCTCTCCTCCTTTTGTACTGGCGCAATATTTCGCGTAGTTTTCCTCTATCTGGGAGCTCGGGAATATAGCTGCGGAGGATTATGGAATACTCTGTATTCCTTAAAAGCAGCGAGAGAAACTGCGTGACATTTGACTTTTTACTGGTAAGTGAGGCTGACTCGAAATCTAGTACAACAGGTTTGCCGTTTTCCACTAGTATATGCCCGCTTGGACGAGAAAGTTCTGTATGTACAATTCCTGTCTTATCGAGCAGGTATAACTGGTAAAGTAGCTGGACAAAGAGTTTTTTCACTTCTTCGGGATCTTTCCGACTCTTTAACCACTCAAGCAGAGACACACCCCTGACGAGTCTCCAGAGAAGCAAGTTTTTTGATGCAGCTAGAAACAAAGGGCCTACACCCACGGTGTTTGCCAGGCGTAGAATATAGGCCTCCCTGAGCATAGAGGGCCTGTTTGAGTCCAATCTTCTAATTTTGAGGGCTGCAAGGACTCCTCTGACATGTTCAGCGGCAACAACTATGGCTGTTGTTCCTTTTCCGACTACGGGGACACCGTTTATCAGTGTTTTTCCTTGACGCAGGAACCGCCTTACCCCTAAGAGAGAGGCTTCGACTACGCGTTTGTTGAAGCAGCTGGCGGTGGGGGTGGGGTAGCATAGGATAAAGGCTAGTTCTTCTCTTGTGTAACTAGACAGTACGCCCATTTTTCTCCTTGTGTAAGCCACTGATACGCTTTAGGACATTTCGCCGGTAACTCCTCTAGGGTTAGACGAGCCCATTTTATTCTCCGATCACTATTCAGCGTGTTCTCTACAACGTCCATGAAATAGCGGGGCGTTGTATCTATAACCGTGTACCAGCGGCTGTCCCTTATCATTAGCGGGTGACCCCTCCATTTTGAGATGAACTCTGCCGAGTGGGGGGAATAGACTGGGGGTCCTCGATGTAGGGAGAAGGGATGTAATACAGGGTTTATGACTTCGAAAACTATGATGGATTTATTGTCGCAGAGAAAGACTTTGCTTCTCGCTATTTGAAAACCGTGTTTTTCAGCGTTTCTCACTATTTTTACGCGGTGTTTTTGAGTTATACCCGCTATTTCCTGGGGAGACGCATTGTTTTTCTTAAGACTAATTGACACTATAAAGAATTCGAGCTTACGAGGCTTTTCCTCAAAGCTTTCTTTAATGCGTCCTAGACTCCTATATATGCAGCAGAGCCTTTCCGGTGCTGACGACGAGAGAACTGAGAGAGCTATGAACTTGGCTAGGGACTCTTCGCTTACTGCTGCCGCCGCATTTCTCTGCGGATCCACGGGGTCTAGAACTATGAGGGGGGCCTTGAACTCGCTTTTAGTGCTGGGGGGTATTGCGGTCTTCCAGGGCCTCCAGGTAGCGGCTTTCTCTAAGAGGGGCAGGAGGCCTCCATGTCTTATAACTAGTATTTCGGTGAGGTAGCCCGAAAAGCCCTGAACCTCTATTTCCGCCCCATATATCCACAGCAGTTTAAGGAGTTTCTTTAGGAGTCTGATGTCCTGTTTTAGATAGGGCTTCCGGGATAATTCCTTTTTTACGTATAGTGTGTGGAAACGTGTCCGGTCTACAGGGGTTTTTATGTTTTCAACGTCTTCTACATAGTACGCTGGTACTAGATCCACGTTTAGGGAATCAAGGATTAACGTGTAGTATGGATGAGCCGCGTATCGACGCTCAAGCTTTGCATTGAGTCTTTCTGCTGCTCTAAAGGCTATCTTCTTAATTGCTTCCTCGAAGCTTTTTAATTCGAAGTCCTCCGAGAAAAACACGAAAAGATCCAGGTCTAGTTCTCCGGAGAGCCACGTATCCTTCGCATAGGATCCTTCGTATTCGACGAGGACTACTTTTTTGCCGTAGAGTTTTCTTGCAGCCTCCTCGGCTTCTCTTCTAACTCGCTCCGCTATTTTGTCTACATGTAACCTTTCCTTAGAGCTGGGAGTTAGTCGAAGAGCTATATCGTGGAGACAAGGGGGAAGCCGTCCCTCATTAGATGAGTTCATATTTTTCTACCACGTTGTAGATGGGGCCCCTAGGCGTTAGGGTGCTTTTCATGAGTAGAAACTCGCGCGCTTTTATCTGGCCAAAGATGTCTTCCTTGTGAGCCTCTAGAATCTTCCTTGCATCTAGGGTTAGTCGACCCTTTACCCTTGCTATGGTAAGGTGTGGGTGAAAGCTCTTCTCAGACCTTTTTATGCGAGCCCGCCGGGAAAGAGTGGTCTCAATCGACTCTGCAAGAGTCTCTAGCTGGCTCGCTCCGCTACGTACGCCTATCCAGAGCACGCGGGGCCTAGAGAGGGATGGGAAAGCCCCTATGCCGTAGAACTCTATTTCAAACTGGTTTCCCTGGATTTCTCTGAGGGATTTTGCGATTCGCTCTGCCACTTCGGGCGGGACTTCTCCAATAAACTTTAGGGTTATGTGGAGGTTTTCGGGCTCAACATATTTTGCCCGAAGCTTTGCTGTTAAGAGGTCGTGTTGTAGCCTAGTTATTTTGTCTATGATAGCTTGGTCGTCGAGCTTTATCGCGATAAAGAGTCTTAGAAATTCACGGGTCATCTCTTTTCTTCTTTTCCTCTATCCATTTATTAAGTATTTCACAGTCAGCTATGCTCTGAGCCCCGCTTTCGCAGCGAGAAAGGTTGGGGCAGAACATGCAGGGTACGTCGTCTAAGAACTCCGGAATAACTATTTGCGCCTTCATCATAGAGGCTGGCTTGAGTATGTAGGTTTTTCTACCCTTGTATATTATCTCGGTACGTGAGATTATTCCTTGCTGTTCAAGCCTTCTTAGAATTTTTATTCCTCGCCTGCTATCTAAGCCTATTTTTTTCCAAAGTTCTCTTTGAATTATTCCCTCATCTCCAGCGTTTTTTACAAGATTTATTATCTCTTTCTCTATTCTTCTATACTGTAATGGCTGTTGCCTAGTTTCCGCCACTGTTCTCCGCCTAGCGCGTCCATTTTCCTTTACTATTATCACTTTAGCGCCAGTCTCATAAATCGCTTACGAGAGTAGAAGATGGTTTCAGCCAGCTGCGAGGCATAAGTGAGATATTTTATGCATCGATTGTCCCTTAATATGTAAAAAAGTGTTAATTTAGTAGTTAAAAATTCGCGGCTTCTATAAAATAAAGTTTATAAAGAGGGCGATATTGGTAGCATGCTGTCTAGAACAGCATACAACGCTATGCGGTGAACATATGGAAGAACGGAGCGCTCTTCCAAACAATGAGCTCGAGACGCTACGGAAACAGTTCCGTGAACTAAAACAGCGCCTTCAGGAGGTGTCCGAGAAGGCCAAGGAGGCGCGGAGACAACGCGATGTTTTAAACGGTGAAGTGAAGAGGCTTTCCGCCGAGATTAGGTCTTTAAGGGAAGAACTGCTGGCTATCAGAGACGAGCTTTCTAAGGTACGAGAGGAGAAGAACAAGTATTATGAGCAGATGCAGGAACTTAAAGAAAGGAGAGCCGAGATAATAGAGGCGCTTAGGGAACATAGAGCTAAAATCAAGAAGCTGAGGGAAGAAATAAGGCTTCTCAGAAACCTTTTGGGTCCTCGCCGTTACGACGCGGATGAGCTTAAGGCTCGTATAGAGCAGCTTGAGTGGCAATATCAAACGACGACTTTGCCTCCGGAGGCGGAAAAGGCCATACTCAAGAAGATACGCAGCCTAGAAAGCATTTACATTAATGTTAAGAGAATGAATGAGATTAGGGCGGAGATAGATAGCTCCAGGAACCAGATTATACAGCTGCGTAACGAGATAGAGGGGATTAACGAGAAACTTAAGGGAATTGTAGACAACTATCTTGCTTTAAAGGAAAAGTACCAGGAGCTGAGAAAGCAGCGTGATGAACTTATAGAGAAAATCCAAGCGTTACGTGAAGAGAGGGAGAAGAAGAGGGAAGAGGCCAATAAGTATCACGAGCAATTCTTAGAGCTAGTAAAAGAGGAGAGGACGCTTAGAGAGGAGTTGGAGCGTGTCTCAGTGCTGTTGAAGGCCAAAGAGCTTTCACGTGTGATAGAGAAGAAGAAGAAAGTCATGTATGCCAAGGCATTAGAGGCTTACGAGAAGTACAAGCGTGGCGAGCCGCTTTCATTGGACGAGTTTAAGCTGCTAGTAGAGTTTAACATGCTTCAGAGCCAGCCTGCAAGTGCGGCTTCAGAGCCGGGCCAGTGACGCTGCAAAAGAAAGTTTTTGTTTGTTAATGTTTTTGCATTGTACCAGGCTTTCCACGGACACCCAAGTTTTAATGCTCTCAGTGACGCACTATTCGCCTTCCACAAGCGAGGTTGTTCTTTCAAAGTCTTCGCCGCCCATGTATATCCCGTGGAGGTGAACGTATACTTCTTCGAATCCTATGAATTTCTTTGATGAGACAAGTATTGGCGGAAGGGTTTCCAGGAAATCCTTTATTGAAATAAACATGTTTCGTGTAAAGAACTTCTCGGCCATGACGGCTTCTTCAAATGTTTCTGGGGAAGACACCCATCTCTCAAGTCTCTCCCGTTCAGGCGGGGAAAGCAGGTCAATCTTGTTTAACACGGTGGTCATAGGGAGGGAGAAGCGGTAATAGATGGATGCAGCCATCATTAGTTGAGATAACAGATCTCCAGGCCTATCTACTATCACTGAGTCTCCCAGGAAAACGGTGGCGCATCTTCTTTCTCTGCAAAGCGCCTCTACAAGGTATTTCCCGCTTTTCCTGAAAGCGAATATCTCCATCTGGCCCGGTGTATCTATTAACACGTACCCTTCCCCAAGCTCCTCTATTTTCGAATCTATACGGGCTAGATGCTCGAGGAGAAGATCCATGGAGGCTATTATTGCACCGTTAGGTCCTAGCGAGTATTTATCCATTATCTCCCTCGTAAAGACGTACTCGCGGACGTCTACTTCAGGGTCGTAGTTCAGGTTCTCTACGGCTGGATCAAGGTTTACGCAGGATACAGGGGTCTCCTGGCTTTTAAGCCAGTCTCTAAAGGCCTCTGTAAAACTCGACTTTCCAGCGCCTGCCGGCCCTACAATGTATACGAGGAATTGGCGCATAACTTACACCTCTATCGTTACTTCCATTTTTTGTGATATCTGCGAGAGTGTACGCCTAATTGTCGGTGGCGCCACCTCGGCTGCTTCAGCCACTTTGCTCTGGGGAACCTTGTAGGATAGCATGTAGATAAAGAGGTATATTATCGCTGCCGCGAGGCTTCTCGGGTGTTTTCCTTGAAAAGTAACGTCCCTATGTACAGCTTTAGCCATCAGCACCATGTGTGAGAGAACCCGTGAAAGTTTATTCTCGAGGTTAAGCTTGCTTATAAGGGATGGTATGTGGTCGGCTGGGCTATATGTGGGGGTGCCGCGCTTTTTAATTATTCCTTCCTGAACTAGAAGAGAGTACGTTTTAACAATGTTCCTTGCTTTTACGCCCAGTTCTTCCTCTAACTGCTGCAGTGAGATGTAGTATCTTGAGTTGTGTTTACAGACGGCGTAGAACGATGCTGCGATAAAGGTCTTGTAGCTCCTTCCCTTTAGCAGGCCCTTTTCTCGTGCTGCAAAGAATATTTTTTTCGCGTCTGCTACTATGTATTCGGGAATGTTTAGTCTTTTTGCTGCTTGTTCTATTTCTCTCTTATATTTGTCTATAATGCTTTCTTTTTGCCTTATCTTCCTAAACCCTATCCTATGTCTATGTCTTAGCGAGAGAGGCGTTGTATCTGCACGGTCACTCAACTTTTCCGCGGTTGCCCTTTCATGTTCTTGTTCAATGCTGTACGACCTCCAGTGGCGGCCGGGGTCAATGACTGCATCTTCGAACACGTAGCCGCAGTATGGGCATATGTACTCGCCCCTGTTTGCATCGTATACAGGTATGACTTCGCCGCCGCAGACGGGGCATGTTCTCTTTACCTGTGAGGGGCTTATCTTCTCCGCCTCTTACCACCTCTGCGCCTCTCTCCCCTCCAGTATAGTATTTTTCCTATCAACGCCTCCGGCTTTATATTTTCGTTTGAAACCTTCACTAAAATAAATGGGGAATTTACGGGCCCTATAATGTCGTAGACGTATCCTACTAGGCTCATCTTTGAGTCGTAGACTTTTTCTCCAACCCTGGGTTTTTCCGAGGCCTCAACCACGAGGTTTTTGTTTTTGGTATAGGTGCGAACTCTGCCGAGAACACGCATACAAGTGCTTCTTTCCGGGGAGATATATATTGGTGATAGTGTTGGGGAAAAGTTTAGTCCCTGTTTAACTACTAGAGCAGAGGGAGAGCTAGTATGGAGAGCAAAGATAAAGCTGTAATAGCGAAAATGGCTGCTCTGCTGCGTCAAGGCGCTACAATGCTGGATAAGACCTGTCCTCACTGTGGCGTGCCTCTTTTTAAGCTGAAGAGCGGGGAGATAATATGTCCAAAGTGTGGGCAAAGGTTTGTCTTTGTATCTTCTGATGAAGAGGAGATTGAAGCTAGGAGTAATATCGAGCTCCAAAGTTTGGAGAGTGTAGTGTCTGAGAAGATTGCTGAACTTAGAGTGATGCTGGGCTCTACACACGACGTAGGTGATATTGAGAAGATAGGGAGTGCCCTCGAAAAACTGTTGTCGGTGCTAGAGTCTGCCCGTAGAATACGGGGAAGTAAAGGTGGTGGATAGGTGAAGAGGGGTGTACGGAAAGTTGTGTACACGGAGCGTCGCTGGGAGGTGCTGGAAGAGCTTAGGGCTGAGGCTGTGGATTTACTCGGCGTATTAGAGAAGAACGGTATAAGGGGAGTTGTAGTCGGTAGTGTTGCCCGCGGCGATGTGCATTTTGGCAGTGATATAGATGTGTTTGTAGGACCGGGGACTAGGTATTTTGAATTAGAAAATGTTTTGTTAGACAACGGATATAGGATCATGGAAGTGCGTGTTGTCCGGGCCACGCCTCTTTCAGGGCTGAATATAGTGTATTATTTGGGGGCACGCGTACACGTGGTGCTGAGGGCTGAGGTTAGAGGACTTGAAGAGGAGGAGTTTACTCGATACGCTGGTTCACTGGATTTAAACGGGCTGCGCGGGGGAAGAAGGGTTCCTGGCGTGAATAAGCAGCTCTTGTTTATAGAGCCGACTTCGTACGGGCATTTGGAGTGGAGCATTATTGGCAATGAGAGGGAAGCTGCGAGTCGTTTAGGCATCTCACTGCGCACTGTTATGAGTCGTGTAGAGCACAGGTTGAGAAGATACAGGGGTGGGCGGCGAGGGCTTTTCGTGGACTTAAGGGTTCCCTACGGCGACCATGTAAGTGTTATTGCAAGGCTTTTAGGAGGGGCGCGGTAGTTTAAGCTAGAACGTGTCTATATGCCGCTGAAACGTGGGTGAAAGCTCGTCTTCTCTGCCTTCCTTGGTGTATTTCACGTATTTTTCTAGTCCTTCAACCATGTAGAGTTCGCGTATCCAGGATCTTCTCCTGTACGCGTTCTTTTCTTTCGGGTCGTTGATGTTTATGATCTCGTATATTTTAGCCGTCTTTCCTGGATGATAGCCTAGGACTCTACCTATTCTTTGAATCATCTGGCGGGCTTCTCCTGTCCCCTCATATATGACTGCCACTTCCGCGTCGGGTACTGTTATGCCTTCGTCCAATACTGTTGTTGACACTATAATGTTGGACCTTCCGTCGAGGAATCGTTTAAACGCCATTTCTCTTTTTACCGAGTGCGTTTCTCCGGTGACGAGTTCCACCTTAAATCCGCGCTTTTTGAGTTCCTCGTATATTTTCTTGGCTGTGTCAAGCCTCTGCGTAAATATTATCGTCTTTGCATCTTTATGTTTTTGAACTAGTTTTAACAGTGTGTTTAATTTTTCTTCTTCGCTTTCAACAAATAACGCGTCAAATCTTTCTATAGGGGCAACCATTTTTAGGCGTAGAAGGTCCGCATACGTCAAAGTGTATATGAGGTCTCCGCAGAGGGTGTAGAGAAGGTTTTCGTTTCCGTCTCTACGTTTAGGCGTTGCTGAGAGGGCCATGCGGTATAGGCTGTCAATGTTTAATGCTACTTCCTTAAACGTTGACGCCGGTACGTGGTGGGCTTCGTCGAAAATCGCGAGCTCGAATTTTCCCGTTAATTCTTTAATGTATCTCACGGCGCTGTTGTAGGTGGACACTGTTATAGGGCGCAGAGTCTTCTCTCCGCCACCCATTCTCCCGATGAATGTCTTAGGGACACCCAAGTATTCCTGAAGATACTTCACCCAGGTCAATATGAGTTCGCGTGTCGGCACTAGTATAAGCGTGGGCAGCCTGAGTTCATATATAGCCCCCAGCGCTATGAATGATTTCCCGCCTCGGGTAAATATGGCGATGGTTCCCCTCTTCTTACGCAGCCACAATGTAAGCGCTTCTTCCTGGTGAGGAAATAGGTTAAAACGTTTCTCCATGGGAACCTTGGTTTTAGGAAGCTCTTCTATGTCATTGATTACTTTGAATCCCAGCTTTTTCAGCGCAGTTTCAAGTCGTTCAATAAGGCCTATGCTTGTTATGAAGAGGCCTCTCCGCCAGTCAATTTCATATACTCTTATCTTTCTCCTGACGAGTTCTGTGCCCATATACTCTTTTGAGGGGCCGAGTTTTACTCTCTCCTCGTTATAGTAAAGTGTGCCTACTTTTGAGAGCAGGGTATAGAGAGGCTTGTCCATTCTGTAGAAAGAGGCGTAGAGCCTTCCCTGCATCCTTTTCAGGGTCGTTGTGATTAGCTTCTCGTCGAAGCTGACCTGTAACCCATGTTTAGCTAGCTTCTCCCTGAGAGAGGGAAGGTAAACGATCGATCTTACTAGGAGAAAGCTTCCTCGTCTCTCGAACCATGTGCTAAGATTTTCTTCTTCGAGGAGGAGTTTTAACCGTTCACCGCAACTTCTTACTACAAGCTTAGAGTCTATTTGTATCTGTGTGCATTCCGCTACATACCGCTTCGAATATTCCTCGAGTATTTTCTCTACGGCGTGCTGGTCAAGATCTGTATATTGTGAGAGTCTATCTAGTATTTCTTTCAGTTCCTCCAAGGATATTGATCCTATTTTTTCCCACGAGATAACCCATTTTTTCGTGCCGGGTTCAAAGACGGCTATTCTTCTGGCTAGTTGGAGGAAGTCATCAAATTTTTTCTGTGAAAGGAGGCCGCGTTTGCGGAAAGCGATCAGCTTTTTATGCTCCCTCATCACGTTTCAGAGATCACCTCCTGCATCATCTCGCATGAGCCATATGCGGCCCAGCTAAAATAATGCTCTCCTCCGAAAATAATAAATCGGGTACGAGGGGTAGGAGTGCGGGTTGTCATGAGCGCGCGAAGAGCTAGGGACAAATGGGCTGCCAAACAGTGGTTCCGCGTGCTAGCGCCTAGCACATTTGGCTTCGCAGAGATAGGAGTTATACCTGCTAACGACCCGGACTCGCTCATTGGAAGGACTGTTGAGATAAGCTTCTACGATATAAGTAAAGATATCACCCAGCTACAGATTAAGCTTAGATTCCAGATAGTGAAGGTTGAAGGGGACACCGCATATACACAGCTTAAACGCTACGAGCTAACCCGGGACTATATCCGCAGCATAGTGAGGCGGGGGACTTCTCGTATAGACGCTATTAGGGACATTGAAACAAAGGACGGTATAAAACTTAGGGTCATGACTATGGCTGTGACTCAAAATAGGGTGAAGACCTCGCAGAAGAGAGCCATTAGAAAGATAATGTTTGACCTTATCGAGGAGAAAGCTAGGGAGCTCAACTTCGACGAGTTTATACAGCAGTCAGTTCTGGGGAACATTGCTGCAGAGATAGAGGTTAGGGCAAAGAAAATTTATCCGCTTAAAAAGGCTGAGGTCCGTAAAATCAAGGTTCTAACGCCAACCTTCGAGATACCTCTCAAAACTCTCTCGGCCAAAAAGGAGGAAGCCGCTGAAGAAAGAAAAGCTGAGGAGGCTTCAGCAGAGGCTGCTTAAAATAGACTCCACTGTTTCCACGAGGAGAAGTCTTGTAACTTTACTTCTAGTTTTCCTTGCCGCCTTCTTGTTTCTTTCACGATAGTTGTACCCAGCAGCTCCGGGATGGCCTCCCCCAGTGCCGCCTATTTTCTCAGCAATTTCTTTGATGATCACGTCAAGGCTTAGCCCCTTCTCTAAGAGACCTCTTGACGCTCTAAGGCTTGCACGTACTTCTACCCCCGAGCCGCCGACAACAATCGCTATATCTGCCCCTAAACCTACAAGGGCCCTGGCAACCGCGGCTTCGTAAGCGCTAACCTGTGTGACGGCTACTATATAGCCGCAGACGTCTAGCAGTACGGCGCGTGTTACGCCTTTCAACTTTGCTATTCTCTCTGAGCGGGAAGGCTGTTCACTTAGAAGACTGTATGCTAGCGTGTAGTTGCCTTGGGGGTAGAGCCACTCCATGACGTGAAATGTTTTCGGTGATGCTTCGAGGAAGCGCCTTGTATCATAGAGTATGCCTGACATAAGGAGTGTTGCCAACTGGTTTGGAAGCCGATCTATTACCGATTTAGCGTGATATGCGGTTACGACTGAGGCTGCAGGTTCTTCCGGCTCTATAAACGCGAATTTTGTGTGCCATACAGCTTCTCTTACGGCGTGGTGGTCTATTACAAGTATTTCCTTTGCGTCCTCGAGGAGCTTTTCACATTTACCTAGGAGCTGGGGTGCAGCTGTATCGCATACTGCTATAAGATAGGGCTTGTCTGGGGGGATATTTGAGGCAAGGGGCAGTTTTATTTCTAAGTTGGAGAGAACTTTTTTTGACAAAGCACTTACGCTGTCGAAACAGTACTCTACTTCTATGCCTTTTTGGGAAGCTAGGTATCCTATAAGTGCGGCTGAAGCCACGGCGTCGGGGTCGGCATTTACATGCGCTGTTACAATTATCCTTCCTATTTTAGCTGATAAATTTAAAAATTCGTTTAGACTCGCCATCCTTTTTACCTCAAGGCAAGGCATATATGCCCTGCTTTTCAAGTCTATTTCTTGCTGATTCCACGCATTCCTCGATAGTTTTCTCAACTAGCTCTTGAACCTTAGCTCTGCTGCAGTGCCGCGTCTTCGCTTCTGCCTCCACATAGACCGTGTAGGGCCAGTCTTCATCCACGTTGACCACTACGTTTATCTCGGCTTCGCCGCAGAATTCTAGAGACTCCATTAGTCTCTCTTGTACGCATCTAGCTATTTCGGAGGCTTCAGAATAAATAAGTGACAGCTTATCCTGCTCCCGTAATTGCTCCGCGAGCCGAAAGCTTTGCTCTGAGCTGTCTTTCAAGGCTTTTCAGCCTCTCTTGGAGTAGCTTTTCCTTTCGCTCAAACTCTTTCACTTTTATTTCGACTAGTTCTTTTTCACTTTTAAGCTCCTCTATCACGGCGTTTTTGTCGGCTTTTACAAGTAATCTGCCTAGGGCTTTGTAAACGTAGTTGTCACTGGATTTTTCCAGTTCTTTTAGGGCTTTTTCTATCTCCACGAGTCTTGCCTTATACTGTTGAAGCGAAAGACTTACGAATCTTAGTTCCTCTAGTGTTTGCTCGTATTTTTTTGCGAGTTCGGCTTCGCTCATAGGCTTCACAGGAGTGTATGGGGGCATTAATATAAAACTAAGGTTCCTGGGAGGGTATGCTTTCTACGATCCGCTTTGCTTTACGGGATGTACCCGTAATCTTGGCTATGAGTATTTTATCGTAGTTATACAGGGCTAGCGCAGCCCTAACTAGGGGTACGCCTTCTCTGAGTACGGAGACGACGTCGTACGACCCTTTAGAATAGACTAGTACGGGTCTTGTCATTGATAAACCGTAAATTCCGAAAACTTTGGATATGCTTTCAGCTATTAAATGAGCGGAGTTCTCCCCTGACAGCCTCTTTATGACGAGGTATCTTCTAACCTTCTTCAATGTATACGCCCTCTAAAGGCATTTTTCCCATTAGTTTTTTCCTGTTAACCTCTATTTTTTCCTCCACAATGTCAGATAGAGCCCCGGCAGCTTTCTCCCTTTTAATGTTTAAAAACATGGCTCCGAATTCTATGAGGGAGCGCGGATCCCGGGGAGTATACTCTTTACTGCCAGCAGAGGTGGCCACGATAGGCACCCTCTCCTTTATTTTTTCTACAATTGTTCTAGCATGGGATAGCTGTTTCGAGGCTATTTGAGGATGCCCCAGGTCTATATGTCCTATACCTATCTCCACGAGCTTACCTGTCTTCTCCATGTAAGTTATGTCGCCGCTATACAGGGGTGGAGATAGCCCAGGGATGAGACTTACAATGTCGACTCTACGGTCTCTGCTTGCAAGTGCGAGTACTTTCCTGTTATAGCCGGGAGCTGAGATTATCTCGGCAAGGCGTCTGGTGGTTCTCAGCAGAGACAGTAGGGAACCCGGGTTAGCGGTGTTAATGTGTAATCTGAGAGCGTTTGCAGGGCACTCTTTTTTAATAAATTTTATTTTTCTGATATACGAGGGATTCCAAGTGCTTAGAATAATTGTTGCTACACAGTAATGATAGCCATAGAGGCGACATTTTTCAATATATTTTTTGCATATGTCTAACATGCTAGGATGGTTGTCCAAAACAAGCGGCCCCATATGGAGTTCGTAAAATCTACGTTTCTTTGTCATCTTTGAGACCCAGCTTTCTAAGCGCCCAAAGAATTTTTTCCTTACCTCTAATGTGAGGATAAAATGTTATAGTAACTCTTATCACATCATCGCTTTCGGAAAGCGTGTGTTCTCCTAGAAAAGCGTCTTGTTTGTCAAGTCTCATGTAGAGTTTCCCCTTTTTTAGTCTCCGTTCGAGGCTTCTGATAAGCTCTGCAGCGTCAAACTTGTCCAGCGAAGAAAGTATAAAGCTGGCGTTTTCCTGCGCTTTCTCTCCCTTCTCAGAATACTTAAATATGACTACCGGGTTCCCGTGGAAACCGTGGACAACTTGCTTTGACATGTTTTCGGGAAGGCTACCCATTAGGCGTCGTACGGCTTCAGAAACGCGGCTCTCGGATTCAGTTGCGTGAGCAAAAACTTCCACTTCTATTTTTTTAACTAGTTTCTCCCGTTTCAGAGCCTTTTTCCGCTCCACTATGTCTTCGCCTGATCTTGCGCGCATAACCAGATATCCACCTCCTCTCGGGGTCGTTACGTACTGCGGGGTGCTCGGGATCAGCCATTACAACCTCGTACCACTTGTAGACGCCGTCCTCGCCAACCCAGTATGAGCCTAGTACGACAAGGTTCGGGAATTTCCTCGCAGCCCTTTCTTCAGCTATCCACTGAGTGCTTTTGTGGGGGCTGTAGCCGTAGACACCCATCCTTTTCGGCCTTCTTCCACTACGCGGTCTTGGACGGTTCAGACCGCCCTTTCTAACTCTTACCCGGGCAACCACGTATCCCTGCTTAGCCTTATAGCCTATGGCCCGCGCCCTATTGATGCGTGTCGGCTTCTCTACTCGCACGACGGTTGGCTCACTGCGCCATTGAAGCAGCCGTTTCCTCATCACTTCTACGTGTTCTTCGCTAAAGGGTCTCTTCCAGATCTTCGCTAGATACTTGTAGTAGCCCATCGAGACGACCCATCATACGTGCAGTTAGTTCTCTTAAAAAAGTTACCACACTGTAGGCTAGATGAAGCTATATGAGGATGAAGGCATTAATCCTTGGATGAAGAGTTTGCCGAGTGCCGACCCGACGGGATGACGAAACCATTCATGCTCTGACGTTAACGTGAAAAATTGTAGAAAAGCGACTCCATGAGTATTTTTGCTGCTAAGAGAGAGGTAACATCGTTTACATCCACCAGGGGGTTAACTTCTACGATGTCTAGCCCCACGATTTTTGTGCGCTCTAAGCTGAATAGCTCTTTCAAGGTAGAGAGTAGGTGTGAAGGTGTTATGCCGAGCGGCTCAGGATTCCCCACGGCTGGCGCATATGCTGGGTCTATAACGTCGACGTCTATGCTAATATAGAGGTTTCCCTCGATATTTTCTAGCGTGTCACGGGACACTATTTTTAGGGATTCGGGATGCGAAGTTAGGAACTCGTATTCTTCCCGTGAAAACGCTCTCGCACCGATATAGTAGATGTTAACCCCCTCTTCGGCCAGTCTCCTCATCACTGTCGCATGGGAGAACCGCGTCCCACTCGGATATTCGTCTCTAAGGTCCAGGTGCGCGTCAAAGACTATTAGAGTCAGATTTTTCAGGAGCTTCTTGATCTCCGCCACTATAGGATACGTGATTAGATGCTCTCCCCCCACTATGAAGAGTGTTTTCCCGGCGACGCGTGACAGCCTCGCTATTCTCCTTAGAGTAAACGCTAATGACTCGTATTCAACGAATAGCTGGGTGTCGCCTAGATCCGCTACTGGCAGTTCTTCCACGTCAAGCCCTAGAGAAGGGTTGTAGCTTTCCAGCTCCCACCCCACCTCCCTAATTTTTTGTGGTGCAAACCTCGTGCCCGGCTTAAAGCTTGTAGTGGAGTCGAAGGGCACTCCTATTATCCACGCAGAACTTTTATCGGGGGGGCCTTGAAGGCCGGAGAAAGGTTTTGAAGGTGGAGATAAAAGGAATGATATTTCCTCCGCAACTTCTCCCATTCTCAGCCTACCCTTGGGATTGCTCCACACGCCTCTTTTCCGCTGACACAGCGTCTATGCTTCTGATAACAGTGCTGTGTTCCTCAAGTATGTCGGAGACCTCCTCTACATCGATGTCGAAGCCCTCAATGTGTATCTTCAGCGTCTCCGTCCTCGCGTCCACCTCTGTAACGTTTATGTCAACCTTGGCCACACCTGGAGCTTCAGCCACCGCTTCAGCGAGGTCCACTATACTTATTTCCCGAGGCTTTTGAGCATCAATAACCACTCGGGAAATGCCTAACGCTTCCTCCGACATCCTCGTTTTCACCCTATTAGGCGGGGCCTGAAATATAGTGTTTTCATTGTTCTATACTAATTAGCGCTCCCATGCTCATATATGTATGAACGATATTAACGATACGAGTAGGCCTGCAAGCACCATCGCGATCCCGTATTTCACGGGGTTTTCCTCGGAAATCACTCCTAGGTATACTCCTAGGAGGAATACTATCAGCAGAGTCAACGCTATGGACACTATGAACGCCGTGAAAAACGCTATTGGCACATAGAGAGAAAGGATGAAGGGCAGAGCGGAGACGATAGCTGCTAGACCTGGCGCCGTGGCGTCTGTTAGTGCGGCGAGCGCAACAGCCAACATGTTTGCTCTTTCCACTATGCTTCCTTTACCCTTTAGCCTGGTGAAAAGTATTTTTTCAAGTTCGCGGATTTCTCTTTCACGTTCAGCTTTTTCGCTAAGTAATGCCCCCACAAACCCTGAGACACCCATTGCTATGCTGGCTCCGAGGCCTCCAGACACTATTACGTGTGGATCCCGTAGCCCTGAAATGTAAGAGCCTACTGTGAAGCCGAGCATTGTGAGAGCTCCGTCAAACGCGTTCATAACGAAGTATCTTCTAAGAATTTCTCCGGCCCTAGAAATCTCCATGTACGTCTCGAGGTCTTCGATGTACTCCCTAAGAGAGTCTATAAGTCCTTCCTCATCCCCCGCCATCTACCTTTCTACCTCGTCGTATCGGGGTTATAGTATTTTCCAACATTAATATCTCTCCCCGGGGTATTTCCGCTTTTACCTGGGCAGGCGGGAACGCTTTTATTTATAGGGCGGGTTGAAGCGTGTGGATACTATGTATGATGAGGAACTCCGTGAAGCAATGAAGAAGCAGCCCTTAGTGAATATTGGCACGGCGGGACATGTGGATCACGGCAAGACTACGCTTATAGAGGCTCTCACAGGTATATGGGCTGCAAAGTATAGCGAGGAGTTGAAGAGGGGGATCACGCTAAAAATAGGATACGCCGACACTGCGGTCTATAAGTGCCCCCAGTGCCCGCCTCCGCAGGCCTATTATACTACGCCGATGGTTCCTCCCAACGGTCGTTGTAAGTACTGTGGTGAAGAATTGGTTTTTCAGCGTAAAGTGTCGTTTATCGATGTTCCCGGGCATGAAATGTTGATGGCTATAATGCTTGCAGGGACCGCCCTTATGGACGGCGCACTACTCATAATAGATGCCAGTAAAAAGTGCCCTCAGCCCCAGACTAGGGAGCATTTCATGGCCCTAACTACGATCGGGGTTAGAAACCTCGTGATAGTGCAGAACAAAATAGACATTGTCTCCAAGGAGAGAGCGCTGGAAAACTATAGAGAGATAAAAGAGTTCGTTGCTGGTACGTGGGCGGAGGACGCCCCTATAATCCCGGTCTCTGCGCTTCACAAAGTCAATATAGACGCTGTTGTGTGGGCCATCGAAAAATATATTCCCACTCCGAAAAGAGACCCTTCAAAGCCTCCGCGCATGCTCGTTGTACGCTCATTTGACGTGAACAAGCCTGGCACACCTGTCGACAAAATTGTTGGAGGGGTGTTAGGTGGTACTATAGTGCAGGGCAAGTTCCGCGTCGGCGATGAAATAGAGATCCTTCCGGGAATAAAAGTTGAAAAGGGTAGGGATAAACGTGGAAATAAAATCGTTGAGTACCAGCCACTTTACGCGGAAATTACGAGCCTAAAGTCCGGGAATGAGCCGTTAACTGTAGCGTTTCCGGGAGGCCTTGTAGGCGTAGGTACGACCTTAGATCCTAGCATCACTAAGGGAGACAATCTTCTCGGAAACGTTGTTGGTAAGCCTGGCACGTTGCCTCCCATGTGGGACGAGATAGACATTGAGTATCACTTGCTTGAGAGAGTTGTTGGTCTAGCTAAGCCCGTCAAGGTGGAGAAGTTGAGATACAGGGAACCGCTAATGATAAACGTTGGTACAGCAGTGTCTCTAGGCGTAGTAACCTCTCTAAGAGACGGTATTGCTAGGTTGAAGCTTCGCGTCCCCATTGTTGCTGATCCTGGGACACGAGTCGCTATTAGCCGGCAGATAGGAGGAAAGTGGCGTTTAATAGGCTACGGATATATAAAAGGCTAGGGATTTTCGCGTAGCAGTGACGCCTTTTTTAAGAGTTTTTTATAAGTGTCTTCTAGGGCCTCTGGAAGAACTTTTGTTTCAGCTATTACTGGCATGAAGTTCGTATCTCCGTTCCACCGTGGAACGACGTGTATGTGCAGATGATCTTCTAAGCCTGCGCCTGCTACACGTCCCAGGTTAACGCCTATATTGAAGCCGTCGGGTTTTAGTACTTCACGTAAAAGCCTGAGCGACTTTTTTACGGCCATATTTAATGCGCAGAGTTCTTCCTCTGTGAGCTCTTCGTAGGATGGCACATGCCTTCTCGGGGCTACTAGGAGGTGGCCTGTATTGTAGGGGTACTTGTTCATTAGAATTATAACGTTCTCGTCTCTGTAGAGCACGAGACTCTCCTCGGGGCTCTCGCTTCTGTACGCTTTACATATGAAGCATTCTGATCCTCCTTTTTGCGCTTCCTCGATATACTTCATCCTCCAGGGGGCCCAAAGTATCTTCATAGAAACTCCCTCTATTCTAAGGCACGTGTAATTATAGTGAATTCCCCGTGCACAAAAGGATTATCCCTGGGTTTGGCCTAAGTTGTATGGTGAGAAAATGGGGTACATTAGGTTTCTGGGCCACTCAGCCTTTGAAGTAGAGGTTGACGGGAAAAGAATATACATTGACCCTTGGCTGGGGAACCCTGACTCCCCCCTTAAGGTTTCAGATGTGGATAGAGCTGACATCATTGTTGTAACTCATTTTCACGGCGACCACGCGGGTGATGCCGAAGAGATTGCTAAGAAAACCGGTGCTAAAATAGTGGCGGTATACGAAATCGCCTCCTACTATGAGAAGAAGGGTCTTAAAGCTGTTGGCATGAACATAGGCGGCCCGGCTGACGTGGATGGTGTAAAAATCCTCTTTACCCCCGCCGCGCATTCCAGTGAGATAGGCGTCCCCACGGGAGTCATCATACTGGGACGTGAGGCTGTGATATATCACGCCGGCGACACCGGGCTTTTCTCGGGGATGGAGCTTTACGGCCGTCTATATAAGATAGACTACGCGCTTGTCCCTATAGGGGGCCACTTTACAATGGATCCCGAACAAGCCGCGCTGTTCGTGTCGACGTTTAAGCCTCGGGTGGCTGTTCCCATGCATTATGGCACGTTTCCCGTGCTGTATGGGAGCCCCGATAAATTCAGGGAATATGTTAGGAAGTATTCCCCTGGAACCCACGTAGTAGTTTTAAGACCGGGGGAGAAACTAGAGTTTTAATTTTTTAATAAGTCTCGTCTTTATCTCAAAAAATTTTTAATATTTAAGGGTTGGAAGATATCATGATCAAGCATGGCTTCGGGAAAAGCTTCTCTAGACTATATAGATAAGAAGATTTTAGAGTTTTTGCAGGATAACGCTAAAACGCCCTATTCTAGGATTGCAGAGGCTCTCGGCATTTCCGAGGCAACGGTCCACCTGAGAATAAAAAAGATGCTACAGTCGGGCGTCATTAAAAGGTTTCAGGCAATTGTTGACCCCGAGAAGGTGGGACGGGGGATTACGGCTATAGTTGCTATTACAGCTTCCCCTCAGAAGTATGAGGCTGTCCTAAAAAGGCTTGCAGAGCTACCCGACGTATATGAAATATATGATGTTACGGGCGAATACTATGCTATTTTAAAAATACGCGTAGGGAGTAGGGAAGAATTAGCTAGGATAATAGACGAGATAGGCAGTATCAATGGCATCGAGGGCACGAAAACAATGTTTGTTCTCAGAACTGTAAAGGAAGAGACTAGGTTACGCATAACCTAGGTTTTTAAGAAGGGCGGCTAATGAAGTGATCTTTGGCGTAAAACCGTATTTTACCAGATAGTCTGATAGAAGGTCTTCTCCCCTCTCATCCAAGATATAAACGGAGACCCTATCGTTTTGCGAGCGGATACCCCTCCCTATGGCCTGGACTATTTTGTACGCCGCTGGCATCGCATAAACTAGGTTCCATGCCTTCTGACGCGACCCTAGCTTGACGGCAAGTTTTTCGAGCATTTTTCTGTTCCGCAGGGTTGGCTCCGGTATAGGTATTCCAGCCATTATTATCGTTGATATAAGGCTTTTTCCGTTTCTCACTAATTCTACCCCTTCAACAAGTTTTCCCCAGGCAGCTGCCATTATAACTGCGCGGCCGTGATCTTTTAGCAGTGTAAGCGTCTTCTCCTCTATTTCCTCTATGCTTGTAGTTCTTTTCTCTAAAATTACGGGCTTTAACCGTATGTACTTGAAGATGGAATACAGAAAGTTATATGATGGGGCTATCACCAATGTAACTCCTTCTCCTCCCGCTAAAATGTGTATCAGGGCAGCGTATCTCCTATACATTTTCTCTGTTCTCTCCGAAAACTGTGAGGTTAACCCTTTTACAACATGTATTTCAGCATTTTTACTCCATGTATAGGGGTAAACGATTTCTCTAATTTTTCTGGGTGAGAGGCCTAGCATTTCCTTCATGTACTCTTTGGGAGGCATTGTTGCTGAAAGTAGGATTGCCGATCTTACTTCGGAGAAGACCTGAGCTGCCATCTTTGATGGATCGTAGAGTGTTATTGTGAGAACGTTTTCTCCGCCTAGAGGCTTTAGTGTAACGAGGAGGCTTTCTCTATTTGTCTCCATTTTGTCGATTATCTCTGCAAGTATGCGTGTCTTGCTTACATAATAGGGGGATTTTTGTTCTACCAGTGAGGCTATTTTTAGTATTTCTTCCTTCGAGGGTAGTATTGAATAAATAGTCTCCGCATCTATCTCTGTTTCCGCTTGAATGTTTTTTCTAAGTAGAGATGAAAGCATTGAAAGCCTTCCTATTATATTTGTTGAACCTATTTTTTGCTCAACACTTCTTATCTCACGTTTAATTTCATTGATAGTTGAGAGCGTGAGGTTAGCGCTCCATAGGCCTGAGATTGTCTCCGGAAGGTTGTGTGCTTCATCAATTATGAGGACACTGTTTTCAAGCTGAACACCGTATTTTTGTAGCACATTTCTTCTGAGTGAGGGAGAGAAAACGTAGACGTATGGCAGTATGATTAGCCTAGAATTATTGAGAGAGTTTAATGCTACTTCATACGGGCATACTTCGTGTTTCCGTGAAATCTTTCTTGCGGAGGCTATGTCTATAACCTCTATTTCTGGTGGAAGAATTAATGGTTCGTAGATGACAGAGTAGGGACATACTCCCTCGCTGCGTAGCTTAGAGCATATTATTGTGAACTCGTTGTAGTCGACTTTTTTAGAGAACTTTAAGGCGCAGTAGTCTTGGCGGCTTCTAAGAACTGTTGTTTTTACGGTTTTTCCGTGTTTCTTGTGGAGAAGTCTTATTTCGCGGAGCGGCGCTTGGAACTGAGTTTTTGTTCTAACAAGGTAAAGTATTTTTTCTGCGTTTGAGGCTAGCGCGCCGGCAAGTGCCGCTGCAGTTTTTCCGTACCCTATAGGGTATGCGGCGAGTAGTATCTCGTTGTCATTTATTGATTTCAGTACTTGCTGGGCTAGTTCATATTGTCCTTCGCGCCACTTATTGTATGGAAAGTATTTTTCAAGCAGCTTTCGATCGGCAATGAACACCATGTCTCTTAGGTAGATGCGCTTTGCCTTTTATATGGGCATGGGAGGTTATATTTTGATATGTGGAGTGGAGGCTATTTACTGCAGGGGCTGGTTGTTAGGCATCTCGCCTTTTCAGGCATTGATATAGTTGTGCTGGCCGTGATAGTGGCGGTGGCAGTTCTTATAATGTACCTTGTCTTCAAAGCTCTTTTGCTAGCGTTGCCGGCGATAATATTGGCTGCGATTACATGGTTTTTGCTTCATGACTACACATTGACGGCGATCGTGTTCGTGGTAACGTTAGTTATTACTCTAATAAAGAAGCTCTAAAAATGCTCAGAGTTTTTCTAGTAACTCTCTCAGGATCTTATACATTTTTACGTCGAAACCCGAGATGCTGCCGGTTATCCTCCTATATTCTTCTCCTCTAAAAAGTACGATTACTGTGGGAAGGTTAAGCACCGCATATTCTGCCGCGAACTCGGGTTCTTCCTCTACATTGACTCGGAGAAAAGCTATCTTAGGTGTACTTAGGATGTTGCTGAGCCTTTTAAGCGACTCATCTATGGCCTTACAGGGTATGCACCATTCAGCCCAAAAATCGAGCACAACTATGGGTTTTTCTTCTATATAACTACGCGCTTCTTCACCTGTAACGTCTATAAGTCCCATAGAGACCACGAAAGAAGAGAAAAACTGGTTGTTTTTATCTCTTTCAACGCTCCACGGAGAATAAAGCGTGGAGAGCGATGCAACATAATACTCTTAAATTTTAAATTTATTGTATTATACAAATAATTTGATAAAATAAAAAATTGATAGCTGCCTCCACGGGCAAAAGCCTTATCTTAGGGGACTGTTAAGTCAGCCTGCGTATAAGTGGTGGTGAAGATATGCCGTCGGGTACCGCGGAGCTACTTTCAAAGTCTTTGGGGAGCACGGTGCTTGTAAGATTAAAGGGTGGGCGGGAGCTTAGAGGAATCCTCTTTAGCTATGACCAGCATTTAAACCTAGTTCTAGAGGATGCGGAGGAGATTAGAGATAATAAAACGAGGCAGCTTGGAACTGTTATCTTGCGTGGAGATAACGTGGTTCTTGTAAGTCCTGTACTGTGAGGTGAGAACGAATGGTTAAGGGGACCACTTCTTTTGGAAAGAAGGGTAGGAAAAAGACGCATATTAGATGTAGGAGATGTGGTCGTCACAGCTTTAATGTAAGAAAGGGTTATTGCTCAGCATGCGGGTTCGGACGGTCGAAGAAGATACGGCGTTACTCGTGGCAGAACAAGAAGGTTAATAGGCTGAGACTTCCACAACGTTAAGTGTTTTTATCTTTACAACGTTTTCTCGTAGAGTAGACAGGGGCACACCTGTTTTTCTGCTGAATTCTCTATAGGATATTCTTCGCTTCTTGTTTGCTGCAAGATAGGCTATAGCTGCGTATAGAGATCTTTTTCTTCTGCCACTTATTTTTCTGCATTGTTCAAGCAGTTGTTGGATAAAGTTCTCAGCTTCTTTTACCTCTTTTGGTGTAAGTCCCGCCTTTATCATTAAGGAATGAATGTATTTTATAGCGGTTTCTTTGCGCATAGTGTTCATATATCCATGTTTTCTAAGAAAATATAATCCATATAACATTTGGCTTTCAGAAATTCGTTTCCCAGCCTTTATAAAGGCATTTACAACGTCTTTCGTAGACATAAATCTTCCCTGGCCGCGCAGCTCAGCATATATAAGCGCCGCTAAAAGTCCATTAGATATTGGCCTGCTACCGGTTTTGCTTTCTTTCCTCCAGGCATCAATGAGTTTTTCATATTTTTTTATAATTGACTTCATTTCCGGCTCTTTTATAACTATATAGTATGATATTTTTTGCAGCAATTTTTCTGCCTTCCTTTTAGCCAGCATCTTTGAAGAAAATGTTATATATGTATTTCTTTTAACCATTTTTCTAACATTGTCAATAGAGGACTTGTCTTTCGCGTCGAATACAAATAGGTATGTCCCTATGTACTCGCCCTTCTCTCTATACTTTGATTCTTCAAAGGCAGAATAACTTATGAGATCTCGCTGTACCAGGCCGCATTTTTCACATACGTACTCGCCTTCCGGTGTTAGGACAACGTTTCCTCCACATTCCTCGCATTTCATGGCACCATGATAATAACTAGCTGGCAAGATAAAATGTAGAGACGGTCGTGGAGGGGGGTCGTCGATGTACGAAAAACATTTATTATTTTCTACTAAAACCTTCCACTACAACCATTGTGAGCGTACTCTTAATGCCTTCAATCTTACGGATTTTTGAAAGCATGACTTCGCGGAGCATATCGTTGCTCTCACCCTCTATTTTGATTATGAGGTCATATACTCCGTAGAGAAGATAAGCCTCTGATACTTCAGGAACCTCTTTTAGTTTTTCTAGGATCTCTCTTTCTTTACCAATTTCACAATTAACAAGAACGAAAATTGCGGCTTTTTTCTCGCTCATATTTTATAATTCTCGATGGCAGCTTATGTGCTATTCGTTCGGACGGATAATAACTCGAGGCTCTGGTATAGCTTAAAAACAGCAGTGCCACCCATGATAGGGCGAAAGATTATGGAGAAGGATAGCGAGAAACTTAGGGAAAAAATACTCTCCATGCCTGTCGCCGACATCCATTTGGTGGAAATCGCAGATTTCTCCTCCAAATATATAGATAATCTCAGGAAAATGGGGGGGTTTACTGCGAGGTATCTGGTGAGATCCGCAGATATATTAGTTGAAATGCTGTCGAGAGACGCTCTGATAGTGACGAGTTTTCCGGCAAATTTAGTGGCCACGGGCATGAGGGGAATACTTTCCGACGCGATAAAATACGGCATCGTAGACGCCGTGATAACCACGGGTGGTACATTTGACCATGACATTGCGCGGGGTCTTGGAAAGAAGTACTACATAGGGGACTTTGAGTTGGATGATACTATGCTAAAAGAACTGGAAATACATAGACTGGGGAATATTCTGATACCCTATGAAAACTATGGTCCCCCGATAGAGGAGTTCACACATAAAATGCTAGAAGAAATGACCGCAGAGGAAAAGGCGCCTTATAGGTTTCCTCCCACACTGCTTGCTAAAAACGCTGGAATAAGGATCAAAGATGAAAACTCGATCTTATCAGCCGCGGCAGGAAGAGAAGTACCAGTATTTAGCCCCGGGATAATTGATGGAGCGTTCGGCACAGCAATCTACACTTTTAACGAGACTTTAAGGAGCAGTAGAAACCCCGAAGAAGTAATTGTCGACGTTGTAGCTGACATGCAAAGAATATCTGACCTCTTCTTCGAAAAGGAAAAGGTGGGGGGAATACTGCTCGGGGGAGGCATCTCAAAGCACCATCTAATTTGGTGGGCACAGTTTCGCGGAGGACTAGACTACGCGGTCGCATATACAACCGCGCCTGAGTGGGACGGCAGCCTTAGCGGCGCCAGAACAAGAGAAGCCATTACGTGGGGAAAAATAAAGCCCCAAGCAGCCCATGTAACCGTGCCAGGCGACCTAACAGTAACGTTCCCTTACGTGCTAGCGTACGCTGCACGAGAAACAGGCTATATAGGCTAACAGGGGTGGTTCAAACGCTTACTTTAAACGCCTTAGCGGCGGGCGCTGCAGCAGCTATAGTAGGGTTCCTCGTAGCAAGGCTTTCAGCACCACACATTATTTCCTTTCTAAGAAAACGGGGAATAACCCGTCGCGACGCACATAAGCCGGGTAAGCCTATCGTGGCGCACTCAGGAGGCATTATAATTGCAGCTTCCATGTTCGCCGCATATTTAGCCGCACTTCTAGTTTACCACAAAGCCTCGATCACCGTGCAGATGACCACCATAATTGCCTCAGCACTCATATGTTTTCTCGTAGGGCTTTACGACGACATAAAGATACTTGGTGGTAAAGAAAAAACCCTGCTCACAATACTCTCGATAATACCGATAATTGCAGCCTACTTTTTCTTCCCCACAATAGTTTCCCTCGGCCGACCCGTAATACCGTTAATCGGCCGTATACGGCTCACAATAGTCTACTGGGCAATCCTCCCATTAGCCGTAGCCGGCCCCGCGAACCTGGTAAACATGCTAGACATATATAACGGCGTCACCCCCGGCATGATGCTAGTAGCTGCAGCGGCACTCCTAGCCTCCTCACTTATCCTTTCTTCAGATCTCCTCTTCATTTCCTCTCTCATGCTAATCGCCACCCTACTGGCGTACTACCCCTTTAACGCCTATCCCTCCAAGGTCTTCAATGGAGACAGCGGAAGCCTATTTCTAGGGGGCTTTCTGGGAGCCTTAGCGGTAGTTGGGAAAATAGAGTTCATAGTGCTAACGCTCCTAATCCCTCACCTAATTAACGGCATAATGGTACTCGTGTCATTCGGCGGGTTCAAGGAACACAGGCAAGTAAAGGGAAGACCGATAGAGGTTAAAGACGGTGTCTTAATGGCAAGCCACGATCCAAACGCCCCCTGGTCTCTAACAAGATTCATCCTATACATCGGCGGACCTGCACACGAAAAGGAGCTCAGCCACTTCTACATACTTCTTGAACTTGTACCAGCCATCCTTGCAGTAATAACAGCTCTCCTCATGAGGGTGTATGTGTGATGCGCTTCGCCAGGGCATATCTCGCAATATCATCCCTTATACTGTTTACATGGATAACGCTGATACTTATCATAAAATCAATTGAAGCCATTATAGCAGTGATTCCCAGCAGCCTGCTCAGGAGCATAGTAGGGCTTAGCCTCTATGGAACATGGGGCCTTATAATAATAGCCTCGATAAAAATAATGTTAAACAAGTTATCCGCCATCATTAGCGAGAAGAAATCTTCTCCATAACAACGTGGAAGACAATTTTTTTCCATCTATATTCTTAAGTTCAACAACATAAACGCTAAGAGGCTTAAGGCCGTGAATCCTTCTTAAAAGATTTATCTCCACAGCTCCAGGAAAGGTCTCTTCGGAAACAAAAATGCAGTCTATATCATCCCTCTCGGCAGCCGGGCCATACGGATCCTCTAAAGGTACAATCTCATATTTCCCCTCACCCAAAGACAAAAGATATGAAAGCACACTAAGCGCCCTAACCTCATAAGGCTCCACGGGATGTTTCTTGCCCAGCCGCTTCACAAAATCGTCGCTTGTCACACCAACTACTAAGCATTCACTATGCCTCCAAGCCTCATATAGAAAGAACCTGTGCCCCGCGTGAAGCAGAGAAAAAGTCCCCCCTAGCACTCCGCACCGGCACGCTTTCCCGCTCCCGCCACTACTCACGAGGGCCAAAATCACTCCTCTATATTTATCTCAACCTCTTTTTCCGCCCCGCTCTTTGGTATCTCGATTATCACTACTCCGTCCTTGAAACGTGCCTTTGCCTGTTCAGGCCTCACCTTGCATGGCAACTGTATCTTTTTGTAAAGTCTCTGATAGAGTCTTTGTTTTACATAATATTTCCTGTTCTTCTCCTCCTCTATTCTCTCCTTAGATTTCTCCGCAATTATCTCTACAGTATCCTCTGTGACCCTAATTTTAATCTCGTTTTTAGAGAAGCCCGGCGCATCCATGTATATTACAATCCTGTCGCCCCTATCCTCTATGTCATACAGCGGCTCTATTACAGAAAACTTCTCGGGGAAGTACTTGTAATTTCTAACCCAGAAGTCTTTAAAACTCTGGTCAATGTCCCGCTGAATTTTAGCTATCATCTCGGCGAGTTCTGATAATAGCTTCTCCCAATCCTCCATTTTTTCACACCTAATAACTAATAGCTCGGTGAAATAGTTAAAACTACCTTATCAAAGCATGCAGCAATGACAAGTTAGAAGAAAAACAGCGACTATTCTTTCCTTCTCTATTCTATAACAATGTTTGTCTCCGGAAAGCCCATTTCAACGAGCAGCTCTTTTACCCTGAACCTGTGGTCTCCCTGAAGTTCTATGCGCCCGTTTTTCGCTGTGCCGCCGCACGCAAGCTTTGATTTAAGCTCGGAAACTATAGATTTCAGGTCGAAAAGTTTGGGGTCCACGCCTTCTATGATAGTGACTTCCCTTCTGCCTTTTCTTCTCTCAACTTTTATCTTTATGAGTTCCTGTTCCCTGTATACTTCTTTTAATATTCCCTCAAGTATGTCGCTACTCATCTTCTCCCGTCGTCGCCTCTTTAATCCATAGGGTTTATTTTAAAGATAACGCTCCGCGGATTAGATTGCTTTTACTCTTTTAGGAATTTCCGGCCTAATTTTTTCTATTATTCTAAACCCGCAGTAGGGACACCTGATTCCCGGCAACGTTTCCATTTCCATCTTGCTGAATACCCGGCCGCATCTCAGGCATCTATAGATTTTTGCCTCGCTATACATCGCCTTGAATAAGCGGATGTGCTCTAATTATGTTTGGCGGTTTACGCTCGTGACGCGACGCGGTGTTTAGCAGCTATAGCGCCGTCTGAAAGCGTAAAATGTTTCCCCCTGTAGTCTTGTAGAGACGTGTATGATAAGGGTCAGGGGCATCTACGCTACGGCTTTGACGAAGCTCCTCTCCGATATGGGCTACTCCTTTTCAGACATAACAGAGGTTACGAGAACGCGTTTCGAGGGCGAACTGAGAGTCGTAGAAAAGCCTCCTAAGGTCACCGTCAAGGATAGGAACGACCTAAAGGGTATAGTTATTATTGGCGCATCAAAAGAGGCTGGGCAAGTCACATACGCCATTGTTATGAGCATCCCCGACTCTATAGGAATACTTAGGGAAGAGGGACCGTATACGAGTTACCTTGTAAGGGTGCTCGAACCCCGTGGTGAATACTACGTTGTAGAACTCCCTGGTAAACGCAGAGGGCTACTATCTACCCATAGAAAGCTTGAACCCGGTGATCTCGTAAGGGCACATGTTGTTAGAGCCGCTTCTCAACCTATTTTAAGGGAGGGGCTGGCTCTTTTCGGCGACTATGTGAGGGTAGTCGAGGGAGGCCGTCACGGCGTTAGCAGACATATAAGGGATGAGAATAAGAAGATTGAGCTTCTCCAGCTAGCTTTCAGATATGCACCATCTTCCTGGGGCGTACGTTTTAGAAGTGCAGCTGCACGTGCTAGTCTAGTCGATATAGCCGCGGAGATACAGGGGCTTATTGAGAAGGCCAGGCACATCATGGAAAAACAGGTTTCAGAGCCTATGCTTTTGTCCCCCGGAGAGAGCGTTGCAGAAGTGTATTTTACCCCTGTATCCGGCAGGTTCCTGGATAATATACGTGGCAGACACATTATAACAATGCCTTTCCATCACCTGTTTAAGTCACTAGTAAGCACAGAGTTTTCAGGCAGAGTTGACTTTACGGAGAAAATACTCAAGCAAACAACATGTCTCGACACCGAGAAAATAGAGGAAAGCTATCTTCGGGTAGGCACCTCGAAGCCCGCAGTAACTATTCATCATATAAAGCCTCTAGGCGGAAGTTTCGTGTGGATAGCTTCACCTAAAACTTATGGAACCCGGATTATTTTGAGTAGACGTGTTTCGAGTGACGGCATTTATGATGGATTAAATATTCCTCGGGCGAGGGGAGACAAGATAGACTCTTTCACCTATTTAGGTGCAAGACACGTTGTCCACGAGTATAGGACCAGCGAGAATTCACTGAAGGGAATATATGTAAACATAAACACCCCGCTGGGCGTGTATGATTCCGGGGAACTCTGGTACATAGACCTTGAAGCCGATATAGTAGCTCTTCCGGGGAAGCAGCCAACCATAGTGGATCTGGAAGAATTTCAAAAAATGTGGGAAGAAGTTATAGCTCAACCTGCCTTAGAAAAGTTGTATAGAGAATACATTGATACTGCTCTACGAGTTGTGAACAACGTAGGACTCGACGGTGAACGCATTTCTTCGGCACTGTACATGGAGGAAAGACGAATATTCTCCAGGTTAACCTTCTAGCAGCTCTGGAATATCTATAACTCTCTCTGCCACTTTAATTCCTGCCTCTCCGAGCGCACGCGCCTTAGTTTCGTAACTTCCCGTCTTACCATATATTATGGCTCCTGCATGTCCCATCTTCTTGCCGGGCGGCGCGCTGCGGCCAGCTATGTATGCTACTACGGGCTTCCTATTCTCTGGGGAGAGACTTCTATAGTATTCTGCAAACTTTTCCTCTTTACTGCCTCCTATCTCGCCGACAAGGACTATTTTTTGTGTAGCCGGATCTCTAAGGAACATTTCATATGCCTCTATGAAATCTACACCGTTTACGGGGTCGCCACCTATTCCGATTGCCGTGGACACTCCTAGGCCCTTTTCTTTGAGCTGAGCGGATACCTCGTAGGTTAATGTCCCGCTTCTAGAAACTATACCTATATTTCCCGGGGAAAAATACTGGCCAGGCATTATGCCAACCTTTGTAATTCCCGGAGATATTATTCCTGGAGTGTTGGGCCCGACAATCACTGTTCCTCGGCATTTAGCGTATTCTATCATCTTAAGGGTTTCATGAGCCGGTATATGCTCTGTAATCACTACAACAAGTGGAATATGGTAGTCTACCGCCTCATAGACAGCGTCCGGAGCATAAGGAGCTGGAACAAATACTATGGACGTGTTTATTTCAGGGTGTTCTTCCAGTGCCTCATATACGCTGTCATACACTGGAACCCCATGGACTGTGCTGCCACCCTTGCCTGGTGTAACGCCGGCTACGACCCTTGTTCCATACTTTTTCATCTCAAGAGTGTGTAGGCTTCCCTGCCTACCAGTTATTCCCTGCACAAGTACCCGTGTATACTCACCTACCAGTATTGGCATGATGAATCGCCTCAACTACAGCATTTAAGGGGTCGGAATACACCTTTATCCCTGCTTCTCTTAATAACATTCTACCTTCTTCCTCGTTCAACCCTGCAAGCCTCACGAAGAACCTGGATGCTGCGTCAGGGTTCTCCTCTACTACACTTACAAGGCCCCTTGCCACGTCGTCACATCTAGTGATTCCTCCTAGAATATTCACGATTATAGATTTAAAGTCCCGGGTTTTCAGAGTAAGCTGCAAAGCCTTCCTAACCCTTTCCGAACTCGCTCCTCCACCTATGTCAATAAACAATCCCGGACTTCCACCATAGTATTTTACGAGATCCATTGTAGCCATAGTTAGGCCTGCGCCGTTCCCTATAACAGCTATGTCACCTTCGAGTAAAACGAGACTTATCCCCGCCTCTAAGGCTTCCCTCTGCACTTGTGGAAGTTCTTCTAGGTATCGCTTCCAGAACTCGGGAAGTACCCTTCTTACCGCATCATCATCAGCTACGGCTTTACGATCAATAACTACTAGGCCCGACTCCGTGACTGCTAAGGGATTCACCTCAAGGAGCATAAAACCGTATTTTCTAAATACAGTATAGAGTTTGTCAAGTAAGGGTGAAATCTGCTCTAAAGGTACCTCCAAGCGTTTGCTTACGAGCCTTTTCATGTACGGCATTACATCTTCCAGTGCGCTAAACCGTATCCTTAGCACGTTTTCCGCGTTTTCCTCGACATTCACGCCGCCACTGGTAGACGCAAGCAATGTGATCGTTCTCTCAGTCCCGTCAAGCAGAAAAGCTAAGTAGAGTTCCCTTTCATGCCTTATGTACTGACTTATCATTACTCTCCCAGTCTCCATGATAAGCTCCTCAGCCTCCTTCTCGGCAGATAGAGCCGTCTCTGCTATTCTGACGAGACCTGCTTTTCCTCTACCCCACCTCCTTACCTGCGCCTTTACAACATAGGGGGGTCCAGGGACTGCTTCCAAGCATCGATTCACATCGCCCGGGGATTCCGCTAGACAAGACTTTTCGACTGGGACGCCGTGTTTCTCTAAAAGGTCTTTTACCTCGAACTCGTAGAGTATCATTACTAATCATGGAGTAGAGGCCTAGTAAGTTATAGGCTTATCTTTCCCAGCTCTGCGCGTAATCTGCAAAAACCACATATTTGGGATTTTGATGGCATACCACATATTTTACATTTCCTTAGTTGATAATCTGATTCTTCCATTTGTATTTGCATCTTATCATATAACGTTCTCGCAAAACTATACTTTATTGAGGGGAACCTGTCCTCCAGTTCATTTATTTTTGACTTGAAGACTCCCGAAGTAGCTCCCACAGCATAGGGGCAAGTTGTTCTTACTACGGGGAGCTTTTTAAGACATATATATAATTTAATATCTTTTTCACGTGTAAAAGCTAAAGGCCTAATTCTTTTTACAAGAGCCTCTCGACCGGGTATTACCGGTTTAATTTTCATGAGAGCCTCCAGGTCTCCCCTCATTATGGCGAAAAGCGCGTTTCCGAGAAGGTCATCCATATTGTGGCCTGTCGCAATCGCGTCAAAGCCGTTTTCCCAGGCATATCTGTTAAAGACGTATCGTTTCACTAACCCGCAATATGCGCAGACCCTACGCTTAATACCTGCAACCTCGTCTATAGTGAATCCATAAGTTTCTTTAAGAGACAAAATGGTGTACTCTACTCCAAGTCTCCCATAGACTTCCTCGGCTACACGTACATATTCGCTGGAATACCCCTTTATCCCGAGGTCTAATGTCAGGCCATGTATTTTAAAGCCCAATTTTTCCGATAAAATAGACAAAACATCAAGCAACGCTACACTATCTTTGCCCCCGCTGACAGTTACTAAAATCCTTTCCCCCGGAGAAACCATTCTATATCTTCTAATCGTCCTCTCTATCCTTCTCGTAAAATACTCTTTAAAATGCTCCTTACAGAGACGAGTATTAGCATAAGGCAGCGTCACAACAGCCTTTTTCCCGCACAGCTTACATCGTGTACGTGTGCGCATGTACAACTACCTTTATTCCCGGCATAACCCTGTTTAATACTTTAATCAGAGACTCCAGTTTCTCCCTAGGTGATCCGGGCACCGGGTATATCTCCGCCTTACAGCTCAGCGGCTCCAATAATAGAACAGCTATAAGCCTCCTATAATCCCCGATCACATATTCGTAGGCGTGCATGTGCACGTAGTATCCCGCTTTTCTTAAAGAATAGAGGACAGCGTAGCGCCTCCTGTAGAGTATAGTAGATTTGCAGTCACTGTTCCCAGTCATATCCACCGTGAAGAGGGACGGTGAGCTTATAATTACGTTGGTCTTCCTACATAGAGGTGGCTGTGTTGAGCAAAACGATGCTTACGAGAGCGAGGCAAGTATTGGGAGTTATAAACATAGTGTTAGGCGCATGGGGCTTTTACGAAGCCTACCAGATAACACTCTACATTCTAAACTTAGCGCCGGGCAGCCTAGAGACATATAGTAGACATGTAAGCACGCTTCTCTACATTATATTTGTACTGGCAATATCGTTTGTCATATACGACCGACTGGAGGCTCACGTTAAAAAATCCAGGAAAAAGTGACCACGCCTACCTCTGCGGCAAAACCGGGCTACATCTTTTCCTGTAAATTATTAAGTAATACGTAAAGCGAGATCGCCATCAATCCCACAGATCCTATGTCATCTTCGATTTTATCTGGGAAAACATGTAAGCCCATCTTAAATTCCTGAAGTGTGAGGCCGGGCTCTGCCCCACCGAAGACAGCGACCACTCTCTCCTTGCCTCTTAAGGTGTCACTTTCAAGCAGGCTAGACAGCCTTTCTCCACCGTATTTTCCTTCAGAAAATGTAAGAACAACATCGGGGTTTAAGAGCTCCAAGGCATCTTTCAGGTCTTTGAGAAAGAGAAAGTTTAATCCCCTCTTTAATGCGTATTTCTGTGCGTCCGGCACTCCGCTTTGCGCCGCCGAGCCGGAGGCCTTAGTGACAACGAACGTGTCTAGACCAAGACCATAGACCAGCCTTGCCGCCTCTACTACACGCTGCGAAGAGTACACATTGTGCAGTACAGGAATTATTTTCACGCATTCAATGCTCCGGAACGAGCCATTTATAGATTATGCGGAGTATTGTTCACAGCGAAATTTATATTTCGAACAATAACGCCTCATAGATGCGCGTAAAAGAGGGCGGCCGTGGTCTAGTCTGGAAGGATGGTGGCCCTCCATAGGGGGTGTATGCGCCGGCCCTGAAGGAAAGCCACTGATCCCGGGTTCAAATCCCGGCGGCCGCACCAACAAAGTATTTACTCCACGATAACAGCGTTTATCTGCACTATTTCCTCTGTTATCACGTTGCCCCTTACAAGCTTCCTTCTCCGTTCACCGCGTTCCCTCGGGTGAAACCCTGGAGGGCCTGAGAGGAGCACGTACTTTTTTACTCCTCCGTGAACGTCCGGCCTCATGGGCTCTCCTGCCCTTCCCGAGCCACCCCTTATCTTGATTTTGATACCGGGTTTTCCTATTATTCCCCCATCTATAACGTCCCCTATTTTTAGCCCTATTAACCTGGCCGCTTGCTCACCCTTTACCTCGATTTGCTCAGCTTTTCCGGTCTTGGGATCTGAGAGTACTACTTTGAACTCAGGCATGACATGTCCCCATGCCTTGGCCGAAGCGGGCAACATAAATTTTATCCCGGAACCCAGGGCGTATACACCGGGTGCCACCTGTAATAGTACCGGTAAAGTCTCCTAGGTTTCACCCCTGCAAGTTTTACGAGGAACATTCCCGTGACGAAGCCTCCGATGTGTGCCCAGAAGGCTATGCTGGCCGGCTGCTGGAGTGATAATATGCCGAAGAATAGCTGGTATATGAACCAGAAGCCTATGTATATGTAGGCGGGAACAGAGACGACCGCTATTATAAAGGTAAAGATTAGCGTTCTAATCCTAGCCCTGGGGTATAGGATTAAGTAGGCTCCCAAGACACCAGAGATGGCCCCCGATGCTCCAATCGCCGGTATATGTAGTAGAACTCCTTTATAGGATTCGCTTAGATAAAGAATGGACGCGATATGAAAAAATGTTGCTCCTACCCCGGAAGCAAGGTAGAATACGAGATATGTGAGATGCCCCATGGCGTCTTCGACGTTGTCCCCAAATATGTATAGGTATAACATGTTCCCCGCTAGGTGCAGAATATTCGCATGGAGAAACATGCTCGTAAAAACTGTGTAAAGCCGTTCTCCCCGGAGAATCTCATATGGAACTACACCGTAACGATATACTAACTGTTGATACTGGTGAGGCGTCAACGTAAAATAGAAGTAAAAGAAGACGAGCGTGTTTACAAGGATAAGTGCATAATTCACTAAGGGCCTTGTAAACGACTTATTTTCATCACTTAGTGGAAGCATCTCGCAAATGTAGACCTAAGCCGCTATTAAAACGTGAAGGCCTCCTGCCCCTTGCCCAGGGGAAAAGATAAAAGCACGCAGCAAATCTAAAACTAGCGGGGACAGCGGAGAAATACAACGGTGATACCCCATAAAAACCGTGCATAATATAACGAAGGCCCGGGTGGTGTAGCGGCAACACGCCGGCCTGTGGCCTAGCCCTGGCAGAGAGCCGGTGATCCCGGGTTCAAATCCCGGCCCGGGCC
>JALVKT010000091.1 GCA_027027675.1 Thermofilaceae archaeon | reverse complement strand
GTCGGCATACTCCCCGGCACCGAGAGGCGGGAGGCAAACCCCTACATCGACGTCGCCATCCCCACGGGGCTCGGCCACGCCAGGAACGCCGTAAACGTGCTCGCCGGCGACGCGGTCATAGCCGTGGGCGGCGGCCCCGGGACGCTCAGCGAGATAGGGCTCGCCCTAGCATACGGCAGGCCCGTCGTAGCTCTCAGGGGGCCGGGCGCCGCCGGGCTACTCGCGGGCAGAGAGCTCGGCGGGGCCAGGGTGTACGCCGCTGGGACGCCCGTGGAGGCTGTCGAGGCCGCGGTGAGGCTGGCCGTGAAGCGTGGATGCACAAATGAAAAATAGCGTTTACACGGGGGGTTTGTGATGGACGTTATAGAGGTTAGAGGGCTTGCGAAGAGGTTTGGCCGCGTCCAGGCCCTACGGGACGTCACGTTCGCCGTGCCCCGGGGCAGGGTCGCCGGCCTCCTCGGCCCGAACGGCAGCGGCAAGACGACCACTTTGAAGATACTCGTCGGTCTCCTCAGGAGGGACTGGGGCGAGGTGAGGGTGTTCGGCATGGACCCCTGGCTGCTTGGCCCGGAGGTTAGGGAGAAGATGGGCGTGCTCCACGAGAAGCCCCTCTACCCCAGGGGGGCGCGGGTCTCCACGCTCCTACGCTACGCTGCCCGGCTCAGGGGCTACAGCTACAGCGACGCGCTGCGCGTCGCAAGGCTTGTCGGAATAGAGGGACTCCTCGGCTACACCGTGTCGGCCCTCTCTAGGGGCTACCTGCAGAGGCTCGGCATAGCCCTGGCGCTCCTAGGCGACCCCGAGCTTCTCGTGCTGGACGAGCCGACGGCGAACCTCGACCCCCTGGCCAGGGCAGAGCTTCTCCGCCTCATAAAGGTTCTCCACAGGGACCTGGGCGTGACCGTGCTCGTCTCAAGCCACATAATACCCGAGCTCGCAGACGTCTGCGACTACGCGGTCTTCATCTCGGGCGGCGTAACCCTGGACTGGGGGAGCCTCGAAGAGCTCAACAGGAAGTACGGCGTCGTCTCGGTCTACGAGGTGTCCACGCCCAGGCCCCGCGAGCTGGCCAGGGAGCTGATAAGCCTCGACTACGTCTACGGGGTCGACGTGCACGGCGGCCTCCTCAGGGTGAGGGTGGCGGGCGAAGCGTCGCCCGAGCTGCTGAACGTGCTGGCCGAGATGGGAGTCGACATCGAGTCCGTGAGGCACGTGGGGGGCGAGCTGGGCCAGCTCTACTCAAAGGTTGTGACGCAGGAGGCGGCGGGGTGACCAGGTATGGACGCTTCGCGCATCAAGAGGCAGTTGAAGAGGCTCTACGTCTACCAGAGGTACGTCCACGGCTCCCTAGTCGGGGGGCTAATCATCGCCCTCTTCGTCCTAGTGCTAGTGCACACGGCAGCGGCGGTCTTCATGGCCCCCCAGCTCCTCCTCTCAGCCCAGGCGGGCCCCGGCTTCTACATAGTCACGGGAACCACGGGGCTGATACTCGTGTTCCTCGTCGTCTTCCTAGCCGGGGCCTTCGCGGGCGACATCTCGGGGGGCGGGGCCCAGCTCTTCCTGTCACAGCCCCTCTCCCGCGAGGCATACGTCGCCGCGTGGATGATAGCGGTCCTCGCAACTCCCACGCTCCTCTACCTTCTCAGCTTCACGCTACCCCTCCTCATACTCGACCCGGCCCTCCTCGGGGCCGTGGGCGTGACGGGGACAGGCCTGCTCGCGGTAGAGGTTGTGGAGGTCGGCGCGCTGCTATCGCTTATAGCGGTGGCCTCGAAGAGCAGGGCCGCCGTCGTCGTACTCGGCCTCTTCCTCGAGCTCCTCCTCCCATGGGTGCTCCTAGTCCCCTTCATAGTCCTCGTCTCCGTGCCCGGGGTCGGCCAGCGTCTCACGTGGGCCGTGACGGCCTACCTGGTACTATTCCCCTCCAAGTACACCCTATTCGCCACGGCCCCCACAGGCCCTCCCCTCACGCCGACGCAGCTGGCGGCCGCGGGCCTAGCAGTTGCAGCGCTCTACGCGGCCCTCACGCTGCTATACGCGAGGTACAGGTTAGAGGTGAAGTAGCATGCTGAGGAGCATTGGGGCGTCACTCGTAGTCATAGGCCTGCTCACAGCCGCCGTGCTCGCGGTGCTGGGCGGCAGGGGCACGCCCTTCAGCGTCTCCACGCCCCCGGTCTCGTGGAGCATAGACGCGCTGCCGAACGGCTCCCTAATAGCAGTGGCGTACACGGAGACGCCGCTCGAGGTGCCCGTGATCGAGGGCTACTCCTTCAAGCTGCAGGTGCACATGCAGCCGAGCATACGCTACATGTCCTTCACTTCGCCCCCCGGGGGCGGCGCCGTGGGCCCCGCGCCGGCCCGGATAGTGGAGGGCCGCATATACCTCCTCAAGTGGCGGGACGCCCTTGCCGCCCGCGCCCTCTTCGACGAGGGTAGGTGGGAGGAGCTTATAAGCATGGCCCGGGAGAAGAGGATTGCCGCCGCGGAGCTGCGCATGGAGAAGAGCCGGCTGTCGCCGCCCACCCTCGCCGCCTCCCTCCCCCTCTCCCCGGGCAGGTACGGCTACGTGCTCCTGCTACGGCTCAACGCCACCGCGAAGAAGAGGGGCGGGTTCACGGCCTACTCCATCTTTAGCGCGGGAGACGTGGTAACGCTGAACGCCGTAGTTTCCCCGACGCCGGGCCAGTACGTCAGGGCCCTCGACGTAGCCGGGCTCGGCGCCATAATACTACTCCTAGACTACTACGCCAACAGGGAGGAGTACCTGGAAGGCCGGCTCGCCAGGCTCCTGCGGAGGCTCCAGGGACGCCGCGGCAGGGAGGCTAGAAGGTGACACCGACCCTCCTCTGCCTCACGTAGAGCAGCGCTGCGTAGACCAGCGCGGCCGCGGCGGCGAGAGGCCACGACAGGGACAGCTTCTCCTCCCTGACCTCCCTAACCTCCACCCTAACCCTAGTCTTCACTATCATCTGCCGCGCCTCCGACGCGAGGGAGCCGAGGGCCTCCGCCAGCTCCGCGGCGCCCCCAGCGGTGTACTCCCTGCCGCCGGTGAGCTCCGCTATCCTCCTCGCCTCAGCCTCGCCGGCGTCGCCGCCCGGCCCGATATATATCGTGTACACGGGCACGTGCATGCGGCGCAGCTCCTCCAGGATCCCGTCGTACCTCCCCCTGTCCGCGGGCAGACCGTCGGTCACGAGCACGACCACGGCCGTCGCGTTGAACGCCCTGTAAGGCTTCACGTAGTTGAGGGCGGCTTCGAGGGGGTACGTGTACATCGTGCCACCGCCGGCCCTGAGGCTCTCCAGCACGCTCTCCACGAGCCGCCTGTCCCCGGTGGGAGCCACGGCCTTGCCGACCACGTCGCTGAAGGCTATGAGCGCCACGTCCACGTTCCCCGGGAGGGCGTCGAGGAAGCTCTTCAAAGCCCTCTTAGCCACCTCTATCTTCACGCCCCCCGGTATGACGCCGCCCATGCTCCCCGAGACGTCGAAGAGCACAACGACGACCGGCCTCGCCACCTTCAACGCGTCCCTCAGGTCGGCGGTCACGTCCCTCGAAACCACCACCTTCCGGGTAACGTAGGGCTGGGCCGCGGCGAAGACGGTGACCAAGAGGACGGCGGCCTCTAGGAGGGCCAGAGCCCTCCCGCCACGCCTACCCCTAAGCCCAAGCACCTCCACCATGGGGCTCCAGAAGCCGTAGAGCCTCGCGTACACGCGCCTCCTCCTAGCCGCCAGGGCGGCCACCAGGACGGCGGCAGCGGCCAGTGCGAGCGGGTGCTCGAGGCCCAGCACGGCTACTCACCCTCCGCGAGGGACACGGCTAGGAGGAGCACCGCTAAGAGAGCGGCCACGACTGCCGGCGCATAGCTCCTCCTAACGCTCCACACGACAGCCTCCCCCCTCGCCTGGAGCGCCTCAAGCCTCGCCTCCCTCCACAACACATCGCCGAGGCCCCCCGCGGCCTCCACGGAGTACTCGTCGAGCCGGTACATCTTGCTCCCCGCCGCCGCGGCCACCTGCGGCAGCACGCCCGGCCCGTCCACGGCTACCACGATCAGGGGGGTGCGCGACGCCCTATACGAGGCGGCCGCCGAGACGGGGTCTGAGCCGTAGTTCTGGCCGCCGTCGCTCACGAGCAGCACCGCGCCCGGAAGGCCCGAGGCCCTCAGGAAGCCGAGTGCGTAGGCGAGCGCGTCCCCGATGGCGGTGTACTTCTCGTCCCCACGGGCCTCCGCCAACGCCTCGAGGGCGCCTCTCGGGTCGCCGGTGTACACGGGAGTAACGTTCCCGGCGAAGAACACGAGGTGCACGGTCGCGTTCCCGCCGAGCCCCTCGAGGAACGAGGCGAGCATACGCTTGGCCGCGTCTATCCTCCGGCCAACCCCCAGCCTATACCCCATGCTCTTAGAGTCGTCCAGGAGTATCACGACCACCACGGGCTTGCTGCGCAGCAGCCCAGTGTCCGACACCGTTATCCTACGGGCCACCCTGTACTCCGTGTACGGCTGAGCCGCCGCCACCACCAGGAGGAGCAGCGCCGCTGCCCTGGCAAGCCTCACCGCCTCCCCCATCCCCGCC
>JALVKT010000090.1 GCA_027027675.1 Thermofilaceae archaeon | reverse complement strand
TGGCCTCCCCCGTCAAGGACTATTCCCGGGCGCTGGACGATTACCGCCCAGTCGCCGGCAGAAATGTCCCGCGTCAGGGTGTACGTGTTCCCCCTCCTAAGTATTGGGGCGTTTGCCGGAACCACTGAGCCGTCCGGCCTTATCGTTATTGTGCCCGTCCACTGCGCACCTGCAGCGGGGTAGGGTGGGAGCAGGGATGCTGCGAGGAATATTGCCAGTAGCACTGGAAAAGCCGGCTTAAATCTCTTTTGCATAATTTTTTATCCAATTTTTAGTATAAAAGTTTTAACATGTTAAATTTAATCCTAGTGTAGTTTTTATAGCGAACACCCGCAGCGTAATAGGGACAGTTTAAAACCTCCACGCATCACCCCCTGGGAGCCCGGCTGCGCCGCTGCCCCCGGCCGGCTCCTCCGGGCTAGACCCATGTTTATTTAAACCGCGGCCCCTAAAAGATAAACCACGTATTCCGTGAGGTGCGGGAGGAGCTCGGTATGAGCGCGGAAGACAGGCTAAGGGTGCTGCTGGAGGACCTATACTCCCGGGGCGCAAAGCCTAGGCGGAAGGTGAACCTGAAGCTCCTAGCGGCAGTCTCCGTTATACTCTCCGTCGCCGGACTGGCGGTCATAGTCGCTCTTGGCCAGGCGGCCCAGGCGCCCCTGGTGAGGATAAGCGACGTCTACGGGAACTTCCTCATGAACTACGCGACGGTGAGGGTGAGGGGCAAGGTTACCTCTATCCCCTACGTGGACAACTCTACTGGGCGGCTCTTGATACGGTTCCCGGTCGACGACGGGACGGGGAGCATGCTCCTCTACATCTACTCGCCGCTCAGCGCCGAGGCGCTCAGGCGGGGCCTGATACCCCTACCCGGGGACGTCGTGGACGCCGAGGTCCAGGTGAGGGTTAGGGAGACCTTCACGTACGGCATAGTGCAGGCTCTGAGCGCCTTCAGGATTGAGCGGGTGGGCGGGGAGCCCATCCCGGTGAAGACGCTCAAGCCGGGCATGGCTGAGACCCTCGTCGTGGTGGAGGGCGAGGCTGCGAGGATAAGGGAGGTTGGCAGCGGCGTGCTCATAGACCTGGACACGGGCGCGGGCACGGTGGAGGTGCTCGTCCCAAAGTTCATCTCGTTCATGGATAGGCGGCTGTACGGGGAGCTTGCCTCGCTTCAGCCCGGGGCCAGGCTCCGCGTGACGGGCGTGGTGTACCTCTACAAGGGGTCTAGCCCGGAGGTTGTGCCGAGGAGGCCGGGCGACGTGGAGGTTCTCGGCGCACCGAGGGTCGTGGAGGCCACGGTGTCCCAGCTGCCGGGGCTCGAGGGTGAGAGGGTTAGGCTTACCGTCCGCTTCGCCGGCATAGAGTACGTGAAGGAGGAGAGGGGTTACAGGCTCCTCGTGGTGGACTCTACTGGCAGGGCGGAGGCCAGGGTGAGCAGGGAGGTTATGGAGCGGGTGGACCCGTTCGACGCCTTCTCGTCCCCTATACTGGTGGAGGGCCGCGTCTCCGGCGGCGTGCTCGTGATAGAGTCGGCTAAGCCCCTTGGGAGGTGGAACGGCTCCACCGTGCCCCTCGGAGAGGTGACCGCCGCGTGGAAGGGCCGCATAGTGGCCGTGGAGGGCGAGGTCGTAAGTGTTAGGAGCCTTGGGAGCGTGGCGGTGGCGACGCTCAGGTCCGGCGGCGCGGAGCTCAGGCTGTTCATGCCGGGCAGCGTGTACAGCGGCGTGAAGGACAAGCTCGTGGAGGGGGCTAGGGTGAAGGTTGCCGGCTACGTGGACGTCTACAAGGGGCAGGTGGAAGTCGTCGTGTACACGCCCCTGGGGGTGAGGCAGTGATGGGGCCCCTGGGAGTAGTGCTTTGGACGATGTTCGGCGTGGCCGTTGGCCTCGGCTTCTCGTGGATGCCGGGGTTCCACGTGTACAACGTGATAGCGCTGCTCGCTGTGACGGGGGGCGCTATAACCTTCATCCCCCAGGAGGCCTTCCCGTTCTTCGTCCTGGGCGCCCTGGTGAGCTTCGCGTATAGCAGCGTGATAAGCACGGTGTACTTCAGCGTCGCCGACGACACGATGATCTTCATGCTCTTCCCCACGCAGCGCTACCTCGTAACCGGCAGGGGCCACGAGGCCGTGCTGATGACCCTCCTGGGCGCCCTCGCGGGGAGCGTGATCCTCGCCGCGAGCATGCCCGTGATGCCCCTCATACTCCCCTTCCTCAGGGACATCCTGAACCAGTTCATAACGGTCTTCCTCTCGGCCCTCGTCGTCTTCATGTTCATGAGTGAGTGGCTGAAGATGGGGGAGAGGGAGGAGAACAGGCTTAAACGCTTCCTCAAGGCGTGGAGCCAGATACTGGGCGGCCTCTTCGTCTTCCTGGCCAGCGGGCTGCTCGGCTTCGTCGTCCTCAACACCGACCTGCTGCCCACAACGGTCGCGTACGTGAGGCTCACCCCCCTATTCCTCGGCTTCTTCGGCCTCCCATGGGTGCTCGTGAACCTCCTCAGCGGCCTCCCCGTGGGCGAGCAGGACACGAGCGACGAGGTGGGGACGGACTGGCGGGGCCTCCTGAGCGGCGTGTTCGGCGGCGCCCTGGGCGGCTACATGGCGGCGTTCTTCCCCCTAATCACTGGGGGCATGGGCGCCCTCGTCGCGGGCCACATTACAAGCCAGCGGGGCGACGACACGTTCATGGTGAGCCAGGGCGCAAACCGCTTCATCTACTACGTGGGGGCCTTCCTCTTCCTATTCCTGCCGGCCGCTAGCCTCACGAGGGGCAGCGCGGCGTGGCTCGTGAGCAGCATCTACCAGCCCAAGACGTACCAGGAGTACGTGTACTCTATAGGCGCGCTCCTACTGGCCAGCGGGGTCTCCTTCATAGGCACCCTGGCGCTCTCAAAGCTCGTAGCCCGCATAGTGGGCCGCTGGTTCAAGCAGATAAGCCTGGCCGTCGCCGCCCTCCTCGTCGCCATAGCGTGGGCGCTGACGGGGCCCATGGGGGTCGCGGTGATGCTCGTCGCCGCCCTGATAGGGACGACGTCGGTGTTCTTCAACACTAGGCGCAGCTACTGCCTCGGCGTCCTGATACTCCCGGTGCTGATAAGTATGACCGGCTACACGGGCGTCGCTATGAAGCTGCTCGGCCTGGGTGTCTAGGATGAGGGGGCTGACACACTACCTCTCCGGCCTCTCCCTGGCCACGTTCTTCAAGCCGCTAGTCGCCGCGGTCGCGCAGGGCAACCTGGCGATACTCGTGCCCGCCGTCTACGCGTACCTCCCAGACTTCCTGGACTTCAAGGTGTGGAAGTTCTTCGAGAAGTGGGACTTCCACGTCGACCCGGCGCCCCAGGAGCCCGGCCTCAACAGGGCGCCCATGACGGTCAAGGTTTCCAGCCTCACCCCCGAGGAGAGGTACCGCTTCTACCGGCTCGAGGGGCGGGCCTCTCGAATCGAAGATTCAGGCGACAAGCTCTCATTCACCCTCACGGACGACACGGGGAGCATAAGGGTGGAGGCGCTCGGCAGGGACAGGAGAGACCTCCTCTCAGCCCTCGGCGGCCTAGAGGAGGGGGACGCGGTCGCCGTGTCCGGCTACCTCGACTACAGGGGCGAGGAGCCGGTCTTCGTCGCCGCCGACGCGCCGCACCCCATGTACGTGGCGGAGAGGGTTGCCGAGGCGATAGACTACGCCTACGAGCACGGCGAGGCCCGCGTGAAGGTGGAGAACATAAGGATGATAGGGGACACGTATAGGCGGTTCCTCATAGACCTGGACGGCGAAAACAGGACGGTGCGCGTCGTCATGGGCCCCATCATAGCGCTGGGCGGCATGCCCCTAGAGGAGGAGCCCGTGCCGGAGCACAGGAGGTACGCCGAGGCCAGGACGAGGCACAGGTTCGTGAAGAAGTACCCGAAGCCGACCGTGATAGGCGGCTTCTCCGGGACGTCGATCGGCTTCAGGAGGGAGGGCGACGTTGTGGAGGAGGTGTTCCTCCCCTGGCACAGGGAGTGGTCCCACTCCTTCACCGTCGGCGCCTTCCTCGCAGCCCTCCTCTACCTGGCACTCGCCGCCCTAGGCAGCAGCCTCGCAGCCCCCCTCGCCCTGGCATCGATGCTCGGCTACTGGGCCCACGTCGTCGAGGACCAGCTGGGCTACATGGGGAGCAACCTCCTCTGGCCCTTCACGAAGAAGCGGACGCCCGGCCTGAGGCTCGGCGAGTCCGGGAGCCCCCTGCTGAACTTCTCCACAGCCCTCCTAATGTCTGGCTTCATAGTGGCGAACCTGAACTACGCGGTGCCCAGGCCGCCCATAGCCCTGCCCTACGGCGAGCTCCTGGCGCTGGTGAGCGCGCCCTCGGCGGCGATGTACGCGTACGCCGTGGCGAAGTGGCTCAGGCAGCGCGGCGAGGCGCCCGAGGAGGCCGAGGAGAAGGCCGTAGAGGAGGTCTTGGAGGAGGAAGAGGAGGAGATAGGCGGCGCCTAGGCGCCGCACCCATTTTTGGCTAAAAAGCCCTTCCCATTAGGCGCTCCGCGCTGTTATACTCTACGACTAGGCGCTTGAGCTTCTGGACGAGATCGTCGAGGCTGGCCGCGTAGGCTGAGAGGAT
>JALVKT010000089.1 GCA_027027675.1 Thermofilaceae archaeon | reverse complement strand
TTGTGGTCGACGTGGACGTTTTGACGGCTATTCCGAGGGTTAGGGCTAGCGAGATAATGTCTTCTCGCCTCGTCACCGCTTCCGCCGATGAGAGTGTGGCCGAGGTTGCGAGGAAGCTTTTGAGGCATAATATTAGGGCTGTGCCCGTGGTGAACGGCAGCGGCCTCCTCGTGGGCTTGGCGAGTACTGTGCGTGTAATGGAGGCGCTGCTTGAGGGTAGGGGCGGGGAGGCGGTGGAGGGGTTCTTGGAGGGCGACGTGGCTACGGCTGTGCCTGAGGCGGACATACTGGAGATTATGGGTGTCATGGATGAGAGGGGTGTGGGCAGGGTGGTTGTCGTGGATGAGAGTGGGCGGCCGGTTGGGATGGTGACTAGAACGGATATTCTTAGGAGGCTTGTGGCCGTGTATTCCGGGGAAAAAAAGGCTGGTTTAGGGGGCTAGTAGGAACGGTATTGCTCCGGCCGCGAGCGTGGCGGCCGCGCAGGCTATGACGGCGCGTTTCAGGCTGGGCGGCGCCGTGAAGCTTCCCTTGCCCTGGGCGAAGTAGACGGCCTTTATCGCCCTCGCGTAGTAGGCCGCTGCGATGCCGGCGTTTATGAGCGCTATTGCTGTGAGCCATGGGGCCGCCGCTACCACTGAGAGGAAGAGGTAGAGTTTGCCCCAGAAGCCCGCCAGGGGCGGCATTCCCATTAGGCTTAGTATGAGCGTTGCGAAGGAGGCCGCTAGGACTGGGTGTTCCTGGTAGAGGCCTGCGAGGGCTTCTAGCTTTGCCGGCGCTTCTCCGGCTGCTCTGACCGTCCTGGCTGTGAGGAAGGTGCCTGTCTTTGCGAAGGCGTAGGCTATGAGCTGGAAGGCTATTCCGTAGTAGACCCAGTCCTTGTTTATCCCGGGTACGAGTGAGAGGCCTGCGATGCCTACGAGGAGGTATCCGGCCTGGGCTATGCTGCTGTAGGCGAGGAGGCGCTGGAGTTCTCCCTGTAGGAGGGCTGTGATGTTTCCGTAGAACATCGTTGCTATGGAGAAGGCCGCGACTATGAGTAGCCAGTCCCACCCGAGGGGGCCGGCTATTATCTTCGCTGCCCGGTAGAGGGCGAGTATGCCCGCTATCTTCGCCATTGAGGATATAAGCGCTATGGGGATTGGGTCTGCCTCGCCGTAGGTGTCTGGGAGCCACGCGTGGAAGGGGAAGACCCCCATTTTGAAGCCGACCGCTGCGAGGAGGAAGAGGAGCACTGTGGAGAGCAGCTTGTAGGAGGCGAATCTCGCCTGGACGAAGTGTAGGGAGCCTGAGAGGAAGAGCATTATTCCGAAGCTTAGGAAGAGGAGTGTTGAGGATGCTGAGCCCATTATGGCGTACTTTACGGCTGACGTGACGGAGTACTTGTCCTTTGGGAGGGCTACTAGGGCGAAGGATGCCACTGAGAAGAGTATCCAGGATGTCATGAAGAGTATCATCGTGTTCGACACTGAGAGGCCCAGGATGCCCAGCGCTGCGAGCAGCGTCACCGCGTAGAAGCCGGGCGGGTCTGGGAAGCCTTTCATGGAGTCGAGGGTGCCGTGGACCGCGAGTAGGGTGTCGAGGAGGCCTATGAGGAGGATGGCCATGGAGAGTATGTCTACTTCTCCCTCGCCGCCGAAGAGTGGGGCGCCGGGCCACTGGGTGGCTAGCGCAGCCACGGCCGCCCCCGCGGCGATTATGGCTGCCTGTGCCGCGAGCCATGCCTTGCGCTTGTCCTTTGCGAAGGGTATTAGGAGTATGGGTGCTCCTAGGGCGGCTATTGCCGCCGCGAATATTGTCTCGGGCGTGTTCATGGCTTACACCCCATAACAAGGCAGAGGAGTAGGACTACGAGTGAGATTCCGATCCACATGTACGCTATGTAGTCTGAGAGCTGGCCCGTCTGGAGGCTCCTGAATGCTCTCCAGGCCTTCTTGAACGCGTCTACGAGGTGCTTGTGGAGGAGCGCGTCCCAGTCCTTCTCTAGCACGTTTGCGGTGAAGTTTACGGCCCAGAGCGTGGCTGCGGGCAGAGCCTTGTGGTAGAAGTTGTCTATGACTAGCTGGTCGAAGTACTTCTTGAGGAGCGTGGCGAGCGCCTTTGTGCCGTCGACGAAGACCCAGTAGTATATGCTGTTCACGTACCAGCGGTCGTAGAGGAATGCGTGGAGGGCCGCCCAGGCGCGGCTCTTCACCGCGGCGGCGTAGAGGTCTGCGCGTTTGACGCCGTAGATGTAGATTGTGGCTAGGAGCGCCGTGAGGGCGAGGAGGAGCGTGGACTCGGGGACTAGGGGGGCTTCGAGGTGGGGCGCAAGCGTTACCTCGAGGGCTGCGACGCCCATGCTGTGCTTGAGTGTTTCTTCGACTGTTGGCGCGATGAGGGGCCAGGCTATCCCCAGTAGGAGGCTGAGGGAGCCGAGGGTGAGGTAGGGCGCCCACATGTATGGGCCTGGCTCGTGGGGCTCTTTTACGTGCCAGTGCTTGTCTCCGAAGAATACGCGTGTGAATGCTCTCGCTATGTACGCGGCTGTGAGGCCCGCTGTGACCCAGGAGAGTATGGCTGGGACCCAGAGTGCCCCCTGGAAGGATATGTGTATTATCTCGTCCTTTGTCCAGTAGCCCATGAAGGGTGGGAGCCCGGCTAGGCTTAGGGAGGCGAGTATGAACGACGTCGCTGTTATCTTCATCTTCTCCCATAGGCCGCCCATGTCGTCTATGAAGCGTGAGTGCACCGCGTGTATCACCGCGCCGGCCGCGAGGAAGAGGGTGGCCTTGAATATGGCGTGGCTCGCCAGGTGGGCGAAGCCCGTGTACATCCCGCCCAGCCCGCCCTCGACGAGGGTGCCGGCCGCGGCGCCGAGGAACATGTAGCCTAGCTGGCTGGCGGTGGAGAACGCGAGTATGAGCTTTAGCTCCCTGCTGACGAGGGCCATTGTGGCGAGCATGAAGGCCGTGAAGCCGCCTATGAGGGCCATCCACTGGAGGAACGCCGCCACCGTGTGGGCGCCTCCCGGCACGGCTCCCTGGAGGACGTAGGCCGCCGCCACGAGGAAGGGGGCGAAGCGGAGGAAGAAGTAGACGCCCGCCTTCACCATTGTGGCGGCGTGTATGAGCGCGCTAACCGAGGTGGGGCCTGTCATCGCCGTTACCAGCCACTCGTGGAAGGGGAACTGCGCGCTCTTCGCCATTGCCCCGAGGAAGAGCATCCATAGGAAGAAGAGGAGCACGCCGCTCCTGGCGAGGAGGGGCGCCCACTTCCCGCCGGCTATGGCGGCGAACATTGTTGAGCCCGCCGCTATGTGGAGCGTGGCTATGCCTACTATGAGGCCGACGTCGCCGAGCCTGGTGAATACGAGCGCCCTGAGGCCTGAGTGGCTGGGCTCGAACCACATCTGCTTGCCGAGGGCCTTCCTGCCGGGGTCGCCGACCCAGTGCTCCTCTTCGTCGCTGAACCAGTGGCCTATCAGGGAGTAGCTTGCCAGGCCTGTGCCCTCCCAGCCTATGAACATGGTGAGCAGGTTGTCTGAGAGTACGAGGAGCATCATGCTGCCGACGAAGAAGGTGAAGAATATCCAGTACCTGGTCTGTCCCTCCTCGTGCTCCATGTACTCGTAGCTGTACACCGCTATGAGAAAGCTGAGCCAGGAGACGACAAGCGCCATGAGCGAGGAGAGGCCGTCGAAGTAGACGCCAATGTCCACTGACAGCGAGGGCACCCACTCCACGGCCCACCTGATCGTTTCTCCTGCTTCGACTACGCGCCACGCCGCCGCTGTGGCCGCTAGGGCCGCCGTCAGTATGGAGAGTATGGCTACCGCGGACTTTGCCTTCCAGCCCCTGTCTTTGAGGAGCATTACCAGTAGCGTCCCTAGGTACGGGGCGAGCCAGGCGAGTATTAGGGGCTCCACTTCTTAGACACCCCCTACCACGGCGCCTATCTGTGATACCAGCGGGTCTATCAGGGGCGAGGCCAGGATGAAGGCTGTGATTCCAAGCGCTGCTAGCACTATGAGTGGGGCCCAGTAGCTCGCGGGTGCCTCGCGCGCCTCCCTGAGGCTTTCCCTGAGTGGGCCGTAGAAGACCCGCTTCATTGTGAGGAAGGCGTATGCGGTGGAGAGGCCTATGCCCGCGAGGAGGGCGAGTGTTGCACCCATGTACCATGCGGGGCTGGTGGCCAGAGCCTTCTCTACTGCGCCGCGTATTATTAGGTACTCGCTCCAGATGCCGACCGTTGGGGGTATGCCTGTGATGTGCATGAAGCCGAGGAGTGCTAGGGCGGCGGTGTAGGGCATCTTGGAGGCTAGGCCTCCCATCTTGGTTATGTCTCTGAGGCCGTGGAGGTTGGCTATGAGGATGCCTGCCACGGCGAAGAGGAGCGCCTTTCCGAAGGCGTGTACCATGTAGTGGAGCATTGCGCCGGCTATGCCGAAGGCTGAGAGGGAGGCGAGGCCGAGCAGCATGTATCCCATCTGGGAGACGCTGCTGTAGGCTAGGAGGCGCTTGAAGTCTGTCTGGCTCAGCGCCATTAGGCCGCCGTATATCATTGTCGCGAGGGCCCAGACGTAGAGGGCCTGGCTGAAGCCGGCGAAGGTGTGTGGGAAGAGCACGTAGACTATGCGGTACATCATGACGCCGCCTATGCCGATGAGGTTGGGGCTGAGGAGCGCCGAGATGGGCGTGGGCGCCTCGGCGTGGGCGTAGGGGAGCCATATGTGGAGGCCGAGCACCGCCATCTTGACGGCTAGCCCTATGACTAGGAGGGCGGCGGCTGTGGCCGCGAGGGGGCCGAGCTTTTCTCCGAGGCCTACGAGGAAGCCGGTGTTTAGGCTTATGAAGTCGAAGCCCACCGCGCTGCCGACAGCTAGTGCTCCGATGAGGAATAGGAGGGCTCCAATGTGGGTCCAGATGAGGTAGAGTATCGCTATCTTCACCCTGTCGCCGTAGCCGTAGAAGGCTATGAGGAGGAAGCTTGGGATGAGGGTGAGCTCTAGGAAGAGGTAGAACTCTATAGTGTTCGTCGACATGACAGTGCCTATCATTGAGAGGGCGAAGAGGGTGTAGAGGAAGTAGTAGCTCCTCCACCCGGGGAACTCAGCCCCCTCCTCCTTGAGCTCCTCGAAGCGGTGCCTCATGTATGGGAGGCTGTACACCGCTATGACGGAGGTCACGGCCGCGATGGAGAACGATGCTGCGAAAACCATGGAGTCCATTGTTAGCGCGAAGAGGCCTATGCCGTCCACCCTGAAGTAGATGGGGTCGAAGGCCAGGCCCCGCATACCGTAGGCCAGGTAGGCGTAGAGTATGAGTACCGCAGAGGCCGCGAGGGATGCCGCGTTGAGAGTTGCCAGGGACTTTGCCGAGGCCTTTTTTGCCGCCAGCGTCGCCAGCGCGGCGGCCAGCGGCACTAGTATGGAAGCCCATAGTAGGGGCAGGTTCATCATCACTTTTCCTCACCTTCACCTAATCTTGTAACGTCAACCGTCCCAAGCTTCCTATAGAGGAGGACGATTATGGGTACGATAACCCCCACCTCGGAGCCGGTGAGGGCTATTATAAAAATAGCAAGGATTGGGCCGTTGAGGGGCGCATATATCGTCGAGAGGGTGAGGAAGAGGAGGAGCTCGGCGTTGAACATTATCTCGAGGGAGATGAGCTTCCTGGTGGCGCTTCTATGCACGATGGCGCCGAGCGCGCCTATCCCGAAGAGAGCCGCTGAGACCGCCAGCACGTATACTGCCTCCATCACTTCTCACCCTTCTTGGACGCTATGAGCAGGCCCTCTATCATCACGGAGGCGAGCGCGAATGCCAGGAAGACGAAGCTTAGGACGTGCCTTGCGAAGAGCTCGACTCCCATCTCCTCGAGGTTGAGCGTGACCGCCCTGACCTGTGCCGTCGAGAGGACGTATATGGAGGCAAAGTAGGCCAGCGCTAGGAGGGCTGCGGTGGCCGTCGCGGCTGGGAGCAGTTTTTTCTCCCATCCCACTCCTCTGCCTATTAGGAGTACGCTGAAGACGACGAAGGTCACAGTGGCTCCGACGTAGACGAGTATGTGGAACACTGAGAGGAGGCCGTAGCCGAGGAGGGCTATTATTGCCGCCACGCCTAGGCCTACCAGCCCCAGCGAGAGGGCCGAGTACACGTCTTCCTTCGCTACTAGGGAGAGTATGGCCGCGGCTATGGTGAACGCGGAGGCCAGCGCCATGTATATGAGTAGTAGCTCACTCGGGCTCATGAACCAACCCCCTCTCCTCGTCGAACACTACCTTTAGCTTCTTGGCGCCCTCCTTCTCGGCGGGCGATACCCACTCCTGGGTGAAGCGCTCGGGCGGGTAGAGCATCTCCTCCCTGTCCTCGTAGGCGACGTCGTGTACCCTTGTGAAGCTCAGCGCGTTTGTGGGGCAAATGTCGACGCAGTAGCCGCAGAATATGCAGCGCTGGTAGTTTATGCCTGGCCTCGCCTTCTTCTCGCCCTTCTTCCTGTACATCTTCATGGCGTCGGCGGGGCATATCATTGCGCATAGGCTGCAGCTTATGCACTTGTTCCAGTCGTAGTGTATCATTCCCCTGTAGCGCTCGCTGAGAACTATGGTTTCCTCGGGGTAGTAGACTGTTATCCTGTTGGGCTTTACGAGGTACTTTATGCCTGTTGCTATTGCCTCTAGGTGCTCCTTTAACCCGGTTTTTCTCCTAGACAATGCCTATCACCCTTAGGAGTATTGAGAAAAAGACGGCTATAATTGAGAGTGGGAAGAGCTTGCGCCAGCCGATCCTCAGTGCCTGGTCGAGCCTGTACCTGCCGTAGACGGAGCGTAGGAATACGATGAACATTAGGAGCAGGTATGCCTTGACGAAGAGCATTATTCCGCCGAGGGCCGGGTATATCGAGTAGAGCTGAGCCGGCACGGGGTTCCAGCCTGAAAGGTACATGAGTGTGAAGGCGAGTGTGAAGCCGTAGAGCTGGACGTAGCCTATGCCCATTGTGAGGCCGAATGCTATGCCGGAGTACTCGGTGAAGGGGCCGGCCACTATCTCCTGCTCGCCCTCTACGATGTCGAAGGGGAGCTTGCCGGCGCTCATTATCATCGCCACGAAGAAGGCGGCTGCCGAGAAGGGGTTCAATATGATGCCGGGTATCCCCTGCGCGTCCACCATCTCGGCGAAGTCCAGGGTTCCGTAGAGGAGGGCCATGGCGTAGGCGGCGATGAAGAGGACTGCCTCGTAGGCCATCGTCATGTAGGCCTCCCTTATGCCGCCCTGTATGGAGAACTTGTTGTTGGAGCCCCACGCCATGGCGAGTATTGTGAGAGGGATGACGGTGTTTAGTCCGAGGAATACGGGCATGCTGTAGGGGACGCTGTAGGGTATGAACTTGGGGGCTACGGGTATGAAGGCGAAGGGCAGTATCGCGAAGGCCATAGCCACTATGGGCGCCGCGACGAAGACGAGCTTGTCGGTGGACTCGGGGATTATGAATTCTTGGAAGAAGAACCTGAGGCCGTCGGCCAGCATCTGGATGGCCCCTCCGAGCGGCTTTAGGACGTAGAGGGGGCCGACCCTCATCTGCACCCTGGCGGCGATTTTACGCTCCACCCATATTATCGAGAGGAGCACGACTAGAACGGTGAGGAGGCCGGGGAAGACTATTGGCCCGAAGAACTGGGGGGAGAGGGCTATACGTATGAGCATGCCTACAACACCCATGCATATCACCTGTCAGCCTCCGGTGGGAAGTAGTCTAGGCTCCCATATATCGGGGGGAAATCCATGAACCTGTGCCCGGGGGGTAGGAAGCGGAAGAGTATCACGTTCCTGAAGGCAGGGGTCACGACCCTCACCCTGTAGGGCTTCTTGGTTCCGTCGCTGATAACGTGGTAGAATATCTCGCCGTGCCCCATCTCCGCCCTGGCGACGGCCTCGCCCTTGGGCAGCTTGAGGTTCGCGAATATGCCGGGGAACTTTATCCTCCCCTCCTTAAGGGCTTGCTCGCGGAGCTTCGGCGGGACGAGTCGCATGTACTTCTCGGCCATTATGGGGCCGTCGGGGATCTTGTCTAGAACCTGCCTGATAATGTTCATGCTCTGCTTTATCTCCTCCCCTCTGAGGAGGAGGCGGGCCATCGCGTCGCCCTCCTCCATCGTGGGGACCTCGAAGTCTAGCTCGTCGTAGACCCCATAGTCTCCCAGCAGCCTCGCGTCATACTTTACGCCGCTAGCCCTGAGGTTGGGGCCTACTATGCCGAGCCTCTTGGCGTCGCTCTTCTTCAGCACGCCCACTCCCTCGTACCTGGCCCTTACCTGCGGGTTGTTGAAGAATATGCGGTAGTAGTCCTCAAGCCTCTTCTCCATGTACCTTATGGCCTTGAGAGCCTTCTCCTTGAAGCCCTGGGGCAGGTCTCGGCGGACGCCGCCGGGCACGCTGTACGAGTGGGTGAGCCTTGCTCCCGTGAGGTCCTCTGCCAGCTGTATCCAGACCTCCCTGTCGCCGAAGCACCACATGAACATTGTGGAGTGGTTGACGAATATGCCGGCCAGGCCCATGCCGTAGAGGTGGCTTGCAATCCTGTTTATCTCGGACAGCAGGGTTCTCAGGTACTTGGCGCGGGGCGGCGGCTCTACGCCGAGGAGCTTCTCGAGGGCGCGCACATAGCCTATGGTCACGTTTTGGCTGTCGATTATCGTCATCCTCTCCAGGAGAGGTATCGCCTTTATCGACTCCTTTGTCTCGGCCAGCTTCTCCATGGTCCTGTGAACCCATCCTATGTCCGGGTCCACGCTTACAATCACGTCTCCCTGGAGTCTGACTATGAAGCGCATGTGCCCCGACGCCGGGTGCTGCGGGCCTATGAACACCTCGTAGACGCTCTCGTCACCCTCCTTCGCGAGAAGCCTCCTTGTTACCACGCTACTCGACATTGACGAACACCCCCTCAGTCTTCACCTTAAAGTCCTTCCTCAGCGGCGGCGGCCCCTCCCAGTCCGGGGGCATGAGGAGACGCCTGAGCTCCGGGTGCCCCTCGAAAACCACGCCCATGAGATCCCAGGTCTCCCTTTCGAGGAAGAGCGCGTTTGGCCAGACCTCGATGAGCGTTGGCAGGCGTGGGTCGTCCCTCGGAACCTTTACCCGGAGCTCGAGAAGCTTCCCCCTAAGCTCCTCCTCGTAGCTCTCAGCGTGGTAGATAACCTCTATCACCCCGTCCTGGGGCCAGTCGACCCCCTCCACTGAGGCCAGGTGGTCAAAGCCAAGCTCCACGGCTAGCCTAGCAGCCTCCTCCAGCTTGCCGGGCTCCAGTCTCACGGTGACGACGTCCCCGCGGTCCTCGGCTTCAAAGCCTTTCTCGCGGAGCGCGGCGACGAGGTCCAGCGTCACTTCTTCCCACCCTTCCCGGACTTTATCTTCTCGTGGAGCATTACTATCGCCCGCGCCACCGCCTCAGGCCTTGGGGGGCAGCCTGGAATGTAGTACTCGATGGGGAAGAGCTCGTGGGGCCTAACGATGTTGTAGCTGTTATGGAATATGCCGCCGTCTATGGCGCACGCCCCCATGGCCACCACGTACTTTGGCACGGGCATCTGCTGGTAGACTATCTGCGCCGCGCGCGCCATCTTCTTGGTCAACGTGCCCTCTATGAGCAGAAGGTTCGTCTGCCTGGGCGAGTTGAAGGGGAGGAAGCCGTAGCGCTCCATGTCGAAGCGGGGCGCCGAGACGGCCGCGAACTCCGCGCCACAGCACGAAGTGGTGAAGTGCACCGGCCACAGGCTGAAGCTTATGGCCCAGTCCCTGAGGCTCCTTATAGGTGTCCGCTCTACGAGCCACTGGGAGGCTTTCCTGGAGCTCTCTTCTAGCCGGCCTAGGAAGGCCAGCCCCATTAGTGGGCAAACCAATACTATTCACCCCATAACTCTATCCTCTCAGCCAGCCTGACCGCGTAGAGGAGGGCTGGCCCGTAGACCGCGAGGAGGATGAGGTTTACCCAGAACATTATGTAAGAGTTGAGGTAGGGGAGGAAGTATAGCAGGACAAATATTGGCTCCACCGCGAGGTAGAGGAGTATGTAGCCGTAGTACTGGTAGGGGAGCCTCTTCTTGGCCTCGCCGCTGGGCGGGTTGCCGGCCTCGTAGCGCTTCCTCTTATACGGCTCCTCGGGCCCTGCCACGAGTATTTTCGCCGCGAGCAGTGTGACGCCTATGCCTAGAAGCCCTAGCATGAGAACTGTGAAGACAGTTGTTGCTTGATCTAGCATTGATAACCCAGGCTCTCAAACCCCCGCGTCCTATATTTTGTTTATATACAAAAAAAGATATCTCAAATCTCGTCTACGACTTAAACATCTCTATAAGCTCCTCCAGCGCGCTCCTGTCCTCTATCGTAGTTATATCTCCCACATCCTCGCCCCTCACTATGGCCTTGAGCACGCGCCTCATGATCTTGCCGCTCCTAGTCTTCGGGAGCTTCCTAACGAACACTATGCCGGCTGGCCTCGCTATGGGCCCTATGTTCTCGGCGACAAGGTTTATGAGCTCCTCCTCCAGCTCCCTGCTGGGCTCGTACCCCTCCCTGAGGACTACGAAGGCGAGCGGCACCTCGCCCTTAACGGGGTCGGGCTTGCCGACAACCGCCGCTTCCGCCACGGCCGGGTGAGCTACAAGCGCGCTCTCGATCTCCATTGTCCCTATCCTGTGGGCCGCCACCTTGAGGACCTCGTCGGCCCTGCCGAGTATCCAGAAGTAGCCCTCCTCGTCGCGCATCGCGTAGTCGCCGGGGTAGTACCAGCCTGGGAAGCGGCTCCAGTAGGTGTCCACGTACCTCTTCAGGTCTCCCCAGACGCCTAGGAGCATGCCGGGCCAAGGCTTCTTTATCACGAGGTAGCCCCTAGTGTTTGGCGGGACAGGCTTTCCGTCCTCGTCCACAACGTCCGCGTCTACCCCCGGCAGTGGGAAGGTGGCGCTGCCCGGCTTGAGCGGCGGCAACGCTATCCCCGCCGCGGGGGCTATCATGAAGCCGCCTGTCTCCGTCTGCCACCACGTGTCTATTATCGGGCACCTCTTCTTGCCCACGACCTCGTAGTACCACTCCCAGGCCTCGGGGTTTATCGGCTCGCCCACCGTGCCTAGGAGGCGGAGGCTGCTGAGGTCGTGCATGTCGACCCATTTGCGGCCGTAGCGCATGAACATCCTGATGGCTGTCGGTGCAGTGTAGAATATTGTGACGCCGTGCTTCTCTATTATGCTCCACCACCTGTCGGGGGCCGGGTAGTCGGGGGCGCCCTCGTACATCAGGCTTGTGAGGCCGTGGAGGAGAGGCGCGTAGACTATGTAGCTGTGGCCGGTTATCCACCCGATGTCCGCGGTGCACCACCAGATGTCGTCGTCGTGGGGGTCGAAGGCCCACTTGAGGGTCCAGTAGACCCATACCAGGTAGCCCCCGGTGGAGTGGTAAACGCCCTTCGGAGTACCTGTTGTCCCAGAGGTGTACAGTATGAAGAGGGGATGGTTCGCGTCAAGCCTTTCCGGCTCCACGTACACGTTCCTGGGTATGCCCTCGATGAGCTCGTGGTACCAGAAGTCGCGGCCCTCAACCATGTTCACCTTTGTGCCCGTCCTTTTGACGACTATAACGTTCTCAACGGATATTGTGGAGTCGAGAGCCTTGTCGACTATTTCCTTGAGGGGTATTACTTTTCCGCGCCTGAAGCCTCCGTCGGCGGTTATGAGGAGCTTCGCCTTCGCATCGTTTATCCTCTTCGCCAGCGCGTCGCTGCTGAATCCTGAGAACACGACCGTGTGTATGGCGCCTATGCGGGCGGCCGCGAGCATGAATATTGGAAGCTCCGGTATCATGGGCATGTAGAAGGCTATCCTGTCGCCCTTTGTGACCCCAAAGTTCTTGAGGAGCTCGGCGGCCCTGTTGACCTCCACGTAGAGGTCCCTGTAGGTGTACTTTTTCACCTCCCCGTTCTCTCCCTCCCAGATGAGCGCGACCTTGTTTTTGCGCCAGGTCTTCAGGTGCCTGTCGAGAGCGTTGTAGCTGGCGTTTATCTTGCCACCCACGAACCAGCGGTAGGAGGGCTTGTCCTTGTCGTCGAGAACCTTGTCCCACTGCTTGAACCAGTCGAGGGCTCTGGCGTGCTCGTCCCAGAACTCCTCCGGGTGCTCCAGGGCCTTCTGCCTTATCTCTTCCAGCTTGTTGAGGAATATCTTCTTCTCCTCTGTTGGAAGTACTCCCATCGCCTATCGCCGTATAGTGATTCGTCAGAAGCTATAACGGTTCTTGCGAATTTATCAATATAAATCATTTATAAAAAATGGATGAAAAACGCTAGACAGCATTATAACCCGTCAATCCCTAGGCAAAAAGAGAATAATGAGAAAAACAGACGTCCTCATAATTGGAGGCGGGCCCGCGGGCATAGTAGCGGCGCTCACAGGGAAAAACTACTACCCCGACAAGGACTTCCTCATAGTCAGGAGGGAGCACGACGTGCTTATCCCCTGCGCCATACCCTACGTTTTCTCCTCGCTGAGATCGCTTGAGGACAACCTCATACCGGACACTGCGCTAATAAAAAACAATATTGGAATACTGGTCGACACAGTTGAGAAGGTCGACCTAAACGAGCGAGTAGCCCACACTAAGGGCGGCGAGACGATAAAGTTTGAGAGGCTCGTCTTTGCGACGGGCGGCAGCCCCAAGGTGCCCCGGTGGCTCAAGGGCGCCGACCTGGACGGCGTTTACACTATAAAGAAGGACAGGCCGAGCCTCGAGGAGCTTAAGGCCCGTGTGAGGGAGGCTGAGCACGTAGTGGTTGTGGGCGCCGGCTTCATCGGCGTGGAGGTAACGGACGACCTGGTGAGAATGGGGAAGAAGGTTACGCTCGTAGAGAAGCTTCCCGGCGTCCTGCCACTAGCTTTCGACGAGGAGTTCTCGAGGGAGGCTGAGGGGCTGCTCCGTTCTCTAGGCGTTAACGTGATCACGGGGCGGGGAATAAAGGAGGTGTATGGCCCGGGGCACGTGGAAGGCGTCGTACTCGAGGATGGGACGCGCATAGAGGCTGATCTTGTTGTTCTTGCTATGGGTTATAGGCCTAATGTGGAGCTTGC
>JALVKT010000088.1 GCA_027027675.1 Thermofilaceae archaeon | reverse complement strand
CAAACCCGGCCATAGGAGTCCCCGACGATGAACTGGGCTTCTTCGCGTACCACTACACAGCGTCAAACCTGGCAGCAGCTTTCGCAGAGCCAAGGCTAATGACTGTCACAGCCCTCTTCCCCCCAGGCTACGACCTCGAAATGGTGAAGATGATACTTTCACAGCTGGCCCGGGAAGCGGCCCGCTACAACACAAGGATAATAGCTGGCCACACAGCCCGCTACAAAGGCCTCTCCCTCCCCTTAGTCTCGACCACAGCCACAGGCCCCATCCTGAGGGAGAGAAGACGCCCAGAACCCGGCGACCACCTGCTACTCATAGGCACCCCCGGCCTCGAAACCCTCAAGCTCCTAGGAAAACACGTGCCCCTAGAAAAGCTTACACCCCTCCCCCAAGCCCTAAAGCTCCACCCCCTCAAGGAGGTAAAGCTCATGCACGACGTATCCGAGGGAGGCATAGCCGGCGCGCTCCTAGAAATCGCCGAGGCCTACAACGTGGCACTCAGCATAGAAGAGCCGCAGCCCCCGCCAGGCTTTCCACGCGGCATAGACCTTCTATCAGCCCCAAGCTACGGGACACTAATAGCCGTGGCCGAGACAACATCTCCCTGCAACGCCGTCGACGACTGCACCCCCCTGGGCCGCGTCGCAGGCGCAGCCCCCCGTCTCCTAGTGAACGGCAAGGAATATACTCCAACGGTAAACACCCTCTGGCAGCTCTACGGCGAAGAGACGAGAGACCCCGTCCTAGGAAGGCTGCACGCGGCAGCACTCACCGTCGCCTCCACGCCGGGAGTTGAAAAGCTAATACCAGAGGTGGGCATGAACATGGCATACGCCCCCCACAGCCCCCGCAGCCCCAAAGAAGTGGCCGCCATCGACGGGAGAATAGTCAAGACCTCCACAGGGGCACGGCTCTGCGGAGAGCCACGGTACGGGGCATCCAGGCACCTAGCGGAGGTACTCATAGCGGCCGCGCAGGCAGGTCTCCCGTGGAGGGCCGCGGCCAACACCAAGGTCAACGGGGAAATCCTCGCCGCCCTCTCAAGGCTCCGAGTCGACGCGGCGCAGGTTAGGCCGGCCGACACATGCCCCGTGGCAGAAGCTATTAGGCACGGAGTAAAGGCCAGGGCCATCTGGTACGGCCCCGCGCCAGGCCTCGAGCCGAGCCTCGTCCTACTAGCCCCCACGCCGGAGGATGTGGCCGGGCAGATCCGGCTCCTCGCGGAGGCCCTAAACAAATAATTCGCCCCAAGCACTCCACATAGCGATGGTGAAGCTGCTCTTCCAGGAGGATAGCTACCTCAAAGAGTTCGACGCAACAGTCCAAAAGGTTGACGGAGACAGGGTCTTCCTCGACCAGACCGCGTTCCACCCCGGCCCCAGCGGGGGCCTCGACACGGACACGGGCTGGCTCATAACCCCCAGCGGCGAAAAGCTCCGCGTAGAAAAAGCCGAGCCCGTAGAGGGGGACGTGGCGCACATAGCCCCAGGCGCCGCCGAGAAGCTCAGCGCGGGCGACAAGGTGCACGGCATCATAGACTGGGAGCGCAGACACCGCATGATGAGGCTCCACACGGCCAGCCACATAGTCGCCGCCCTCCTCTACGACAAGTACGGGGCAAAGGTTACCGGCGGCCACATAACCCCCGAAGCCGCGCGGGACGACTTCGACCTTAGAGGAGTCCCGGACTGGAAAGCCGCGCTCCGCTGGGCGGTGGAGGAGGCGTCAAGGATAGCCAAGAAGTGCATAGAAGTAAAGGTTTACTGGCTCCCCCGCGAAGAAGCGGCAAAGATACCCGGCCTCGTAAAGCTCGCCGACAAGCTCCCCCCAGCAGTCGAGAAGCTCAGGATAGTCGAGATCCCCGGGGTAGACGTCCAGGCCGACGGGGGACCGCATGTCAAGAACACGTGCGAGATAGGGGAGCTCGAGATACTAAAGCTTGAGAGCAAGGGCTCGCGGAGACGCAGAGTATACTACACGGTGAAGCCTTGACGCCCCACCAAGTCTTCGCGGGCCAAGCGGCCCGCTACGACGCCTGGTACAGGGAGCCGGCCGGCAGGGCCGTGCTACGGGCAGAGGCGCGCATGCTAGACGCCGCTCTCCCCAAGGGTGTGGGAGCCGACGTCGGCGCCGGCACCTGCGTGTTCCCCCCGCTCCTCTCCCATGAGAGGGAGATAATATGCGTCGAGCCAGTCGAGGAAATGCTCCGGCTAGGGGCTGGCCGCGGCAGCCACGCCCTAATAGCCGTGGCCGAAAAGCTCCCGCTCAGGAGGCTCGACTTCGCCTACATGGTCACCGTTATAGAGTTCGTCGAAGACCCCGTGGAGGCGGCGCGCGGCGTGGCCGCAGCCCTAAGGCCGAACGGCGTGGCTGCGGTCCTCTTCGTGGAGTCCTCCAGCCCCTGGGGCCGCCTCTACAGAGCGATAGCCGAGGAGGGGAGCGACCCCATAATAGCAAGCATGCGCCTCTACACGCTAGAGGAGATAGTAAGGTTTTTCGAGGAGGCGGGATTCAGGCTGAGCCGCGTCCTCTCAACGCTCGACTACGAGCCCCTCACAGTGCCGGCTGAGGAGCCGAAGATATATGAGGGCGTCTGCGAGAGGTGCGGCGCCGTACTCGCGGTCTTCGAGAGGCTGCCCAGGGAATAAATATAAGCGACAAGGCCCTCTGGCACCCTGGGATGATGAGTCTTGCCCCCCTGTGACTCCCGGCAGAGGGGATGATACTATTACCGCGACCTGACTACACCCTTTCCCCGGTGTGGTACAAACTTTTCCCCGGCGTTTTCACTGCTTACCTTATTACGTGTAAACGCTACTCCCCTAACAGGTGATGTAGCGTGGCGAGGCCCCTCTCAGCTGTAATAATAGTGATTGTCGCCCTCTCCCTCCTCTACCCCGCCCTACAGGCGGCCACTCCACGCGTTATAAGGCTGCCCCTATACTACGGCAGGCCGCCAGACACGCTAGCCGCGGCCCCCTCAATAGACACGCTCGGCCTCTCCTGGAAAAAGACGAGCCTCACCGTGCAGATAGTCCAGGCCTCCTTCGTACCCTCCACACAATACTACACCGCCGTGGAAAACGCGTTCTCCGCGTGGGACCAGGCACTGGCAAACTTTGGGGCGACCTACGGCTACTCCTACCTCTCCCAGTTCAGCTTCGCAGTATCACTTGTCTCAGCAGCCTCTACGGGGTACGACATAACCGTAGAGTTCACCTCGGCCACCGCCGCTGCAGGCGGAGAGATAGGGGAGGCGCTGATAAGCTACGTGGGAGGCACGATACTCTCCGTAAAGATAACCCTCTACCTCTACGTCAGCGGAGTCGGCACACTCACGCCCACCGACGTCTACAACATAGCGCTCCACGAGATAGGCCACGCCCTAGGCCTTAACCACGCGGCACAGGCCTACACGGTGAACGGGGAGGAGGTCATGTACCCCTACTACAACTTCCCGGGCACGGCGATGTCTCCATCAACGCTCGACGCCTACGCCCTCGCGAAGGTCTACGCGTGGCTCTCGACAGGCGTCTACACGACCGTGCCGGCCCAGACAGTCTACCTCCCATCCACAATACCTTACGAGGAAATCTCGGTATCAGTGGCTCCAGTCCTACCCGTGTACAAGGTCACCGTGATAAGCCCGGTAAACGTGGTCGTGGGGGCCGGCCTGTACCCCCAGGGCGCAACCGTGACGCTAAGGGTTACAAAGACCGTTGTAGACCTGGGCAATGGCACCCGCCTCGTCTTCGCCGGCTGGGTGGGCACCGTAAACTCCACGAGCCCCACCATAACCGTCACGGTAAACGGGGACATCACAGAGCGCGTCGTGTGGAAGAAGGAGTACCGCGTAGAGCTTACGTGGAGCTTCGGCGTCACCTGCGGGAAGCCCGGCTGGTACGAGCCAGGCACCAAGATAACCTTCCGCGTCGCAAAAACTGTCTACGTGTTCAGCAATGGCACCCGGCTCGTCTTCGCCGGCTGGAGCGGAGACGTGAAGAGCAGCTCCACAAGCATAACCGTCACAGTCAACGGCCCGCTTAGGATAACGCCAGTCTGGAGGAGGCAGTACCTAGTCGAGGTTGAGACGCGCTACGCAAACGCCAACATAACGAAGGCCTGGGTAGACGCCGGGGGAAAGATAGCTGTCAAGCTCGACCACGAAGTCGTCAACCTTGGCAACGGTACCCGGCTGGTCCACGTGGGCTGGACGGGAGACGTGGAGAGCAATGGAAGGGTGCTCGTCATAAGCGTCACGAGGCCCGTGAGGGTGGAGCCTGTGTGGAAGAAGCAGTACCTGGTACAGGTTGAGACCCAGGGGCTTGTAGGGGCAAACATCAACTCGTCCTGGGTGGACGCTGGCGCGAAGATAACGATCTACCTGGAAAACGAGACGGTATATCTGGGCAACGGCACCCGGCTCGTGCACGTCGGCTGGACGGGAGACGTGAAGACCTCCAACTTGACCCTCACGGTAGAAGTCAAGAAGCCGCTCCACGTGAAGCCCGTATGGCGCCGCGAGTACCTCCTCAAGGCCTCCTCGCCCTACCCCGTGCTAAACGTTCGGAGCGGGTGGTACGCCCAGAACAAGACCCTCCACATAGAGCCCCTGAAGACCGTGATAGACCACGGCAACGGTACGAGACACGTCTTCGCCGGCTGGCTAGTCGACGGAAAGCTCGTCCGCAACGAGACGCTCACGCT
>JALVKT010000087.1 GCA_027027675.1 Thermofilaceae archaeon | reverse complement strand
TCGAGGTTAAGGACAGGTTCGAGATAATACTCGAGATATTCGCTAGGAGAGCTGGTAGTAGGGAGGCGAAGCTTCAGATAGAGCTTGCGAGGCTTAAAAGAGAGTTAAGCTTTGCCCGAGAATACATTAGTTTGGCGAAGAGGGGCGAGCTTCACGGCTTCCTGGGTGGAGGCAAGTACGCGGTAGACACTTACTACACTTACGTGTCTAGAAGGATAGCTAGGATTGAGAGGGAACTCCGCGCGATTAGGAGGCAGAAAAGCGTTAGGTGGCGGCGACGCGTAGAGGCCGGGCTTTACAGCGTCTCTCTTACAGGGTACACTGGCGCTGGCAAAACAACCCTGTTCAAATCCCTCACTGGGCGCGAGGGATACATTGACGGCCGGCCTTTCGCCACGCTTTCAACTCTCTCCAAGAGGATAGAGATAAACGGTCTGCCCGTCCTTGTAAGCGACACTATAGGCTTCATAGATAGCCTGCCTGACGCTCTCTTCGACGCTTTTTACACGACGCTCGGCGAGAACACCCTTGCAGACCTAGTGTTGCTTGTGGTAGACGTTGCCGAGCCCGAAGATGAGATTAGGAGAAAGCTTCTCGCAAGCCTCTCAACACTCTTCAGCCTGGCAATACCACGGAATAAGATACTCATAGCCGCGAACAAGATAGACCTCCTCTCCGAGAAAGAACTGGAAGAGAGGGTTAGATGGCTGGAAAAGTATGGAAGCACAGTGGTTCCGGTGTCCGCAAAGACGGGGGCCGGGATCTCCGCGCTAAAAAAGGCTATACTAGACAACCTTCCCGGAAAAACGTTTGAAGACCTCCTGCTCCCCTACTCTCAAAGCTATCTCATAAGGGACATCGGGAAGAAGTGCAGGATAGTTTCGCTTAGAGACACCGGCAGCGGGATACTGTTAAGGCTTGAGGGACGCAGAGAAGTTATCAGCATGTACGCTGGCAGGGCACGGCAAGCATCTACTTAACCTCTTTAAGCACCGCACCGGCTTTTCACGAGAAATGTCCTGGAAACTCGGAGTGAAGGTGTACGTGCTAAGGATGGGGCATAGGCCTACTCGGGACCATAGAGTCACGACACACGTGGGGCTCGTGGCACGCGCCTTCGGCGCGGACGGTATAATACTTGAGGAGCACGTGGAGAGGAGCATCCTGGAAACCTTGAGGGAGACAACTCTTAGGTGGGGTGGGCCGTTCAATGTCTCTACCACCTCCTCTCCTAGAAGCGAGGTCTTAAAGTGGAAGAAGAGTGGAGGCTTAGTAGTTCACCTCACAATGTACGGCCTAAACATCCAGGAAACAAACGTTGTTGACCGTATTAGGAGAGCGTCTAAGCCGATCCTAGTAGTCGTTGGTGGAGCAAAGGTTCCAAGATGGGTATACGATGAGGCGGACTACAATGTCGCCATAGGGAACCAGCCGCACAGCGAGGTGGCAGCCCTAGCGGTGTTCCTCGACAGGCTTTTCCAGGGAGAAGAGCTTCTCAGGGACTTTAGAGACGCCGCCATAAAAGTTATCCCGTCCGAGAGGGATAAGATAGTGAGGAAAGTTGATAGTGAGCAGCGACGAGGAAGCAATAGTAATACTTGCCAAGAAGATACACGGACAACTAGCCGGAAAAATAGCCGAGATTCTAAGGAAAAGGGGTGAAGTGACAGACGATGAGCTGGCGGAACAGCTTGGCGTCAACATAAACACTGTAAGGAAGATCCTCAACCAGATGTTCGAGTCAAGGCTTGTAAAGTACAGGCGGGCACGCGACGAAAAGATAGGATGGTACAAGTACTTCTGGCGCCTCACCGACGAGCCGGCACACCAGCTACTCGAGGACAGAAAGAGAAAAACTATCAGGATACTTGAGAGGCGCCTAAGACAGGAAGAGGCGACAGAGTACTTCTACTGCCCTAAATGCGGCCGCAAATATACGCTCGACGAAGCGGACATGTACGGCTACATGTGCCCCCACTGCGAAGAAGTGCTTGAACCCTACGACAACGAGAAGGACATCCTCATCCTCAGGAAGACTATAGAGAGGCTCCAGCAATACAACCCGCTAAGTATGCCGCAGTCCACAACAGATTTTACAAGTCCCCGGGAAAACGTGGATGGAGGGGAATGAAGACTCAGAGTTACGCCGAAGGGTGACGAAAAGGCATTAGAAAGACCCCTCCACCTGCTCAGCCTGTTCTATAAAACGCCCGCTTCTCTAAGGCTTGGCGTGCCCGACCCCAACCATTTCTCAACATGGCCTACGCCGAGCAAAACGTCAATCAATGGGGAACCAGCGCGCGTAAAGATGGTGGGGCCGCCGGGATTTGAACCCGGGACCACCAGCGCTCTGGGCCTTTTCCTCCCCAGGCTGGCATCCTCCCAAGCTAGACTACGGCCCCTGTTTTCCGGTGGAGATAATGTGAGGGGTTGTTTATGGGTTTTTTGGATGGGAGTAGAGATATATTTGGCCCGGTGTGATTTGTGAGTGGCGGGCCCGTGGCGCAGATTGGATAGCGCGGCGGCCACCCCCGCGTGGGGCCGCAGTGCGGTTGGGCCGCCCACCCCCCGCTTCTAGTTAAGTTTAAATTAAGATTGCTTGTTGAAGGCTAGGTGATGTAGCGTGTCGAAGGTATTGAGCGTGCCTACGTGCAGCTCTTGTGGGAGGCCGATAGCGCCTTTCGAGAAGGCGGCGTCCTTCCGGTGCCCGCGGTGCGGCGAAGTTGTGATTTGGAGATGCAATAGGTGTAGGAAGCAGGGTAACCCGTACGTGTGCCCCAAGTGTGGCTTTGTGGGGCCCTGAGGATTAGGCTTATATTTTCTCCTAGTGTTGGTTGGGGGATAGATATGGCAAAGGTAGCTGTGTTGATGCGGATACTGCCTGAGGATGCGTCGACTAAGCCTGAGACTCTACTAGAGAAGATAAAGGAGAAGCTGCCCGAAAAATACCATGTTGCGCAGTATCAAGCGGAGCCCATAGCCTTCGGCCTAGAGGCTCTAAGAGTCATAATATTGATGCCGGAGGACGTAGAAGGGGGAACCAACGAGCTTGAAGAGATCATCTCGTCCATTGAAGGTATTAGCCAGGTTGACGTGCTCAACGTTGCCCGCATGATGGAGTAGGCACCGAAAACAGCAAAAACTTGTTTTTCCCGATAATATTTGGGCCGGGGTGGCCGAGTGGACCAAGGCCCGCCGCGGGCCGTCCAGAGGCGGTGGGCTCGAGATCCGGAACTGGATAGCCTGGACGCGTGACCCATTGCCCGTCGAGGGCGCCCGGGTTCGAATCCCGGCCCCGGCGCCACCCACAAACCCTCCTCCGACGCACGCGCCCCGGTAAAGGTTGAATAGGCTTGTGCACGATATAGCTGGGGTCATGAAGGTTTCGAGGGACGTTGTCTCGAGGCTTACTGTGACTGAGAGGCGTATCGTCGAGTATTTCGCGAAGCATGGGGGGTCTGCGAGGGAGATAGCTGATGCCTTAGGGGTTTCTGAGAGAACTGTGTATAAGGCTTTGTACAGGTATAGGAGGATTGCCCGTAGTCTAGGGGTTGATGCGAGCGGGTTTTACTTCAGGAACAGGGGCGACGTAGCGGCTAGCCCTGTTTCTAGGGTGAAAACCAATGATGAGGGGGAGATTGTAGCTCTGCTTCGACGTATACTGTTGGAGCTTGAGAGGCTGAACAGAAATGTTGAGAGGCTGTGCGGTGATGGGAGGAGGAGTGTAGGTGGCAGGGTGGCTGAGAAAGTTGAGCGTGTAGAAGACGCGGTGAGCGTTGCCGCCGAGGGGGGAGCCGGTCTTCCGAGTTTTGCCAGTGGTAATCCTTGGCTTGGAGTGTTGTCGAGGAGGAAGTCTAGATGATGCTCAGGTTTAGGATTGCAGGCGCGAGGGGGGAGACGGCTATTAGAGCCGAGGCTATGAGTACGAGGTAGTCGGGCTTTTTCATCTTAAGCGTGTAAAGCCTTGTCGGTTTCTTTGTCGCGCCGAACGCCCTGGCTTCCAGGGCTTCGGCTATCATGAGGCTTCTCCTGACCTCGTAGATTATGAGTGGGACTAGTAGGTAGACGTAGTTTTTGGCTCTCTGTATTATGTTTCCTCTGTCTAGCTGGAAGCCCCGGCTTAGAAGCGCCGCTGTGACCGTCTCTACGTCATCTGCTAACGTGGGGACGAAGCGTAGGCTCATCGTGAACATTAACGTGTACTCTCTAGGCACGCCCATCTCCTCCAGCGCCAGTGAGAGGTCGTCAGGCGTTGTCGTGAGAAAGAAGAGTGTGAAGGACGTGGTCACAGTGAAGAAGCGGAGCGCCATTAATGTCGCATATGTGAGGGGCATGCCAGGCGTGAATATGAGGTTAGCGGCAAATATCGCTGCGACCAGTGGTGAAATCGCCTTGAGGGTGGGCGTCCACTGGGCAAGCCTCTTGGCGGCCGCTATCAGCAGCGTTGCCAGTGCAAGGTATACAAGCTGCATTGTCAACTGGGGTGACGCAAGGCTGGCCGCGAGCAGCGACAGTGAAAGCGCGAATTTGGATCGGGGGTCGAGGCGATCCATGAACGTGTCTTTGGGGACGTACTTGAAGGCTTGGAGCGGGCTGCTCACCTGTGCCACCTCTTGAGAACCGCGTCCACTATTTCCCCCGTCTCCGGCAGTCTCCGCGGCGTGTATATGCCCGCCCTACTGAGCTGTAGGGCGAGCCTCGCTAGTTGGGGAGGCATTAACCCTGCCGACGCCAGTAGGGAAGGGTTTAGGAGGACTTCGTGGGGCGACGCCGAGGCTACGATGCGGCCGCGTGACATGAGGACTATTCTGTCCACGTATTGGACTACGAACTCCATGTCGTGGGTGACGATTACGACTGTCTTTTGCATGGTGCGTAGCAGGTTCATTGTGCCGGAGATGTGCTCTTTTTGGATGTAGTCTTGGCCCGCGGTGGGCTCGTCGAGCACTATTATCTCGGGGTCGTAGGCTAGCACCGCTGCTATGGTAAGCCGTTTCCTTTCGCCGAGGCTTAGGAGGTAGGGCGATTTGTCCCTGTAGCTGTAGAGGCCCATCAGCTTGAGGAAACGCTCCGTCCTTTCCTTGACGACTTGCTCCGGGAAGCCGAAGTTTTTCATAGGGAACGCTACTTCGTCCCACACAGTTTCCGAGAAAAGCTGGTGGTCGGGGTTTTGGAATACGATGCCCACTTTTCTAGAGAGCTTTGACACGGGGGTTTCCCGCGTGTCCACACCGTCTATTAGGACCCGGCCCTCGGTGGGCTTTAGAACACCGTTAAAGTGTTTTATCAGGGTTGTTTTTCCCGAGCCGTTCTCACCCATTATAGCTATAAACTCTCCCTTTTTCACGGCGAGGTTCACTCCTTTTAGGGCCTCGTACCCCCCGGGGTACACGTAGCGTAGGTTTTCCACTTGTATAGCAGCCTCGGACTCCATGAGGCGTCACCCCTGGAGTATACGCTTCAAGTCCTCAGCTAACTGCTCGGGGGTACGGGGCCACCTGTGGAGCGGGAAGCCCTTGGCGCGCAGCCTGGCATAGACGTCGAAGATCGCGGGGCGGCCTATGAGGCCAGAGTTCTCCTGGATGACGCTGTAGGGCTCCCCGTCTCCGACTATTCTACCCCTGTCCATGACGACTACGCGGTCCACGTATGGTAGTACAAGTTCAACCCTGTGCTCTATGACTATAGCCGATATCCTTCTCTCTAGAACCTCGCGTTTTACAAGGCCTAGAACCTTAACCGCGGAGATAGGGTCTAGGTTGGCGGTAGGCTCGTCTAGAACCAAGAGCTTGGGCTCCATAACCATAACCGAGGCTATGGCCACCTTCTGCTTCTGGCCTCCGCTAAGCTCAGCGGGGGACCTATGCCTAAGGTTCTCGAGCCCGTATTTTCGGATAGCATCCTCCACCTTCCTGCGGATCTCGTGCGGGGGGAGACCTAGGTTTTCGAGGCCAAAGGCTATCTCTCTCTCGACGTCCGAGAAGAAAAGCTGGTTCTCCGGGTTTTGGAACACAAAGCCCACTGTTAGCGCCATCTCGTAGGTAGGCGTTTTCCGCGGATCCTTCCCGTCGACGAGTATTTTTCCCTCGAGCTTTCCTCCGTAAAAATTTGGTATTAGCCCGTTGAGTATTCTGGCTAAAGTGCTTTTACCGCAGCCGCTTGGGCCTGCGAGGAGGATGTATTCCCCCCTACCAATACGCAGGTCTATATTTCTGAGGACGGGCTCTTCTGAGGAGGGATACGTGTAGTTTACTCCCTCCATCTCCACCAGCAAGTCTCAGCTACCTCGACAGCACGATCTTTACCACCATGCGGTGTTTCAACTGTTCATCCGCGGATAAACGTCTCTTCGTAACCGCGTCTATCGCGAATGCGAAGCGCTCTCCCAGGTCGCTATGTATCATGTAGGCAAGGTCTCGCGCGGTCGAGCCGGGGGGCAGGAGATAGACGTCGGGGAGGACGTTGCCCTTGTGGTCTGTGAACTTGTTCTCGTTCTCCACGGGGTAGACGGCTATCATGCCGAGAGCATCGAACACTGTCTTATCGAGTGCGTCCTGCACGCCTGTCGACCCGTAGCGTTTCAGCACTTTCTCCCTGATGTACTCTAGGGCTTCTTCCTGCTTCCTGGTGAGCTTCCCCACGACTTCGAAGTCGGAGTCGCCCGGTATGTAACGTATTAGGCCAGCCTTTGCGGCCTTTTTCAACGCGAGCTCCGCCTCAGCTGATGTGGGAACGACGATGTATCGCCCCTTGAGCTCTTCTTTCAGCCTCTTAATGTTGTCCTCCGCCGGGTCAACGTCCGCCTTGTTAGCGGCGATAACTATCGGCTTAGCGCGTTTCCTGACAAGCCTCACCAGGCTGAGTATATCCTCGTCGCTCCAGTTCACAGTTTTCTTCGCGTGCAGGCCCAGCTCCTCTATGGCCGCTAGGACGGCCTCCCTGGATATTTCTAGGCCGCTAAACCTTGAGTAGAGCTCCTCATAGTCCTTCTTCAGATCCATGACCTTGGCCATCTTGTCCCAGTCCTTCTTGAGGAGCTGGAACATCCACATGTCCAGTTCACGCTCGAGGAACTCGACGTCGCGCAGCGGGTCGTAGGTGCCCGGCTTCACGGGGCGGCCTTCCTCGTCCGTCGAGCCGGAGGCGTCTATCACGTGTACCAGGGCTGAAGCTCTTCTCACGTGGTCTAGGAAGCGGTTGCCGAGGCCACGGCCCTTCCACGCGTCGGGCACGAGGCCGGCCACGTCTATGAGCTCGACAGGTATGAAGCGCCACCCCTCGATGCATATAGAGTTCCTGGGGTTGTCCTTTACCCCCAGCTCGCGGCACACGCATCGTATCTTTACATGTGCAACCCCCACGTTCGGGTCTATGGTTGTGAAGGGGTAGGGGGCCCGTTTCACCTCGGTGAGCGTGGCAGCTGAGAAAAAGGTTGATTTGCCCGTGTTGGGCTTGCCTACGAGGCCTAACTGAACAGGCACAGGTAGGTGTAGGGAGGCCGTGTTCAAAAAAATTGCCGTGAGTGGCGGTGGGTACCCGGCTCTGGCCCTGGCCTATTGGCTGCGTTTCATGTCGCCGCTGGTAGAGATCTACGTGTACGAGGGAGGGGTTGAGGGCGCCACCAGTGTTAGGAGATGGGGGTACGGGCTGGGCCTCTTCGGCGAGCGTTATGTTCACGACGTACTTGGCGTGGAGGCGGGTGAGCCTCCCGGAGGCGCCTCTGTCCACGTGAAAGTTACGGAGCCCTCCCTCATAGTTGGAGGTGAGCGGCGTCCACTCTTCAGCAGGGCTTCTCTCGACTCATTGCTTGAAGTGAGATGCGTGGAGGTGAGGGGGCCTTGGGCGCGTCAACTCGGAGCCTATGTTGAGAGGAAGGGTGGAATAGCGGGTGGAGACGAATGCGTGGAGGCTAGAATTGAGGGGGGCACGTGGTACGAGGCCTCGGATGGGAGGCGCACAGTTAACGTCTGGGGCGGTGTGATGGACGAGAACGTGGAGCAGGCGGCGGCGGAGGTGGCGATGAGAATTCTGGGATTGCCTCCGGGCCTGAGAGTGGACATGAAGATACTTGACCTGGAAGGGGGTGTAGATTTTGAGATAGGCTCCCCGGGTGGTGAGCACACCGCCAAGGTTCCCATGGGAGATTGCCATGTCCGCATAGGCACGAGTGACGGCAACGTAACCAGCGTCTCGGGCTCCAACTGTAGAATGGAGGCGTTATGGAGAGCGCTCACCCTTCTTCTAGGCAGGGACACGGCGGATTGGATGCCTTTGCTAGCTGTGGTTAGAAGCCCCCTTTTCGCGGAATACAGGCTGTTGAGGGGGCTTCTAGGCCTCTGGAGGAAAAACCTGCCTAGACGCGTCTTACAGATAGGTGAGGGGGAGAGGCTAGGCATACTTGCTTAGCTCGTCCCATTCAAAAGTGACCCTCTCTCCCAGTTCCCCGCTTTTGAGAGCGTAGACCACGCTTTTGAGGGCTATGTAGCCGTCGATTATGTCCGCCATGGGTTTTCTACCGGTTTTTACGCTTTCAAGGAAGTCTATCATTTCAAGGCGGAGCGGCTCCTCCTGCAGATAGGAAACTTCTATGCCTGTGCGCTCCATGTGCGTTACCGCTTCCCTTCCCCCGCCGATCTCCCATCTCTCTATACCCTCGTCGATAACTATTCTCCTCAGAATATAGTCTGCAGCCACCACCTTATCCACCAGCCTCACCTCAAAGCTCCTATGCTTGTATTTCGGCGCCGTCCTCCAGCTCGCCTCGAGGAAGGCCGTGGTGCCGTCATACTCGTAGAGAGCGGCCACCTCCACCTCGTACGGGAAGTTTCCTGTCTTATAGGTTCTAGCGTAGACCGCGCGCGGCAGGCTTCCCATGAAAAGGTTTACAATGTCTATGTCATGGACTAAGAGGTCATGGCCCACTCCGAGGTTGAGCGTGTACCCGCCTGCAGGGCCCGGTCCAAGCCTCCTCGCGGTCATGCCGACTATCTCGGAGCCTTCAACCATCTTCATGCAGACCTTCACCACTGGGTTGAACCTCTCTATGTGGCCGACAGCGACAACCCTATTCTCCTTTCTGGCAAGGGATAGAAGGGATTCACCCTCTTCCAGCGTCGCAGCCAAGGGCTTTTCTATAAACACGTCCATGTAGGGCAGGAGGGCGCTAGCGACTTTATAGTGGAAAACCGTTGGAACCGCTATGACCGCTGCATCAACGCTTTTCTCCCCCTTGAGGAGCTCCTCGATGCTCTCGTATATCCCGTCCACGGGGTATTTAGCGGCTACCTCGCGAGCCCTCTTAACGTTCTTGTCCACTATGAAAAGACTGTCCAGGTAGCTTCCACGCAGCTGCGAGAGAACCCTGGCATGATTCTTGCCCCATCTTCCCACGCCTATAAGCGCGACGTTTAGGCCCAAGGGAGATGCACCTTCTGGAAAAACGCGTTGAGAAAATAAAGGTTAACGTTATGAAAATGCTCCGGCACCGCGCTTTCCCGGGGCCGCAGACCCCAGTACTCGCGGCGGCGCCACCGGCTTAGCTTCCGAGATCTGACGGGTTCGGGCGTGGCCCGGTGGCTATGGCCGGAGCGGAAACATAGTTTTTAGACAAGCATATAAAAATTTCCCTCTGTTTTATGAGAGAAGCTTCTTCGCGAGCTTTATGCTCAGTATGGGGTGCTTGAGAAGCTTCATGGCGACGCTAGACAAGTTTTCGCCATTAGCGAGGTTGATTATGTCCTCAGGGCTTAGCACGTCGGCGAGCAGGTTCAGCTCGTCGTCGCTCAGGGATTCTATCGCTTTAAGCGCTTTTAGGCTGTTAGATATCCTCTTACCCCAGTACTTCCCGTACTCCTTGGGGTACTCGCTCAGCCTCTTTGCGGTTAGGTCTCCTTCCTCGAGGGCCTTGGCTGCAACCTCAGACGCGATCATGCCGCCCGCGATTGACGTGTGTATCCCTCCCCCTGTGAGGGGTATCACTTGGCCCGCGGATTCGCCCACAAGCATTACGCGGTCGTCAACTATCTTCTCCAGCATGCCGCCTATTGTGACGGCTGCCGCGCGGAACTCAACCATTGTAGAGTGGGAGAAGAACTCGGGGTGGCTTCGTATGAACTTGTCCAGGTAAAGCTTTGGCGACGCGCCCTGGACGCCTATTCCAACGTTTGCTAGTTTACCGTCCTTCGGGAATATCCATACGTAGCCTAGAGGGGCGACCTCACTGCCGAGGTAGAAGTATGTAAGCGTCGGGTCTTCGAGTTCCACGTTAGCCATGACGTATTGAACAGTGGGTATCACCTTTCTTTCCCCGGGCCTTTCTAGGGAGAAGGTCTTTGCTACACGGGACAGGTACCCGTCAGCCCCGATGAGAATGCTGGCCTCCAGCTCCAGCGTTCTCGTCTTAACCTTTACTCCGTCCTTTGTTCTTGTAAAGCTCTTTGCGGGCTCAAGCATCTTCACCTCTGCGCCGGCCGCGGCGGCATACTCCCCCATGACCCTCAGGAAAGCCCTTTTATCCACCACGAAGCCCATTTCACCCTCCTGCTTTATGACGACAGCCTTGCCGTTGGGGGCTACTATCGCCGCCCCCGATATTCGCCGGGAAGCGAAGCGGTCTGCCTCGGAATATGGTATCTTAGCGGTCTTAAGCACTCTGGCGCTTATCCCCTCTCCGCAGGGTTTCTTGGAGAGCTGGTCTTCCTTCTCTACAACTATAACCTTGAATCCCTTCTCGGCGAGGTTTCTGGCGAACGCGAGCCCTGCAGGCCCTGCACCCACTACAACTGCGTCGTACCTCATGGCTAACGGTTTATATTTTATACCGGGGTTTAAAAATTAAACTGAGGGGCTTTGCGTGCGGATCGACGAGGAGACGTTACGCCTGCTTAACGAGAAGCTATCCCGGGCCATAAGCGGGATAGAGGAGATACTAGAGTCTCTCGTTGAGGAGGAAAGCCTTGGGACGGAGGATATTAAGCGCCTCGTAGAGCCCCTCCAGCCAAGCTTCGGAGTGCTGTCTAAGAAGCATGTCCTCGAGATACTGTATATACTCCTCATCACGGGCCCCCTCTCTTTTACAGACTTGAAGCGTACTCTACGCATAAATCAGAGCAGCCTCGCCCTGAAGCTCAAGGAGCTCGAGAAAATGGGGTTTATAGAGCGGAGGCTTGTACGACGCGGAGTTAGGCCGCAAGTAGTGTATTTTCTCACCGAGACTGGCAGGAAGACGGCTCTCCTCTCTATCCCACTTATATACTACATAGCATCTAAGGAGATAAAGCCCGTTGAAGAGCTAGGGAGCGACTAGACTCAGCGTCCCCGCTAGGGGGCGGCACCCATCATCGACCACCACGACTGTGTCCTCGAACTGCGACACCATACCCCTTTTTGCCTCAACCAACGTTGGGTAGTGATACACCCTCCCCATCTTTACGAGACGCTCCAGCTGCGACAGGTCGTCCGCTATACCCTCGGAGAGCACCCACCGCGAAGCAAAAGGGAGGCCGCGGAACCTTCTCCAGAGCTCCTGTAAAAGCTTGGACAGCTCAGCTTCCTTCTTTATTCTCCTGGCTGAGACAACCCTGTAGATATTGCTGTAACCCTGGTCAACAACGTAGCCCGCCCCATCCGTGGCGAAGGGCTCTATAGCGTATACCTCGCCCCGCCTCATCTTCACGAAGCGGTACTCTAGCGCTGGCACGTTTGGCACGCTTTTTCCAGCGTGAAGCTCGTACCTCTCAATTTTATGGCCCATAAGGTTCTCTATAGGCTTGTACCCGAGCCTCTTAATCGCTTCATAGACGTTTTTGCCTATAGTATTCAGCGTAACCCCGTCGCGGGCAGTTGATATCGCCGCCTCAAGGCCTTTCCAAGCAGCCCTTACGAGGCCTGTGTAGTCGGGGTTGAATGATACGGTGACCGCGGCGTCGGCGATGTACCCGTTAACGTGTACGCCGACGTCAACCTTCACTATAGACCTGGGAGGTATCCTCTTCTCGTCTCCAGGGGCAGGGGTGTAGTGGGCCGCAACCCCGTCTATGGATATGTTGACGGGGAAGGCGGGGGCTGCCCCCCTGCTACGGATAAAACCTTCAATCCGCTCAGCTATCTCCAGCAGCTCTACCCCCTCCTGCGTTATGTCCAGGGCCAGCTTTAACGCGTCCCTCTCAATACTGCCAGCTTTGAGTATTTCCTCTGCAAGCTGGAAGTCCGCCATGTGCCTCAAGGTAATACTCTGCAGCAGCCTTTTAACGCTCCGCCACGCTCCAACTATGAACTCTCATGTCTGACTGGAAGATGTCGATAGAACATGTAGCGTCAAAGCTTGAGGAACTGGATGAGGAACGTGAAAAGCTCCTAAGGGTTACACGTGAGCTTACACGCCTGGCCAGGGAGGTTGTCTTCAAGATACATAGCGGAAAACTGGGAGAAGCCGAGCCTCTAATCTCTTCAATGAACGAGAAAAAGTCCGTAATAGACGGCTATCGAGAAAAATACCCGATGCTCTACTATTCAGGCTCCGTCAACAACGCTTTGACAGAGTACGTGGAGGCCGTCGCACTTTACAGGATCGTGGCCGGGAAAAGCATACCCGCGTTCACGGAACTGGAGGTGACTCCTTCCTCCTATCTGGCAGGGCTGGGCGACGTGGTGGGAGAGCTTAGAAGGCACGCTTTGAACCTTGTTAGAGAGGAGAGGCTCGAGGAGGCCTGGAGCATGCTACGGCTCATGGAGGAAATATACGTTGAGATAAGCAAACTCTCCTTCCCTGAGGCGCTCATCCCAGGCGTTAGGCACAAGATGGATGTAGCAAGAGTTCTCCTGGAAAATACGAGGAAGGACCTAGTCTTCTACGAGAAAAGCAGCAAGCTCGTAGAAAAGCTTGAGGCGGCTATACGTGCCTGCGGAAAGGTGGAAGTTCAGGGTTAAAGCCGGAGTCCCCCCACACTTCTCGCTTGAAAAAGCCCGTTTCGCACAGAAAATAATAGCGGAGCGGGTAGTAGAGGAGGACAGAGTTGATTGGCCTGTACAGCGTGCCGCAGGGGTCGACGTGGCGTTCAGCGGCGAGTGCTCCATAGGCGCCGCGGCAGTAGTAGATTATCCCGGGCTAGAATTAAGGGAGAAGAGTTCCTACGCGTTAAGGACAAAGTTCCCGTATATACCTACTCTCCTCGCGTTCAGGGAAATGGCCCCCGCCTACCTGGCCCTGCGGCGCCTCAAAAGCAGCTATCAGCTCTTATTTGTAGACGGCAACGGCCGTCTACACCCATACCTTGCAGGCTTTGCATGCCAGCTTGGAGTAACGCTGGGCATGCCCA
>JALVKT010000086.1 GCA_027027675.1 Thermofilaceae archaeon | reverse complement strand
GCGGGTGCGCGGCATGGAGGGGCACGTGATACCTGTTTTCTGGGGCGGGGAGCCGGGCGACGCTGTGGGCGACGGGGTCGTGGCTGTCGGCGACGCCGCCGGCCTCGCAAACTTTGCGGGGGAGGGCATTTATCATGCGTTGAAGTCTGGGGAGGCCGCGGCCACCGCTCTCTCACGGGCTTTGGACGCTGACGCCCTCGACAGGAGGAGCTTGGCGGAGTTTTACGCCGTGGAGGCGGGCGGGCTGTACAGGGAGCTCTCGGTGACGCCGAGGCTTGTGAAGGCTATGGAGGAGGCGCCCCGCTCCCTGGCCGGCCTCCTCGGGAGGAGCGGGGAGGCTAGGAGGCTCTTCGGCGCTCTGCTGGACCATAGCCTCCCAAGCGACGCTGCCGCGCGTAGGCTGGCAGAGGCGGCGGGCGCGTCCTTCCTCTTGTCCGTGTTGGCTGAGAGGATCGGGCTGGCCTAGCCGCCCGGCGATGTTTTATTTTTTCCGTGTTTTTGTCGTTTCTCATAAAAGCGGTTAACTATTAAAAATAGACTTGTTCCCATGTAACCCTCATGCTACAAATATATTTTACGTAAACCTGTACATACATGGTAGTAATAATGAAGCAAATAAAGTGCCCCGCCTGCGGCCGCGAAGTAAAGATCACGTCCAGGGAGCTGGAGATTGCAAGCGCGGCCGCCAGCCGGGGCGGCCTGGCCACCATAGCCGTCCCCCACGGCGACCACGTAGTCGAGGTCACCATTGACGAGAGGGGGGCGGTGCGCTCGGTGAGGGCGGTGCCGGCGGCCGAGGAGAGCCCCTTCTCCCTCCTCGACCTGAAGCCCATACCGGCTGAGAGGACGCCGCCCCTGTCGAGGCTTTCGAGGCGGGAGCTCATGATACTCGTCTACGTGGATGGTGTGAGGACTGCGGGTGAGATATCCAGGCTCACGGGTATCCCGCTGGGCGAGGTGAAGTCCACGCTTGAGATGCTTAAAAAGCTGGGCTATGTGAAGGATATCATAGAGGTGGTGAAATGAAAGAGGGGCTCATAAAGATCGTGCTTAAGCTGAGGAAGAGGCTCTCCATGGTCACGGTCCACGGCTACGTGCCGAGGGCCCTGATGGCGTTCCTCATCGCGGAGATGAGGGCGCATGGGGCCGGGGCGGCCGAGATAAACAGGAAGCTGTTTGAGATAGGCGTGTACGTGGGGACGAGGGCGTTCGCGGAGCTCTCAAGCCCCGGCGAGGCAAAGATGGTGGTCAAGAGGGGCGAGGCGGGGGAGCTGGCGCGTGCCATGGAGGTTCTCGGGTGGGGTGCCTGGTACATATTCGCCGGCGGGGACGCCCGTGTGAGGGCGGAGGTTGTCGAGGGGCTCGTCCACGGGGTGGTGGAGCCGCTAGAGACTACGTTTTTCGACGTGGAGGCGGGGGAGGCTAACCCGTACTGGCTGGCGGCGGGCGCGTATGAGAGCGCCACGGTGCAGTTCTTCAGGTATGCGGGTATACTGGATGTGTGGACGGCGCTGTGGAGGCCGCGGGCCGGGGGGAGGGGTCTTGAGGGGTTTTACATTCCCCGGAGCATGAAGGCTAGGGGGCTCGTCGAGGCTGTGGAGTCGGTGGCGCCGGGATTCTTCGAGGAGATGGGTATAGACGAGGATGAGAGGCTGTTGAAGGCTTACTTGAACGTTGACTTGCTGTGAAATGTAAAGTTTCTTTTTTACATGTTTCATCGGTTAAACGGTGCTTTCGAGAAACCGGCTAATATGGGTTATTGGTTAAAAATCCCAACCATCATTATATATGTATTTCCAAGAATCCTTTTATTATCCCGCTTCGCGGTTAGTATTGATGACCCGCAACACGGCCATTATAATAGGGGTCATAATTGCAGTCATAATTATAGCAGCAGCCGCCTATATGCTTTACAAGCCCGCCCCATCGGGCCCCGTAAAGATAGTCGTCGCGGCCCGCAAGGGCACATACTCGGAGGGCCTCAAGCTCGCGGCAAAGGAGTATGAGGCCAAAACCGGGATAAAAGTCGAGGTTGTAGAGTTCGACTACGCGGGCCTACACGAGAAGCTCGCCCAGGAGGTCGTCCAGGCGACGGGGGCCTACGACGTCGTGATGATGGACGACCCCTGGCTGCCCGAGTTCGCCTCCTCAGGCCTCCTCGTCCCCCTGGACGACCTCCTCGCCAGCAGGGGAGGCGTGGACCCCGACTTTATCGGGAGCGCGGTGAACGTGTGCCGCTACAAGGGCAAGCTCTACGCTATACCCTACGTGGGCAACGTCCAGCTCTTCGTGTACAACAAGCCCCTCTTCGACAAGTACGGGCTCCAGGAGCCGAAGACTTGGCAGGACGTGCTTAACGCGGCGAAGGTGATACATGAGAAGGAGGGCATCGCGGGCTACATCTTCAGGGCGGCGAAGGGCAACCCGATCGTGACGAACCTCCTCCCAATATTCTGGGGCAACGGCGTCGAGGTGGTCGACAACAACGGGAACGTTGACCTCGACACTCCGAAGGCCGTGCAGGTGTTCCAGCTTATACTCGAGCTCAAGAAGTACGCGCCCGAGGGGACCGAGAACTTCAACTCTCCCGAGATAAAGGCGGCGCTCGCGAACAAGGCGACCGCGATGAGCATAGTCTGGCCGGGCTGGGTGCCAAACCTTGACGCGAAGACGTGGAAGGTTATCGTGCCGCCCGGCAGCAAGCCCATGATCGGCGCCTGGCTCCTCGGGATACCGAAGAGCAGTAAGCACCAGAAGGAGGCGCTCGACTTCATACTCTTCGTGACCAGCAAGGAGATGCAGAAGAAGCTGGCCCTTGAGGTCGGCGTGCCTCCGACGAGGAAGAGCGTGTACAGCGACCCCGACGTGGTCGCGAAGTACCCGTGGTACCCTGTGCAGCTGGAGGCTCTGGAGAACAGCAAGATGAGGCCTAGGCTGCCGCAGTGGAAGCGGATCGAGGACACGCTGGCAAACTACTGGCACCAGGCCTTCACGGGGCAGCTTGACCCGGCCACCGCGCTTAGGGAGGCGGCCCAGGAGGTCAGGGGCATCCTTAAGGGTGGATAAAAACTTTTTTTCTCCTCTTTTTCTCCTTGGGGGTGCCTGGGCATGCGTAGTGAGAGGTGGGTGGGCTGGCTCCTCGTCGCCCCGGCCCTTCTCGTTCTCGCCTTCCTCACGCTCTTCCCGATAGTGTATAACGTGTACCTCTCCTTCCACGAGACAAAGATATCCTACAGGGAGATAGTCTACGTCTGGAAGGGGGCCGAGAACTTCGCCAAGATGATGCGTGACCCCGTGTTCGCCGCGGCCCTCCGGAACACGCTGTACTTCATGTTCGTCGCCACGGGGCTCGAGGTTCTCCTGGGCCTGGGCCTAGCCCTGCTCTTCAAGGAGAGGTTTAGGGGGCGGGAGAAGCTGGTCCCCATACTCCTCTTCCCGATGATGCTGCCGACAATAGTGGTTACGGCCTTCTGGAAGACCCTGCTCCACCCCGAGTTTGGGGCGATAAACAACATCTTGGAGGCTGTGGGGCTGCCCCCCGTGAACTGGCTGGGCGACCCGCGGGTCGCCATGAACAGCATAGTGCTCGTCGACCTGTGGCAGTGGACGCCCTTCGTCTTCATATTCCTCTACGCGGGGGCGCAGACGATACCCCGCGACCTAGAGGCAGCCGCCCTTGTCGACGGGGCGTCTACGCTGCAGCTCTACAGGCACATAGTTGTGCCGCTCCTCAAGCCCTACATTCTCATAGCCACGCTCCTCCGCCTGATAGACACGTTCCGGCTCTTCGACAAGGTGTACGCGCTCACGGGCGGCGGGCCGGGCCTGGCGACGGAGAGCCTCACGCTGAGCGTGTACAGGTACGCGTTCAACTACCACATGCTCGGCTACGCGGCGGCGCTGAGCCTCGTAATGCTGGGCATACTCTCCCTCGTGATAGTGGCGTACATGGCGTACACCAGGGGAGGTGGTGTGCTGTGAAGGCCGGCAGGCTGGTCGTCTACGCGTTGGTGGCCCTAGCGGTGGCGTGGACGCTTTTCCCGATATACTGGGTCACCGTTACGAGCTTCAAGCCGAACAGTGAGGTCATAACTAAGCCGCCCACCTGGCTGCCCAGGCACCCCACGCTCGAGCACTACTACAGGCTGTTCGCCGAGGAGCACTTCCACGTGTACATAGCGAACACAGCGATAGTGTCGCTGGGCGCCACCGCCCTGGCGCTGCTCCTGGGGGCTCCGGCGAGCTACGCCGTGGCGAGGAGCAAGATTAGCGTCGCCGCTGGCCGCTCCTTCCTGGCCTGGAACCTTCTGGTGAGGATGTTCCCGCCCATAGTGATGGCTATACCGATATTCACGGTGTTCAGGCAGCTGGGCCTGATAGACTCGAGGCTTGGCCTCATAATAGCCTACCAGGTGTACGCGCTCCCCTACACGATATGGCTTCTCCACGGCTTCTTCCGGGAGATACCGTGGGAGCTGGAGGCGGCGGCCATGGTTGACGGGGCCTCGACGTTGGAGGTGTTCGCGAGGGTGGCGCTGCCCCTGGCCCTGCCGGGCATCGTGACGACTATTATACTGTCGACGATTCAGACGTGGAACGAGTTCCTCTACGCCCTGATCTTCCTGTACAGCCAGGACAAGATGACGATAACCGTGCAGATAGCCGGGTACATACAGGAGTTCAAGATCGAGTGGGGGCTCCTCGCGAGCAGCGGCATAGTAAGCAGCCTCCCCGTGCT
>JALVKT010000085.1 GCA_027027675.1 Thermofilaceae archaeon | reverse complement strand
AGGAATAGGGAGAGGGATGTGGGGTAGAGCCTAGACGTGGAGACCACCTCTAACGCTGCTCCCACCTCGGGTAGGAGTGTCCAGGGGTTTCCAGCGATACGTGTGACTGGGGAGAAGCTGCTGTGTGAGAAATGATTGCGGAGGGCTCGGGTTAAAAGTTCTGCGGGGTGCCACTTTTACCCGATAGATGTGCCGCTACGCAGCATATATGTTTTTCTTTATTTTAGTTAGATAATCGTTTTACCGTGTATTATAACATGAAGTTTCGACAAGCCCCTGAACTGTAAATATATATCGGCCCTACTTCACACTTTATACTTCAGGGGGCCGTGGTCTAGCTTGGCAGGACAGGAGTAGCGGCTATCCCTGAAGCCAGGCTTGGGCCCTGGTGCCGCGCTAGGCGGAGAGGAAAGCCCCGGGTTCAAATCCCGGCGGCCCCACCACGCCCCGTGTTATGCCCCAGAGTTATACGCTAGCCGGTAAGGTGTGGTTTAGAAGCAGCTGTGGAATAACCGGGTTTTGCGGGTAGAAAAGCGGTTTGCCTTTTACTCCTCGATTAGAACAGCGTTGACGACGCCGTGCTGGCCCGGCCTTGAGGTGACCCGCGCCTTTCCGAGCTCTGTCTGAATGATGGCGCCCTTCGTTATTACGCCTCTCCTGGCGAAGTCGCGGCTCGAGGGGTTGTCGAGAACCCTGAGTATCCTTACGCGCTTCATTTCCTTCTTGCTGGGTATGTAGACGTTGGCCTCGGCTGCTCTGCGTAGCCTGAGCTTCTCGCCTCCTCCGCGCACCCTGACGTGTCGTACAACGTTTTTCTCTCCTGGGAGCGTGAGGGTGGGGAACCGCCCCATGAGCGCCTTTCTCTTAACTTTGACGTGTTTCCCCTTTCTTCCGCCGGTTATTTTTCTGAGGTCGTTGCCGTGGTACACGCCCATATTATCGTCCCGGAGGATTGGGAGGTGCTGGCTATATAAACGTTAGCGGCGGGGAAACTTGTTTTAGTGCCTGGCAGGCTAGAGAAGGGGATGCATGGCCATGCTTAGGGGTCTTGACCACTACGTAGAGGTTGTCGCGGAGGACTTTGGGGGCCGCTACTTCGTCACGGGGTTCCACGGAGTGGGATATGTTGGGTGGATAGCTGTCAGGCACCTTGTAGAGAAGTTGGGGGCGAAGAGGATAGGGTATGTTTTGACGAGGCACATGCAGCCCTTCGTGAGCGTCAAGGGCGGGATAGTGCTTCCCTACGAGCTTTACAGGGCTGGCGACGCGGTTTTCCTCCTGACAAATGTTCCTCTGAGTAAGCGGGACTCCACTTTGGTGCCCCTCTACCTCGCGGAGAAGGTTGCCGGGTCGTTTGAGGAGTCGGTTTTTATCGGCGGGCTTGACTCTAGGCGGAGGGAGGGTGAGGAGGAGCTTAGGATAGCCCCTACCAGCGCTTATCTTGAGCGTCACCCGGAGGTGGGTGAAAAATACAAGGTTATAGAGGAGAAGCTGGGCATTGTGGGGCCTCTGGCGGTGTTCCTCGCCGTCCTGGAGGCTAGGGGGGCGCCTGGGGTGGCGCTGCTGCCCTACGCGGCTATTGAGAGGCCTGACCCGAAGGCGGCGGCGAAGGCTGTGGAGGTTATCGGCGAGATGCTTGGCGTCGAGGTGGACGTGAAGGAGCTTATAGAGGAGGGCGAGATGGTTGAGAAGACTGTGGAGGAGATAGAGCGTAAAATTAGGGAGAGCGCCCGGGAGAGGGAGGCGCCGCCGTACTATATTTAATTTATGCTGAGAGCAGCGCGGCTATGCTCTCAGCCAGGGAGCCGGGCTCTGCAAGGGCTTTCTCATATTCTTTAACATGTATCTTAAACGTCCGAGCCCCGGCTGCTCGGAGGGCCTCCTCAAGCCTGTAGAGTATGTACCCTGGAAGGTCGTAGTATACGAGCACCACCTTCCTGTACCCCTTGTTTGCGACGTACCAGTGGAGGTCGGCGGCCACCTCGTTGTACGCTTCCTCGAGGAGGGGGCGGGCGGCGGTGTACTGGCTTAGCGGGTAGACGCCGTCAAGCTCTAATGGTATGATCGAGAAGGCGGGGGAGAGGACGGCCATGTCAGCCTTCTCCCAGAGGTTGGGGGCAGCCCCGAGAACCTCCTTTATCAGCCCGGCCCTCGTGAAGGGTTTCTGCTTGGTTTCCTGGAAGAGGAGGAGCGTATCGCTGCCCGCGACGTGCCGCTCCTTTAGCCTGTCGATGTGCCTCACGGTTTCCGGCCTGTACCGGCTTAGGCGGCCGTAGTAGAAGATTCCCTGTATCTTTCCGCGTGTAACCGGGTGTTTCTCGGCGAGGAAGCGCGAGTACATTGAGAGCGTCCTAAGCGCCTCCGCCATTGAGGGGTGGGTTCTCGCCTTCTCCTCGAGCAGCTCCCAGAGCCTCCCCTCCTTTACTGCCTGCCTCGTCCTCTTCACCTCCCGCAGTATAACGTAGAGGTTGTGCCTTGCTATCAGCCTCTCACGCTCCTGCTTAGGCGCTTCGCGGAGCTCCTTGGCGGTGTACTTGGAGCATACGGGGCACGTGCACGGCAGCTCCTCCAGCTCGCTCAGCCTCACCGTCCCACGCTCGGTGAGCAGCCTGTCGTCGCGGGCGTAGAGAGCGTAGGAGGCAGAGTCGAAGGTGTCGACGCCCATCGCAACGGCTAGGGGGATCATTATGGGGTGGCCGGCTCCGAAGAGGTGGAGCGGGGCTGGCCATGGAAGGTTTAGCCTGGCGGTCATTACGAGCTTTACCAGGTCACTAAACATGTAGTTCTCCATTATCTGTGTGGGGCCTCCAACGGCGTAGACGTCGAACGGCATTTTTGAGAGCCTGGAGGCAGAGTAGGCTACGAGGTTCAGGTGCAGGCCGCCCTGAACGGGGCCTACGAGGAGCATGTCCCCCCTGTCGACGCTGAGCGCCTCCTCCGCCCTGCGGAGGGTCTCCTCTACCTCGGCCTTCACGCGCTCATAGGGCGTGTCTATCCGCGTGGGGATGTCGAGTATAACCCCTATGTCCGAGCCGAGCTTCGCCTGGTACTCGACTATCTCGCGGGGCTCAACCTTGACGCGGCCATACACCATTAGCTGGTAGGCGCCTGAATCCGTCATTACGGGCGTGTCGACGCCTAGCACCCCGTGGACGCCCGCCTCTAGGGCTAGGTCGCCGTAGTTCTGCCTTATAATGTACGAGTTTGTCATCAGCAGCTCGTACCCCATGCCGGCTATCTCCTTGGGCTCTAACACGCTCCGAGTAGGGTTTATCACCGGCGTGAGGGCCGGCGTCCTAACGGTGCCGCTCCCAGTGTACAGCTTGCCCAGCCTGCCGTAGAGGTCGATATCTTCTATCTCAAACACGTCGCTCCACATTCCCGGGGGGTTAGCGGCCGCGACTCTATATAGGCTCTCCGCCCACGCATAGAAAACGGAATATAGGGGGAAGGCCTGTAGTCCCCTGTGAAGGGTAGCGTGAAGAGCGTCGAGGAGCTGCACTACGCGCGCGTGAAGAAGGTTGAGATTGACCTGGGAGACGGGTCCTTGGCCGTGGAGGTACCAGAGAAGGTCTTGGAGGAGGTTGGGTGGAACCCTTCTCCGGGTGACAGCGTGGAGGTGGAGCTTAGCAGGGAGAGGCCGGAGAGCCTTGAAGGGTGGGACATAGTTATGGGCGGCTACGTGTACCTGAAGAAGGAGGAGGAAAACGTGATTTACGCCTCGCTGGGGGGCCTGAAGATGACCGCGAGCGGGGAGAAGTTCTACGGGGAATTCAACGTTGACGACAAGGTATACCTTATGGTGAAGCTGCCAGGGAAAACGTAGAGGATATGTAGTCTTCCGCCGTAGATTACATGGTATGCCGTCGTTTTCGGATATAGAGCGCCTAGTGGAGTGGGCCCGGGAGAACGACGTAAAGATCACTGTGAAGTTTGTGGGGTACCCCTACAGGCTCCACATATACAAGCTTATAAGGGCCGTGGACGCCAGGGACCGTTTTGTGTCTTGGTCTAAGGCTTTCGGCCCTAAGCAGCCGCACCAGGTGCTTGAGACGTTCCCCGTGGAGAAGATCCAGGTGGAGTACCCCACGGGCGAGGTCAAGGAGTTCAGGCGTCTGCGTGAACTCTTGAACATTGTTTTGCGCGGTAAGTGAGATAAACATATTTGTACCCATTAGAGGTATTAATAAGAACTACTATTCCCGTCGACATGGAGGAGGTGATGTATATTGCCAAAAACGGTTAGCGAGAGGAACCTCACCATAGCCGAGCTGAGGAAGCTCCTAGAGGAGCAGAGGGCTTCCAGGGAGCTTTCCACGCTCGAGAACATGACGCTCGACTATGCGAGCAAGATGGATAAGGTCGGCGACGCCGACAAGGCCCGGGAGGCTGTCAATAGGCTTATGGAGGAGTACAAGCTTCCCGAGGAGTACGCCGTCCAGCTCGTAAACATTATGCCTAAGGTTCCAGGGGAGGTAAGGCTTGTTCTTTCCCCCCTCAACAGGATATTTAGCGATGAGGAGTTAAAGGGTATTTTAAATTTATTAAGCAGTATTTCGAAGTAATAAATTGCATTATATTCTCTGGTGCACGGTTATGGAGCGCAGAGAGTTCAAGAGACGGCCTAGGCCTCCGCCGGAAGAGGCTGTTTATGTGCTCGACTATCTCCCCTACGGTGACCCTATAAGGGGGATTAGGCACCCCCTTGTTCAGAGTATAGGCGAGAAAAGGTTCATCCTAGTTGAGGTTCGGCCGGTCGGAGATATAAGGGGTATAAGCCTCGTGCCGGGCGAGAGGATCGTGTTAAAGAATAGCCTGGAGAGCAGCATGTTCTCCCACCCCCGCATACTAAGCTATGAGGAGCTGTCCGCGGCGGCTAAGAAGGAGCTACCCCTAGTCGTCGAGAAGATCGTTAGGAGCCAGGAGGAGAGGTTTGTAGACTTTTTCAACTATGCCAGACCTATCTCCAAGAAGGCGCATGAACTGGACCTCCTCAAGGGTATAGGTAAGAGGACACTGTGGAAAATACTGGAGGAGAGGCGGAAGAAGAGGTTTGAGTCCTTCAAGGACATCGAGGAGCGTGTCGGCATAGACCCTGTAAAGCTCATAGTTGAGAGGATAATCGAGGAGATCAGTGAGCCGCAGAACTACTACCTGTTCGTGCGGCCTCCCCGGCGTGCACGCGCGCGGCGTTCACGGGGGTACGGCTACTAGTCCGGGGAACCCTTTTTATCAGCTGGGCATTGTGTTATCGGGTGTCTCTCCTGGAGGAAGACTTTGCGGCAAAGCTTGAGAGAATACTTAGGGACGGGTTTAGGCTCTGCGACGCCTGTGCCGGCAGGATATACGGTTTACGGGGCTACGGCCTTTCAAACGTGGATAGGGGCCGTGCGCTGAAGACGGTTCTCCTAATGAAGGGTTATAGGAGCTCGGGCGGCCCCGTCGACGAGGCCCTCATAAAGGCTCTTGCGGAGACAGGTTTTAAGCCTGCACAGGAGCTCGCATCTAAGCTTGGAATCGAGTTTGAGGAGAAAACATGTAGTGTGTGCAGGGGCATAGCTTCCAGGTACAGGGAGTATGCGGAGGCCGCCGCCAAGGCAGCCAGCGGGTACGAGTTCTCCACGTTCCAGGTTGGCAGCAGGGTTCCCCCGGATGTTAGGAGGGCTGAGGAGGACTTGTGGCGCCTCTACGGCCTCAGCGACGCTGAGAGCCTGAAGAGCGAGGCTAACAGGGAGATCGGCAAGATTTTCGGCGAGATTACGGGTAAGGAGTACGCGCCTGAGAAGCCGGAGCTCGTCGTGGTAGTGGACCTCGGCACGGGGGAGGTTGAGGTTGAGCCCTCGCCCCTCTACGTCTGCGGGCGTTACAGGAAGCTTGTGAGGGGGCTCCCGCAGAACCCGTGGCCTTACAGCGATGAACGCGTAAAATACGACACCTCAATTGAAGAGCTCATAGCGACGCCGATAGTTGAGGCGGCCGGAGGGGAGGGGGCGAAGTTCCACGCTGCAGGTAGGGAGGACATTGATGCCAGGATGCTGGGCACGGGCAGGCCCTTCGTGGTGGAGGTTAAGAAGCCTAGGAGGAGGAGCCTCGACTGGAAGAAAGTGGAGGAGGAGATAAACAGGCGCTCGCAGGGTCTGATAGAAGTTTTGGGGTTGAGGAGGTGCAGCGGGGACGTTGTGAAGAGGATAAAGACGCTTGCAGAGCTTGCCCGCAAGAAGTACAGGTTGAGGGTTGTGTTCAAGAAGCCCGTGGATGAGGAGAAGCTTAGGCTCGTGGAGGAGGTGTTTAGGGACGCGGTTGTTTCCCAGCGCACGCCTACACGCGTTCTTCACAGGAGGGCAGACAAGGTGAGGAAGAAGGCAGTGTACAGCGTGAAGGCTAGGAAGATCTCTGACAGGGTTGTCGAGTTTGAAATAGAGTGCCAGGGCGGCTTCTATGTGAAGGAGTTCGTGCACGGCGATGAGGGTAGGACTCAGCCGAACATAGCGGAGCTCCTGGAAAACGAGGTTGAAAGTATAGAGCTGGACGTCTTAGAGGTTGAGGAGGTGGCTTAAAACACGGCTATTTGCTGGGCTCCCCGCCCGCGGCCTCCTTGAACGGCAGTATGTGGTCCTTCGTAGTCATTATTTTCTTGACCTTGCCTCCAACCTTTATCGCTATTACGAAGGCTCTTCCACGCTTCTCTATGATAGTCCCTATCCTCCCCTGGTATCGGCGGTGCGGGGCTACGGAGGGGTTCTCAGGGGATATGTCTATCCTCACCTTGTCTCCCACCTCGTAGCGGTACATGAGCCTGCTGAGGCCTCCGTAGCCGCGGCGGCGCGGGTGCTTCCTCATCAGGCTGCGCGTCCTGTTCCTATAGCCGTGTGAGTGTCTCATAATATCCCCAACACTCACGGAGCGCCGGGCTTATGTTCTTTACGCCCGTAGAAGTGGTGCGGGGGCCGGGCTTCGAACCCGGGAAGGCCTACGCCAGCGGATTTCCCAGCGTGAGGTCTTAAGTCCGCCCCCTTTGTCCAGGCTCGGGCACCCCCGCTGTGCCTCACTTATTAGCGCCGCAGTAGGGGGTATTAATCTTGCCCGTCCCCATAGGTAGTGGTGGGATTCGCGTGAAGAGGAGGCGCGGCTATATCGTGTGGACTGTGTACTTTGACGCTGAAAAAAGCTGGAGCGAGGGGCGCCGTGTCCCCAGGCGCTTGGCTGTGGAGAAGCCGAGGCTCGACGAGGTTGCCGAGGCTGCTAGGCGGGCAGGGTACAAGGTTGTCGTTGAACCTGATAAGCGGTACCCGGCTTGGTGGTTTGAGGAGGGCGGCAGGGTAGTGGTGGAGGCGGAGGGCGAGAAAAAGAGGGAAGTGCTGTACCGTATAGGTGGAGAGCTTGTGAAGATTAGGAGGAGTTCTCCGCGGAAGAAGAGGAGATAGTTTCCCTCAAGATTCTGCGGAGCTCCTGGGCCACAATCTTACCGTCTATCCTCCCCCTGACCTTTGACATGACGCGGCCCATTAGGAGCCCGAAGGCCCGTTCACCCCTCTCCTCCACGGCTTTACGGTTCTCCTCTATCGTGGAGCGTATAATGGAGTCCAGCTCCTCGACGCTCATCGCCCTGAGCCCGGCCTCCCTAGCTATCTCCTCCACAGGCTTCTCCGGCTCCCGGGCAGCCGCGGCCAGGAGGTCTGGCAGAGCCTCCTTTGCTATCTCCCCCCTCACCACGAGCCTCAGAGCATCCTTGATCCTCTCCTCGCTCAGGTTTTCCACGGGCACCCCGTCCCTCGATAGGCTCTTCAGGGTGTTAGTGAGCGTCGCCGCCGCCAGGCTCGGGGGAACCTTGAGCTCCTCCACGAGCTCCTCGAACAGGTAGAGGTAGGGGGAGTTGAACACCTCCTTGGCCAGCTCCTTTGAAAGCCCGTACTCCTCCACTAGCCTACGCCACACCCTCTCCGGCTTCTCCGGGAGCTTGCCCCTAAGCTCCTCGAGCCACTCACCCGTAACCCTGATAGGCCTTATGTCCGTCTCAGGGTACATCCTCGCGCTGCCCGGCCTCGGCCTCAGAAACCTTGTCGTGCCGTCCGGGTTGGCGCCACGCGTCTCCTCCGGCACACCCTTCAAAGCCTCCACTGCGCGCTCCCAGGCTGCCCTCAAAGCCTTCAACGCCCTCTCCCTCTCGTCAAACACGAGTATGAACGCGTCCCCCTCGCCGCACCTAAGCCTCTCCTTAACAGCCTCAACCTCCCCCTCCGTTATCCCATACTTCGGCAGCTCATCGCTGTGGAAGAGCCCGCCGACGCCGGCCCAGTACCTAGCCCTATCGGCAAGCTCGGTTCCAAGCCTCCTCCCCGGCTGAATCTCCCTGCCCAGTAGGCCCGAAAAGCCGTGCAGCCTCAGGGCTAACGCTACGCCGCCCCGCGCTAGCGCTCGCCGGGCAATCTTAGACTTCGTGCCCGAAAACACGTCGGTCACGTCGACGGGCTTAAACTCGAGATCCTCCTCCTTGACGCCGCGGCGCGCAAGCTCGTCCCTTATCTCGAGGAGGCGGAGCTGGCGGAGAGCCTCCAGCTCCACTATGCGCGGTATCAGGTCCAGGTACTGCACACCCTTAATCTCGATCTTCGCGCCGCCCCTGATGGACACGTTCAAGTCCTGCCTTATGGAGCCCAGCCCCCTCTTCACCCTCCCCAGGGAGCGCAGGAGGAGCCCTATGCGGTGCGCGGCAGCCCGCGCCTCCTCGGGGGTTTCAATGTCAGGCGCCGTCGCCACCTCTATCAGGGGTATACCCATCCTGTCAAGCCTGTATCGGACAAGCCTCTCCGCCCTCTCCTCGCCGACGCGGCGGGCGGCGTCCTCCTCGAGGCACACGGTCTGAATCCCAACCTTTTTACCCCCGATGTCTATGCTCCCGCCCAGGGAGACGAGGGCCGTCCGCTGAAAGCCCGTCGTGTTGGAGCCGTCGATGACTATCTTCCTCATAGTGTATATCTCGTCGAGCGGGTGGCCGCCGACCAGCAGGGAGAAGAGGAGCGCCAGCTCCAACGCCTCCCTGTTCATGTCGTGGGGCGGCTCCTCGTCCATCTCCACGAGGCACGTGTTGTCGTGGTAGCCCTCGTAGAGGAAGTGGACGCCCTTCTTGAACTCGAAGTACGCGGCGGGGTCCATCTCCCCAACCTCGCTCCTCGTCGGCCTGAGCCACCTCAGAAACGTGTAGTCCCCCTCGTCCCTCCTAAGCCTGGTGGGGCACCCGCAGAACAGCTTGGCCCTCGTGTCGAGCATCTGGTGTATCTCTATGCCGCACTTAAGCCCTATAGCCTTGTAGTCAAGCTTCAAGCCCACCACCTCGCCCCCGGGTAAAACCTGTACTCAGAGCGCTCCTCATACTCGTAGGAAAGGTTTTCCGCGAACAGGCGGCGCGCCTCCTCGAACTCTTCCGTCTGCCCAAGAACCCAGCTAAGCTTTACATAGGCCGTCTCAGGGGTCATGTCACCCGCCGGCAACACGCCGGCCCTAAGAAGCTCCACGCCCGTACGGTAAACGTTCATGTTAACCCTGCCCCATATGCACTGAGAAGCCATCGCCACGACAACGCCCTCCCTCACGGCCCTCCTAACAGCCTCCAAGAGGTGCGTCCCCACGTGGCCCAGCCCGGTGCCCTCTAAAACTATACCCCGATAGCCCCGCTCAACTAGCCACTCGAGAACATCACCCTTCATGCCCGGGTAGTACTTCACCAGGGCGACCCTGTCGCTAAACCGCGGCTCCACCTCGACCTCGTCGCTCCTCCCCCGGTACCTCGACGCAACCATCTTGAACCTCCGCGAGGGCACCTCGACCTCGGCCAGCGGGAGAGAGTTTATCGACATAAACGCGTCCCGCCTACTCGTATGCATCTTCCTCGCCTTCACCCCCCGGTGCACAAGTATCACGTCGTCGCTCACGCTCCCATGCATCGCTATAACAGACTCGGCGAACGGCGCCTCAATGGCCGTCACGGTGGCGCCTATAACGTTAAAGGCGGAGTCGCTGGAAGGCCTGTCAGATGAGCGCTGCGCCCCCACAAACACGACCGGGCCGGGGGCCCTCCTCACCGCGAAGCCGAGCGCGGCGGCGCTGTAATGCATCGTGTCCGTCCCGTGCGCTACAACCACGCCCCGGGGCGCCTCGCGCCTATACACCGACGCTACCTCCTCCGCCAGCCTCTGCCAGTGGGCCGGCGTCATGTCCTCGCTGAAAATGCTGAAGAGGGTTTCAGCCTCGATATAGGCGATCTCCTCCAGCTCCGGAACCATGGAGTATATCTCCTCCGCGGAGAAGAACGGGTACACGGCGCCAGTCTTATAGTCTATGCGCGACGCGATCGTGCCGCCAGTGCCTATGAAGAACACCTTTGGCAGCCCCTCGAGGCCCCGGGGCCTGCTCAGCTCAACCAGGGGTGCAGGCTCCCGCCGCCCCACAACCTCTAGGCTGGAAACCCTGCCCGCGTGGACGCCGACGTTGTAGCCGTTCCCAAGCTTCAATACGAGCACGTCGGGGTCGCCCACCTCGGGCCTCGGCATTATCACTCCTTCCAGCTTTAAGCCGTCACGCGTCTCCAGGGAGACCTCGTCGAAGACCGTCGCCCCGCTCTTCTCAAGCAGCTCTTTAACCAGGGGGCCGTAGTTCTCAACGCTCATCGGAACCAGCGTTCATAAACCGTCGGGGTCATGGATAAAGGTGGCCTTCCGCCGCCTTATATACATCGTGGATATAATAATGGTTAAGCGTTATACACCAAATAAATATAAAGATACCAGCCCTCTCCCATAACGGTGCACAAGTCTTGGTGTACATATCACAGGCAATGCTCCAAATACTGGACACCCTCGGCAGGGACGAGTTCACGGTCAAAGACGCCGAGAAAGCCCTAGACCGCAAGGAACTCGCAAAAACGCTATTCGACATGTACGTGCAGGGCCTCGTAGACCTCCTGGGCCGGGAAACCTTCAGGATAACCCCGCAGGCCTTTAGGGTACGCGAGGCCTGGCTCAGCCTAGGCCGCCCCTCAGCCGACCCATGGGTCGACACGAGAATATACACGATGATCACCAGCGTGATCGAGGCGGAAGGCTTCATACCCGGCCACTGGCGCCCCATACTGGAGGAGCGGGGCTTCCTAGAGGGCGACGAGCTGGCACTCGAAGCCCACGAGTTCGCCGAGGCACTCTCAAAGATGACTAGGCGGCTCCACGTGTCAAAGCCCATCGCCAGGCTCATCACCGCGCTGCCCGAGGGGCCAGCGGCGAACACCTACTACAAGTCCGACCTCACGGACAGCCTCGAGGCAATGGGGCTCCTCGCCTCAAGCATCCCCCTGGGCCACTTCGCAGCGCTCACAAGGCCCGGCAGGCTCCTTAGACGCGCGCTACAGCAGCTAAACCTTAACGCCGACTCCCCCCTGCTCCTCGACGCCAACATAAAGGCTATGCTCGAAAAGCTCCTCTCAGGGGAAAAACTCGCGGCCTCCGAACAGGCACTCCTGGGCAAGCTGGGCTACACCTCAAGCACCGGGGCCCCACGCCCAGCCGCCCGCATGGCCCTGAACGCGTGGAAACTCCTGAACCACCCGGAGGAGACGCCGCCCTTCTCCCTCTCCCAGAGCGAGCTGCAACTCCTAGACACGATCACAAAGCGGTGGAAAAAGGCCGAGTCAAACCCCGAGGAGGCCCCCACACCCAAAAAGCTCAAGGAGGAGCTACAGGACAGGTGGACCGGCGAGTACTACAGCGTAACGCTCACGCTCTACCACCTCGAAGCCATGGGCCTCGTGGAACGGACAATCTTCAACAAGAAGGAAGTCGTTAGGCTCACGGACCACGGGAAAAGGATACTCGATGCAAGCAACGGCAGACCCTCCTCCACCCTCGCCGCAAGGGCACTCGTCGAGTACGACTCCGGGCGCGGCTCAACCGAGGAATGGGTCGAGAAGGGCAGGGACGAGGGCCTCCTCGGAATAGGCGGCCCCACAAGGTACGGCAGGGCGCTGGCCCAGGCGGCCAGGGAGGGCGAGAAGAGCGTCTTCCTCACAGGCCTCGAGGCGCTCATACTCAAGAGGCTGCCCAGCGGCAGGGCCGTGGAGAGGGGAAGGATAATAGCGTCGTTCAAGAGGTACAGCGGCGACGTAGAGAAAGCCCTCGAAAAGCTGGAGACAAGGGGGCTCGTAAAGACCACCGGCGTCGGATTCCTAGTGGCCACGCCCATAGGCGAGAAGGTGAAGACCACCGTGATAGGAGTGGACACAGGGATAGCCGTGCCCATACACCCCGTCCTCATAAAGGTCCTAAAAGCCGTGTCCCAGACAGGCCTCGACGACCCGGCGGAACTCATAAACACGCTAAAACTAGACATAGACACCGTCAAGACAGCCCTTATACTCGCCAGGCGGGCCGGCTTCCTAGGAAAAACAGGGCTAACAGAAAGCGGAAAAACACTCCTAGAAGTAGTAGAGGACATGGCGCGCGTCTCCGCCGCCGAAAAGGGAGAGTAACGGCAACCTTTTTATCGCCCCCCGGAGGCTCTAACACCAGGTAGGTAGCGATGCCGTCCCACGGAAGCCTCACAAAAGCCGGAAAAGTGAGGAACGCCACCCCCAAGATACCCGCAAAGCCCAGGAAAAACCTCCCGCCCAGGAGGCGCAACTGGAGAAACTACAGGCGGAGAATACTCCACGCCGAAGCCGCCGCCACCAGGCGGAGGCGCAGGTAAAAACCCTATTTTCTCCCGCCCCCAATCCTCCCCACAAGCCTTCTAACACTCTCAGCCAAGCACTCCTCAAGCCCCAGCCCCTCCCCCAGGCACCCCGCCACGCCCCACACCTCACGCTCCACGTCAAGCACGCCGCAGAGCCAGAGACACCCATAAAAAGCCTCAACAACATCCGCACCCCTAAACCCGCGCGGCAGCACGCCCAAGCCCCCCAGGGGAGACGAGGAGTATACGGCGTCCAAAACCCTATCACTAACCTTTACCCCCTCAGCCCTACCCTCATACACCGTAAGCGCCGCCGAAACCAGAAAGTTAACCACCGCGTCGCCCAGCCTGGCCAAAGGCTTATCGTAGAGAAAAGGCTGCTTCAGGCAACTAGCGCAGCTGCCCCTTAACCTGCGCCTTAAACTCCTCAAGCCTTTCACGCACCCTCCTCTCAGCCTCCCTCAAAGCCTCCAAAGCATCCACGCCGCCAGAAGCCCTCACGATAAGCGTCGCAACCCCAAGCAAGGGGTGCTCCACACGGTAGGCAGCCGCCACACCCTCCATCCTGTTAAGCTCATCCACAAGGAGGTTGAGAAGCGTATGCCCCTCCCCCCTAACCCTCACCTCCAACACGCCACGCGTATACTTAACAACCTCCACCTCAACCATGCACACACACCGACACAACGCATACCCAAACAAACAAAATTAATCTATTGCTACCCACAACCCAACACACCTTCCAATTTA
>JALVKT010000084.1 GCA_027027675.1 Thermofilaceae archaeon | reverse complement strand
ACACTAGGGGCGCTCCTCTGGGCCCGCCGGAGACGCAGGAAAAGACCCGGTTTTTAGCACAGGGGCTTCGAGGCGCCGGGCAGGCTACCGGCTCCCACGCCGGGCCTCCCCGCCCCTCCCCTGGAAAAAGCCCACTATAACCTCCCGGGCGGCAGCCTCGGCCTCCCCGTCGCTCCACGAGCCCCCCTCCACCGAGAAGCTCTTCGTCTTCGTGAGGTGGCCGAGCCCCCTCCTCTGCCACTCCCCCAGAATGGCCTCGAGGATAACCTCTATGAGCCCGCTGTCCACCTCAACCCCGAAGCCCTCCAGGCCCGAGAGGGAGGCCCGCAGGAAGCCCATCATGGTCCTCCAAGTCCTCCTCTTCCTCCCCCCGGAGAACGAGAGCTTCCCCACAAAGCTCTTCGCAGCGTACTCCAGCGCCTCCCTGAACGCGTCCCTCGCCCGCGGGCCGCTCTCCCTGGCCGCCTCCCTCATCTTCTCCGCCGACAGCCACTCGTAGAAAAGGGACACCGCGTAGCTGTTAAGCTGAACCCTCAGGGAGTCGAGGAAGCTCGCATACCTCAACGCCTCCCCCAGCGCCGCGTCCCCGTGCTCCCCCAGGATGGCCGGGTACTTCACAACGTGCAGCGACAGGGGCAGAGTGTCCGCGCTGTAGCCCCCAATCACCCTCTCCAGGTCGCCGCGGAACCTCTCATGCTCCTCCCAGCTCCTATACAGGTGGACGACCAGCGTCGGCGCCCGGCTAGAAAAGCCCTGAACCTGCGCGATCTTCCTGTGGCTCGCCGACGACTCACTCGTAACCTCAACCACCACGTAGCCCAGCTCCACACTGCCAACCCTGAACACGTACCTCATGTCCGCCCTCCACCGCCCCACCGTGAACGGCGAGGAGTCGAGGAGAGCGTCCACCACGTACCCCTCCCCGCCCCCCTCAACCCTGAAGGAAAGCCTAGGCGCGAAGCGGGCCAGGAAGCGCCTAACCGCCGCCTCACACGTCCTCCCCAGCAGCGTCGGGTTCTCAGCCCCCAGCAGCGGGCTCACCCGGGACTCCGAAAGGTACCCCTTCACCGCCTCCACCAGGGCCCTCGAAATCGCCATCGCCCTCGTCAACGCGTCGCCCACCGGGAGCGACGCCAGCCTCCTATCATCCCAGTAGTTGTCCGCGTAGTCCCTCGCGTACAGGTAGAGGAACCTGGGAACCCACTCCGGCGCCCCCTCGTCAAGCCCCTCCGCCAGCGCGGCGAGAATAGCGGTGTTCTCGAAAAGCCTGTACACGTCCCCCCGCGTCAGCCAGATATCCACCGACACCAGCTGGTTCCTAAGCCTCCTCCCCAGCCTACTACTAACCTCCCCGATCTCGTCTATAACCCGCTCCGCCTTAAAGCTGAGCACCGGCACCACGGCCTGCCTGTACTGCGGCCTCCGCGAAAACTTCTCCACATAGCCTATCAGCGCGTTAGCGAACGCCTCGAGAAGCCTCACCTGCTCCCCCGCCCCGCCCCCCTC
>JALVKT010000083.1 GCA_027027675.1 Thermofilaceae archaeon | reverse complement strand
AGGTAGTGGTGGCCGCTGCCCGTCACCCAGTAAGTGTAGTTCTCCGTCAACGTGTTGCCGCTGAGCCGCGCCTCGTAGCTCTCCACGAAGCTCCCCCCGCCGGGCGCCTCGACCCAGGAGGGGATGCTGTAGAGGAGCCAGCCCGCGAAAAGGAGGACTATTATGAGGCCGAGGAGCCAGCGCGCCTCCCTACCCATGCCTCGGCGCCCTACACGTTAAAGTTCAGCCTGGGCCTCTCCTCGACCTCCCTGGGTATCTGGAGATAGTCCATCTTGCCGAAGCCCATCATCGAGGCGACGATGTTGCTGGGGAACTGCTCCCTCATAGTGTTGAACTGCTGCGCGATGCTGTTGTACGTGTAGCGAAGCCTCGCGATCTCGTCCTCCACGCTGCTCGCAGCGTTCATCATGTTCACCACCGGCTCACTCGTCCTCAGGTTCGGGTAGGCCTCGAGCACGCCCAGCACACTGGCCAGTATCCTCCTACCCTCCCTGTCGGCCTCAGAGATCTCGCCAGGCGTCCTGTAGGACGCGGTCCTCAGCTTCGTAACGGCCTCGAGGGTTTCACGCTCATACTTCGCGTAGCTCTTAGTCGCCTCGAGGAGCTCGGCGAGCAGGTCGAACCTCTTCTTAAGGGCGACCCTTATCTGGTTTAGGGCTGCCTCGCCCGCGTTCTTCAGGGAGATAAACTTGTTGTATATCCATACGAAGTACGCGCCTGTTAGAATAGCAACGGCCGCTACCAATAAACCAGCTACCAGTTCTAACATTTTTTGCCGAGAAACATTGCAAAAATCGACCTTTAAACATGCCGCATCAGCCGTACACGTAGCGCACCCCAAACGCCTCCGCCAGCTCCCTGTCCAGCGCCCACACGTCCCCCGGCCCAAGCTCCGCCACACTGTAGTGGTCGAGCGCACTCGTAAGCATCTGAACCTCCACCCTCAAAGCCTCCACGAAGTTCACGACGCCCTCCTCCCCCGCCGCCTGCACCGCAACTATGAACGGCCTCCCCATAGACACCGCGTCAGCCCCCAGCGCCAGCGCCTTCACAATGTGGCCCCCGTTGTACAGCCTCCCAGACACTATTAGGCTCGACGGGACGCCCCTCTCCCTAGCCTCCTTCACGAACCTCAGGCAGGCCACGAGGGGGAGCCCAAGGTCTTTAAGCGCGACTATCGGGCTCATACCGGTGCCCCCCTCCTTCCCGTCGACGATGACGGCGTCGGCGCCCGCCTCGCCCGCCACGCCTATGAGCCTGTCGAGGTCGCGGTACGGCCCCGCCTTTATCCACACCCTGGCCTTCGGGTAGTTGTTCTTTAGAAGCCTTATCATGCTCGCCAGTATCCTCTCGGTGAACGTGCCCGGCGCCGAGTGCCTCTCATACATGTCCTTCACAACCTTCTCCGGGTCCTCGGGCAGGTAGTACTTCTCCTTAAGCCTCAACGCCAGGTCGCGGGGCACCTTCACCTCCCCGCCGAGCCCCGGCTTCGCGCCCTGCCCAACCTTTAT
>JALVKT010000082.1 GCA_027027675.1 Thermofilaceae archaeon | reverse complement strand
CTTCTCAGCCGTCCTCCACGTGTTCGGGATAAATTCTTTAAATGCCCCCTATATACTGGGTGCCCTACTCGCCGTCTTCACGGTGTACGCGCCCCTCTATACTAGGCAGAGAGGATTAGTCACCGAGGCAGACTACGAACTCGTGCTTTCACAGCCCGTCCCGGTAGCGGCGTTTGTGCTCGTAAAGCTCTCCACCCAAAACCTTCAGGGACTCTTGGCTTCCCTCATATTACTGGTTGACATCCCCTTTTTCTTTCCGGGCTCCAAGCTCCCCCTCACCGTAGTCTCGGTCATAGTCTACATGGCGTATCTGCAGGTAGTAAACGCCCTGGCAATCTTAACCCACGCCTATGTGGGGAGGACGCCCAGCCTAGAGAAAACATTGAAGGCGGCCGTAACCCTTTACTTGGCTGCGGGAATACTTCACAGCGTAGCGACCCTCTCCGTCTCTCCTCTCCTGGCAGCTCCTCTCCTACTCCCCTCCCTAGCACTAGTCTATAGCATAGCGAGAACCGCGTCCCCCCTAGACACCATGTACCCCCTAGCGGCCACTATTTTCTCACTCGCTATCCTCTACGCCGTGGTATACGTGCTTGGCACACGCGTATCGCCGGAAGACTTGAAGCCGCCCCTCCGCCACATGCCCTGCCGCCGCTCAATGAATATACCGCGGGGCGCGCGGAAAGCCGTAAGGCACGTAGTCCTTGAGCGCGGGCTTAGGGGTCGCAAACAGTTCGCAGAAGCCGCCGCACTGGTAGTCGCCGTGGTTATCGGTGTAGTTCTACGAGCCCGCCTGAGAGGTTTTATTCCCGACATAGGCTTTATCACGGACGCGTTAGTGCCGCTTCTAGTGGCGGAGGCAGCCATGGTTGTAACAATGACTGCCTTGGCTGAAGACCTCCTGGCGCTCTGGGCATACAGGGTATACCTTGTAGACACCACTAGTCTCGCAGAGTACCTTCTAGCGAAGTACTCGTTTTACCTCTACGAGGCTGCAGCGCCCGCCGTGCTCTTCCTATCAGCATACACGTGGAGCGTTGACCCCCTGAAAACCCTTTTAGCCGCGGCGCCCGCCTCCCTGCTCGTCTCCTGGGCCGCTCTACGCCTAGCCGTATGGCTTATGCCTAGAAGGAAGGTCGTCAAGACCACGCCGCAGGGCCTCCACGTTGTAGAGTCTATAGTGTCGATGCCTGTGTACTTCCTATCCTACGTGGTCTTCATAGTAGCCTTTGCAGACCCCCTGCCCCCTGGCTATACAGCGCTCGTCTCAATCCCTGCAGCAGCGATAACGTTTCTTCTAGCATCAACAAGCCTTGCCTCCTCGCTCTATAACTGCGAGCTAAGCATCTAAAGGCAAACCTTTTCGGCATGCTCCACATTTCTCTGCGGGGGATGACCTGGTGACCCGACCACTACTGACGGGTGAAGAGGCGGTGGCTGCGGGACCCCTCCGCTCGAGGACGGCGCGGGCAACCCTTGTTGCGCTCTGCGCCTCGCTCTACGCGGTCATAGGC
>JALVKT010000081.1 GCA_027027675.1 Thermofilaceae archaeon | reverse complement strand
TCTAGGAGGGGCTTCACCTCGGGTATCCGGCGCCACACCCTGTGGCCTATGCCGCCGGCACAGGTCTTGTGGCGCGGGAGCTTCTCTTTTTCGAGGAGGAGGACCCTGTAGCCTTTCTGGGCGAGGAGCCTGGCCGCGGTGGCCCCGGCGGGGCCTGTGCCCACGACTATGGTGTCGATCATCCTATACACCCTAACGGCTCAACATGTAAACTAGTGTACTAAGGTATAATAATTTATTATATGTTGGTGGGAGGCCACGTAGGGTATCAAAATGCGCCGCGTTTTTCCTTGTAAAAACAAGGGTTATTGAAAATAATTACTCTTTAACTAACAGTATGGTAGTAGTATAACCGTCAGAGATGATATTCCATTAAAATTGGTTTTAATCTAGAACAAGCGCCAGCCTTGAAAGAAAAAATAAAACCCAGTAAAATAGTCTATCCTAACGGAGACAAGGGTGCCCAAGCATGGAGGACGGCGACCTAAAAGTTCTTATCGAGGCAGTAGCCGAAGACGCCAAGAAATACCTCGAACTCACCCCCCGCGACATAGAAGCGCTGCGCAAGGCGAAGCCTAAGATAGAGCCGGCCATCGACTCAGCTGTCGAAAAAGTGGCCTCGCTCCTAAGAGAGGAGGACGAGATGCGCCAACTCGCCGAAAAGACAGGCATAGACGAGGCCTACCTCAAAAGCCTCTTCCGCTCATGGCTTACAGACCTCTTCGACAGCAGCTACGACGCAGACCACGCCTACCGGCTCGCAAGGATAGGCCTCGCACACATAAAGGTCCCGGCTGCAGGACGACTCATAGTGCTCACCACGGGCGCGTTCCTCGCAGAGCTGCTACGCCTAGCCGAGGAGCCCCGCGAGGCCCTGGCCCTCGCGAAGGCGGTAATGTGGAACCTGGCGATAATAACGTTCATCTACGAGAAGGTCAGGGAGAGCATGTACGGGTACTTCGTGGGAGACAAGTCTGCCCTGATGGAGAGGCTTGTAGAACTGTTTTCAAGGGAAGTGGAAAAAGAACTGGATCATGCCGGGGTTCCCAGCGAAGCCTAGGGAGAGGGTATGTCACTCTTCTCCTAGGATCTCCTTTATCTCTTCCCGCCCCTTCTCGAGCTCCTCAACCTGCTCCTTGTCGACCCTGAGGAGCATCTCTAGGAACTCGCCGACATGCGTCTTCTCCTCCTTTGCCACGTCTAGCAGAACCTTTTTGATTTCCTCGCTCGAAGCCACAGCGGCGAGCTGCTCGTAGAGGCTTATCGCGTCCAGCTCGGCTATGACGGCCAGCCTAAGCACCTGCGCGTCCACCTGCTCCCCTTTGAGGCGGGAGAGGTCTATCGGCTTTTCCGCTAGCATCAAGTAATATCTTCTTAGAAACACTTATATCTTCTTTGCCTACACGGCCCGGCATCGCGGATCACGCGAAGTCCTTCTAAGAGGAGGCTCTGCGACACAGGGTCGCAAACGTTGCAGCTACGGGAGGATCTTCAGCCAAGGTATTCGTTTAAAGTCTTC
>JALVKT010000080.1 GCA_027027675.1 Thermofilaceae archaeon | reverse complement strand
GCCCAGAACGGCTTCGGCACAACTATGAACGTGAACTCCGCACCCCTCCTCTCCAAGAGTATCGACAGGTACCTGTAGGAGAGGCCCAGGTCACGCCTGAAAAGCACTAGCAAGTCCCTCCTCAACGGTATGCGCCCAGCCATCTCCTCGGTGCGCCTCTTAACCTCCATGTGCCTCTCAATCCAGCCCTGAACCCTAGGGTCATCGAGCACCGCAAGCCCCTCCCGCGCCAGCCTGTCAACGAGGAACAGCCTCCCCCTGTACCCCGTCCCCTTCACCGCCGCGTCCAGAAGCTCTGCCTCCCTCGACTCTATCCTGGCAGTGTCCGTCTCCACGGCCACCTTCACAAGCGCCTCGGCCACCGGGTCCCCCTCCAGGCCCAGCCCTTTATATGCGAGCAGCGCGCTCGCAGGCGCGTCGGGGTCGTAGAACTCCCTCTCGGCGCACGGCTTGTTCGTCTCGTGGTGGTCGGCCCTCATCCTAGCCTTCCCCGGGCACGGGAGGTCGGCCACGAAGTCCCACCTCACAGCCCTTATCAGGGGGCTCCCCCTCACCTCCGGGGGGTAGGCGAGCACGACCACCGCCTCCGGCACCTTCCTCTTGTACAGCGCGGCGCTCGCTATGCCGTCCACGTCGTTCATGTCTGAGAGCGCCATCGGCCTGTGCGACGCGACGCCGTACAGTATCTGCGCAGACCTGTAAACAGACCTTATCAGAGACACGGTGGAATAAGAGCGCGGCCCACTCTTTAAGGGTTTCATACAGCCCCGCCGGGGACAAGCATATAAGTCGGCTGCAACACTAAACGTTTCTGTAAAAATGCCTAGGCTATTATCCAGGAAAGCCTTGACTTTGTTAAAACAGGGCGCCGCCCAGCTGGCAGCCTCCACCTGCGACGGCACCGGAAAAGAATACCCCAGGCTAAAGTACATGCTCGCACGCATAATAGCGCAGGCGCTCGCCCAGCACCCCTGGGTCTCCGAGATATACTACGCGGACCTCTCATCCGGAGAAGTCGTGAAAGGCCTCGAAGACGGCACAGACATCGACCTCCTAGTGGTAACCCGAAGCCCCCCGGCAAGCCCCACGCTCCTCGCAAAACACCTCGAAATAGAGCTAAACCAGGCCCTCGCAGAGGCTCTCAGAGACGCGGCGCCCCACGCCGCGAGAAAAGCCCTCACCCACGGCATAGTAGAGCTCCACATAGACGACCACTACGCCCGCCTAGCAGCCCGCAAAGCCAGGCGGGGAGGCCTCTCAGCGATAAACGCCGTCAAGCTCTGGCCACAAGAATAAAAACCCGGCCGGCCCGAACCTCATGGGAGAAAAACGGCTTGACCGGCGGCAGCCTCGAACAGCAAATAGCGGCCCTCATACACGCCTACGCGCCCCAGCTCAGGAAAGCCACCCCTAGGGGCCCATACGTCGAAGACGGGGACTACGACCGATTCAAATACGCCCTGGCAAAGATCATCGCCCAACACCTCAGACGCCTACCCTGCGTCGAGAAAATCTACTACGCAGACCTGGCATC
>JALVKT010000079.1 GCA_027027675.1 Thermofilaceae archaeon | reverse complement strand
CGTACATCCTCTGTTCCCTAAGCTTCGACCTTACCTCGACTATCAGCCTTATCAGCTCGTCCTCCAGGCCTCCCCCTACCCCGTAGAGCGCGTCGTCGAGCACGCCCAGCACCCTGTTGAACTCCTCGAAGAGGGTTAGCGCCTTCCGCGCCGTGGCATAGGCCGGCTTAGGCTCGATCTCCGCGTAGACAAGCCTTGCCAGCTCCATGACGGCCGCAAATGCCCCGCTCGCGTTGAAGTCGCGCTCCATCTCACCGTGGAACCTCTCCCTGAGCTCCGACATCCTCCTGAGGGTTTCCAGCTGCTCGTCGCTCAGCCGCCCCTCCGGCTCAACCTCTCCCAGGATGCTTTTGAGTAAGTTCACTGCCCCGCGGAGCCTCTGAAGGTTTGCCTCCGCCTGCTGGAGCGCCTGGTCCGTGAAGCTCACGACGGCCCTGTAGTGGGCGGTTGCCAGCCAAAGCCTCACCACGAGGGGGTCGTACTCCTTGAAGAGGTCTCTCAGGGGTATAATGTTTCTGAGGCTCTTGCTCATCTTCTCCCCGGCCACCTGCAGCATGCCTGAGTGCATCCAGTACTTCACCCAGGGCTTCACGCCGAAGGCGGCCTCGCTCTGAGCCCTCTCGTTCTCGTGGTGCGGGAATATGAGGTCGCTGCCCCCCGCGTGTATGTCCATCTGCCTCCCGAGGTAGCGGGAGGACATCACGCTGCACTCTATGTGCCAGCCAGGCCTGCCGGGGCCCCAGGGGCTGTCCCAGTAGGGCTCGCCCGGCTTCCTCGCCTTCCAGAGGGCGAAGTCGTAGGGGTGCTTCTTCTCCTTGGCGAACTCCTCCTGGGTCCACTGCTGCTTGTCTAGACGCCCGCTGAGCCTCCCATAGTCCGGGTAGGTGTCCACGTCGAAGTATACGCTGCCGCTTGGCGCCACGTACGCGTGGCCCTTGTCTATGAGGATCTGGATGAAGTCGATTATCTCCTTGATGTGCTCCGTGACCCTGGGGTGCAGGTCTACGTGGACGTTTAGCTTCTCCAGGGCCTCGAGGTAGTCCTTGGCGTAGTAGTCGGCTATTTCGCGCCAGCTGCGGCCCTCCTCGGCCGCCCTGTTTATTATCTTGTCGTCAATATCAGTTATGTTCTGCACATGGACTACATCGTACCCCCTAAGCCTGAGGTACCGCTTGACGACGTCGAAGGCGACGTAGGTGCGGGCGTGCCCCACGTGGTTGTAGTCGTAGACGGTGGGGCCGCACACGTACATGGTTACCCTGGGCGGGTTGAAGGGGGAGAACTCTTCTAGCCGCCTCGTCAAAGTGTTATATACGCGCAACACAATAGGCGTTCACCTCGCCAGGCGGCCTATATACCCCTTAAACCCTTAATTACTGTTTCCCTAGGGTGGCAAGGCTTGAAGCCCCTGATAGTAGGCGAGGTTGCGAGGCCCGACGGCGTCCTGACTCCAAGGGGCCCCGTAGCCCCGACGGTAAACCTGGACGTCCTAGAGGGGCACTGGCGGAGAGGAGTGCCGGCCTCGGCCGCCGGGGGCCT
>JALVKT010000078.1 GCA_027027675.1 Thermofilaceae archaeon | reverse complement strand
GGTCTCCGCGTTGAGGGGGGTTAGGGTTTCTATAGCGCCTTTCCCTTTAGATGCATGGTGGGTTACTGCGAAGGTGCTTTCAGAGGTGGAGAACGCGCTCCGCCTATATGAGGTGTTGTGGCGTGAGAGTGCTGGAGAGGGTGGAGAAGAATAATTCCCTGGAAGTTCTGGTTGAGGCTCCCGAGGACCTGTACTATTTGTCGCTGATAGTTGAGAGGGGCGACGTGGTATACGGGTATACTACGAGGCAGCTGAGGATTGATAGGGAGGAGGGCTCGGAGAAGGGGGAGAGGGTAAAGGTCTACATGGGGATAGAGGTTGAGAAGAAGAGCTACCATAGGTTTTCGAATTCCCTCAGGCTTACTGGGCGGGTGGTGGACGCTCCGGAGTATTTGCACGCTAAAGGGTCTTTTCACACGCTTGTTGTGCGAGTTGGCGACAGGGTCAGAATTGTTAAGAGGCGTCCTCTCACGAGTTTTGAGGAGGAGCTTTTGAGGCGGGCTGCGACGAATTATAGGCGTGTGCTTCTCCTCTCGGTGGGCGAGGACGAGGTCGCTGTGGGTGTGGTGTCGCCTATAGGTATTGATGTGCGTGGAGTAGCTCGTCTCTCGACTTCCCGTAGGAGAGAGGAGAAGAGTATTAGGGAGAGAGTGGAGCCCTCGTTAAGGAAAGTGTTGGAGAGGATTTTTGAGCAGTACCGGTTAGAGGACTATGAGACTGTAGTGGTTGCGGCTCCGGAACATTTGAAGAGAATTCTCGAGGATGTTATGTCGAGGCTCGGCGTTAAGGGTAGAATTAGGTATGTGAAGGTGTACGAGGGCGGCGAGGCGGGGATCTACGAGCTTACGCGTAGGGATGACATGCGTAGCCTCTTCAGCGAGGTTAGAAGGGAGTTTGAGCAGGAAAACATCGATGAGCTCTTGGCGAGGCTCGCCAGGGGTGACAGAAAGGTCGCCGTGGGCTTGGAAGAGGCTTTTAGGGCTGCGGAGTGGGGGGCTGTTAAGAAGCTTTTACTCGTGGATGATGCTCTGTTTGACGAGGAACTCTCGGATCGTGTTCTGACGCTACTTGACAATGTTTACAGGCATTCCGGGAATATAGTTCTCGTCCCAGGAAACAGTGAGGCTGGGGAGAAGCTTAAGAGGATGGGTAAAGCTGTGGCTGAACTATATTTTCCGCTTGAAAATCAGTAGTTGCGATACACGTGGACGTACGCGTGGAGCCCACCCTCTATAATGTGTATCTTCTTCTCGAGTACGTAGTTTTCCGGGGCAGACCTTTTCAATAAGAGGCTTTTACTGGTGAGAACCACCACTTTGCCCGCTCCAGCATCATCTGCGACCCTAAATATTGACCTGTAGGTTTTCCGGAGCCCACCCCACGCTTTCTCCCTAACGCCAAAGGGAGGATTAGTCACTATTGCCTCCACGCCCGTGGCCGTGACCCCTATACGCGTGGCCTCTGCGACGAAGAACTCCGTCTTTTCGCGAACTCCTGCAAGTGACGCGTTTACCTTTGCCCCCATTATGTGGCGGCTTACCACGTCGCTCCCCACAGCCTTCCAGGACCCGCCTAGGGCGCACTCGATAGGTATTGTGCCGCTGCCACAGTAGGGGTCATAGATGCTGCTTGCTCCGGCGAGCCTACACATGGCGGCGGCCAATATGGGGTTAAGCGCCGATGGATGTACGTAGAGCCTGTAGGGCCTGTCTCTAAGACCTCTGTGGGGCGTTAACCTGACGCCTACCCTGTAAGTGCCTGCTTCGTACTCCACGTGGAACACTATGTCGGGGCTGTCCAGTGAAACGTTGAGACCTGTCGCCTCGCTTATAATTCGCCCCGCCTCGGAGGCTATGTCCACGGAAGTTGCTGGTAACTCTTTAGTTATCCTCTCAGCGTGCACGGAAAATGTGGAGAGCCCCTCAACGTATTGTCGTATTAAATACATGGCGTCGCTGACCGCTTTTCTTAGGCTAGAGTCTTCCGAGAATAAAATCGTTGCATGCTCGGCCAGGGTTAGCCGTCTAACCCTTCCTATGCATCCCCTACATGGCGTATAGACGCGGCCGCCGAGTCTTCTAACTCTCCCCCCTGTGACGCCTAGTTTTTCCCTAGCTTCTAGGTAGAGAAGCTCTTCCAGGCCCGGCACTGTCGTCAACTCTATCCACTCATTAGCGTAGAGGGGCATCTGCTTACCCTCCTACTAGGAGTTTAAAGTAGTAGCGGCGCGCCAGGCTCTCTGCGCGCTTGGCATCAAGTCTGCCGTAGGTTTTATAGTATGCAAGGGCCATGTAGCCTGCCGTTAACCTGAAGATCAGCATGTCGGGAGTGGCGTCTTTAACCGCGAGGCTCTCGGTCACCGGTTCTATATAAACGCCTTCCAGGATCTTGACCCAGCCTCCTCTTATCCTCGTTGACGACTTGTAAATGTAAACCTTTGTAACCGTGGGACACTCAAGGTTTTCCTTTACGGCGATAGCGCAGAGCCTGCGTAGAAGCGCCCTAATATCCACGGGTTGAAGAGCCGTTAAGAAACCTTAAGTTTTGCCACGGCCTCGCCGAGTTGGAGGAGCCTCGCAACGGATTCTATTCCTCCCTCTTTTGCTGCCTTCCAGAGGGGGCTCCTACTATTCACAACGTATTTTACCCCGTGTTTGGAGCGGCCCATGTAGTTTATGTATCCTCTACGCCTAAGGTCTTCGAGCACGTCTTTTACGAGCGTGAGTATGACGGGGTGCGTGTCTATGTCGGCGAGTATGGCCACCTTTTTTGAGTTGAAGGTGAGCATGTTCCCCTTGGTTCTTTGTATCATCTCGGCCAGCGTAGATATTATTAGGGCTCTGAAAGTGTCATAATTCCTATACACATTCCTCTTCTGCATGTTTGAAACATTTTCCATTAACTATACATTTTAGAGGCTTTCTTCCCTAAGATGTGTGAAAATAACTGTACTCTCGTAATACATCTGTAGAGGCGCGGCTAGAGAAAACCGCAGAGCATATCAACCATCTACGGGACAAAATGGTTGACTCATGTCTGACGAAGCGCTCTGGGCTTTCAATATACTGCGAAACTCCATTAAGATGAGGATTGTCGAGATTTTAGGCCCGGATAAAAAGTTGTCATTCAAGGAAATTATGGATGAACTTGGGGATACCGTATATTCGTCGCTCCTGTCAAATCACCTTAAAAAATTGAGAGAAGACGGCGTCGTAGAACAAGATGAACGAGGCAAATATTTTTTGACACAACGTGGCCTGCTACTATATAAAATACTGTTAAATTCAAAATACATACTTCTCGGCGGCACACGAGTACGAGTACTACATGAAAACCTGTACAGTGAAGATATGAGCAGTTATTTAACACGCATACTCTCAGAGGTAGCGTCAGCCTCGATGCCGCATTCGAAGAGACAGAGGCTCGTCTCTAAGCTTATCGAAAAATTTTCGTCTATGGAAGAGAGTGTGATACTTAAAGACCGGCTACTATTGCACTTGATTGCCGAAGTCGAGGATAAGGGATGGTTAAGTGAGCAGTTCTCCTACTCAATATGGATAGGCAAAAAGCATGGCTTTGACTCGTTCGTGGAACGTGAGAGAATCATCCAGCGGTATACAGTTTCTCTTCTGGAAAAGGGAGGACTGTTAAACGTTTTTTCCCAGAACATGTTCTTTTTTAAAATGTTTCCACGAGGCTTCCTTCTAGTTCATCTCATAGACCCCTCAGTGGAAGACGTAAAAAGAGTTTCTAGGGAAAGCGAGAAGATTTCTGAACTTGTCCTCGAGTATTCTTCTCCTCCAAGCAACCTGCTAGAAATTGTAGAGTTTCTCGAAAAAAGTGTTCCTCTCACAGTGGTACTTAATCGCGAAGGGGCGTTGGAGAGTATAAGAAACAAGGTTCCCCGAGATAGTTTTCACAACACGTTATTTGTGGTGAAGACGCGGCGGCCTCTATCTAGCGACCAGGCGATGCTTTACACTATTACCCCGCTTATAAACAAGGGCTTCTCCGTCATCATAACCTCAAGCAACACTTTTCCCTCTCTTCTCAACTACGCCATAAAGTCCGGCGAAGAAGAGGTTCTCCACGCATCTTTTAGCGTTCTACTCCCTTCACTCTATCTTCGCCAGCATCTTTACGGCATGAAGCCGGATGAATACGTGAACCAGGTTCTCGGAGACCTTGAGAAAAACGTTCTTCGCAGCCGCCTCGCTAAAACAAAACACTTACTTGGAGCTTTAAGGTTGAAGTCGCCTGTAGAGGCTGTCCAATTGTCTTATGTCGGAGTTGAGGCCATGTATATTTCATCTATGGAGGTCTATATTGACTTGTTAAATGACAAAAGATCTCGCTTGTACACATATAGGATTCTTTTAGAGAAAATCTTAGATATATGGCGGGAATTAACGAGAGATATAAGTGACGTCCAAGTTCGTCGCGTCTTTTTCGCACCGCTACACCCCTTTAACAGGGCTTCAGCCGTCTTGAACACTCCTACTCGTATACCGCTTCACGTTCATGTTAACATGTTCTCTCCCGTATCCTTCAACACAGGCGACCTAGAGTTCTACGCGGAGAAAGAAGGAAAAATCCAGTCACTTTTTCCCGGAGAATCCCTAAGCGCGGCGGAGATCAAACTCAGCCAGAAAACCTCTGTGTACGAGGTTACAACAGCCGCTAAAATGCTTGAAGAAGCTGGCGTAAAAACGTACACGTTTTCGCTTGGAAAACTCAAGACCTGCCTTACCTGTGGATACACGTCTTCTCACCTCAGCGATGTGTGTACGAGATGCTATTCTAGGCGTTTAGCTGCTATGATTAGGCCTCTGCCGCGATATTTAGAGGAGACTTCCCCTCTCGTTGATAAGTATATGCGGGAAGAGTACAGGATGAGACCCCCATTTATTCCGAAGAAAGAAGACGTAAACTTGAATCCAGCCACTCGTTGACGAATGCTGCAACATGGCTTGCTAAGTAGGGGCGGGGGCCTATACTTATAGGAGCCGTGTATCTGAGGAGATAGTCCTCATAGATCCGGGGAAACCCTTTTTGGTCGCCTAGTATGAATGCTGCCGGCAGGCTTGGGTGTTTTAACGCACGCTCTATGTCTTCTCCACTTTCATGTAATGTATAAACAGCGGTTTTTCGCCGTAGACGGTCTATCAGACCTGTGAAGGTAGAGCGGCTTTCCTGGGATTCAAGAAGGGTTCTCAGAAGCCTCCCCATGTCCCTTTCTCCAATGGGCATCTTCGCTGAGGAGTTACAGTCTATGTATACCTGCCTGGGGGGCGAGGGCTGCCCTTCAAGGTGCGCTATAAACAGCGTGTCTGGCCGGCACGGCTTTACATCATGTAACGCGTAAAACGCTGTACGCGCCACTACATCCATTCTTCCGCCGAGCGTTGCCAGAGTCTTTTCTGTAAAAACGGGCTCTGTGGCTCCAGTTGAAGAATAGATGATAAAAACCCGTTTATACTTAGAACCTATACTGTCTAGGTATCTTTTTGCGTTCATCTTCGGCCCTTATCTTCACTATCCCCCTGTGTATGGCACACTTAACGCAGAGATACTTTGTGACATAGTACTGTGGTATCACCGCGCCCTTCTGCCGGAGCTCCCTTGCCAGCTGGTAGTCTATGGGAATTACCGGCTTTGTAATTTTGATTGCCTTGGAGCGCGGTATTAGAGCTCCGCACTCGTCGCACTGGACGAGATCCTCCTTACCTTTCCCACCCTTATGTCTTCCCCTGCTCTTTCTCTTCTTAGGCATAAGATGACCTAGGATTAGGCTGAGGGCCCATCTAAAATAGGTTTCCCAAGGTTATATTCTAGCTTCAACTCCATTAGTCCTTAACGCGTCGTTTACCCTATACTCTGGGGCTCCTAGGACGTTTATCGCTATTTCACGTACAAGCCAGTCGGGCGGAGCGACCTTTTCAGCTTTTAGCCTCAGGCAGAGCGCGTGTTTAAAGGCCTCCTTCTCTATGCGATTCCTGATGCGGCTGGCGGCCACCTCCTCCGCTACCCGGAAAGCTATGTAGAACCTCTTGAACCCCTGTATTTTCCTCTTATACTCATCAAAGGTTTCCTCGAACCTCTCGAGAACTCTAATAAATTCTTCTTCCCTCATGAACCCCAGCAGCACCGCCGTCATAGCCAGCCTTAAAACCCGGAAAACAAGGTTCTCGTCGATCTCTCCATACTCTTCCTCCATGGCACTCCTGGGATCCGCGCCTTCAAGCACTTTTTCGATAACCTTTTCGGCGTGCAGCTCTATGGGGAAAAGCCCTGAATACTTGGCGAATTCCTCGTCGTCTAGGCCTAAACCGTAACGGCCGACAAGGTAGACTGTTGCAAGCTCTTTGTCGAAGATATTTATCTTCGTCTTCCCCCGTATAGGCTCTATCCCGTTTATACTGTATAGCCGCTCCACGTAGTCTACCAGTTGCTCCCTGGAACTTATCTCGCCCCGAAGTATTTTACTCCACACATCAATGGCAGCCTCTATGCGCCTGGTGTGCAGCTCCTTCATATAACCCCCTATAATAGTGCTACGCATAATGTGGCTCTCTCCGGATAAATAGTTTGACTATAAAATTAAGGTGGTTAATTATTCTCCTCTTCTATGATTATCCTCGCCGGAAGGGAGAGCTTCGAGGCAGCTCTCCTCAGAGCCTCCTTAGCAACCTCGATGTGCTGGGGCCTAACCTTAATGTAGATAACCACCTGTCCCTTCCTAACGCGGGCGGCCCTGCCAATAGGTGTCCCGAAGGAGAGCCTCATGCCGTCCTGGAGACGGTCGGCGCCCGCCATTGCCATCATCTTGTTTTCCCTTAGGATGTGGTGGGGATAGGTTACTATGCGCATAAAGTAGTTTTGTTCTCCAACCTTTCTAGCCATGTACTTGTTTGCGTGCTGCCTCGCCGCTTCGAGGGCGTTCGCCCTTATCTGTCCCGCCCTTGTAACCACAAGCTTAACTGTGACGGGGAAGTTGCCCCTAGAGTTGCCGAGGTCGAACTTGGGTACGAGCACTGGTGGCCTGCTCTTTATGTATTCGAGCCTGGTATAGGGTGGCGTTCCAAAATGTCTGTAGCATTTACCGGGTCTAAGGGGCATCTACACACACCACACTCATCTGCCAGACAGTAGATATAAGCTATTCGGGTTTAGCTCCTCTTTCCAGGTCTTTCAGAGCACGTATTTTCTCGTAGCTCTTGCGTATAACGCCGAATAAAAGCGAGAGGTCTTGTGCTGGAGCCGTGGTTTCTGCGAGCAGCCTGCGGGCAGCCGTTTTTAGGCCGTCTACTTTCTCCTCCCTCATTCCAAGCTCCTTTGCTAGAAGAGTGAGGTATTCTATGAAGTGTTCGAGTTCCTCGCGCGAGGGGCGCTCGATAACTTTAACGTTTTCATGTGCTGTGCGATATATTATATAGAACAAGATTGTGGCTGCATGGGATGCGTTAAGAATGGGGTATTCAGGGTTCGCAGGTATTGTGACGATGGCGTCACAGAGTTTTAGCTCCTCGTTTGAAAGGCCCCTGTCCTCTCTTCCTATCACCACAACCCTCCTTCCCGTAAAAGACACTATCCTTTTCGCAGCCTCCTCGGGGGTCATGCTCCGCCTAATAATGGAGGACCCGATTTTTCCCGTGCTACAAAGCACGTAGTCGTATGAGCTTACAAGGTTCTCCACGCTTTTCATGAAAACAGCGTTTTTCAGCTTGTCAACGCCATGCATTGAATACTTTATAGCCTCTACCCCTAATGGACAGCGAGGATTTACTAAAACAAGCCTTCCCAGGCAAAAGTTCTTCATGGCCCTAGCGATGAAACCCACGTTTTGGTCGTAAAGCGGCTCTACAAACGCAACGTCTATCTCGTTCACACGTCTACAGGGTCTTGGCGCCACGGCACCCACGTTATAGAGTAACGCCTGCGAGGTTATAAGGCTCCTTCACGGCGCGCGGCTGCTATAGGGGGACAATGTAAGTTTTTCCTCTATGTCTAAACACTCTTACACGTGAGCCTTCAGTTAGGGAGTCAAAGCCGCCCGAAAGCTTTACTTCGAAGCTTTCAAAGTTTTTTAGGCTCATCACCATGACGTAGGGCGGCTCTATGGACACCACCATGCCTTCCTCGAGATCCTTGAGGCCTGCAAGCGTTTTAACGTCTCTATAGGCTCTCTTCGTCATGCCGAGGGATGTCTCGCTTAGGTTGCCTAGAGAGAAAAGCGACATTCTCCCCCTGCTAATTCTCTTTATAAGGTATACTTTGTCCTTGTATTCCACGATGTCTCCTTCCCTGAAGGGAGGTAGGAGAAGCCTATAGGTGACCCTGCGCTTTCCCCTACCACTCTCATCTATACCCACGTCTTTCGACGTTTCCAGCACGTCGAAGAACATTTTAGACGACAACGCCGAGACGAGTTCCCGGGCAGCCTCCCTTGAGGCAAGGACTATGTCTATTCCCTGCTCTCCCTCTTCAACCCTTATTGGCTGAGCCGCCCTACCCTTTTCCCAAGACCTTGTTAGAGAGCTTTCCGCGATAGACTTTATCATCTTTTTCTCGGCGAGTGTAAGGGCTCTGTGAAGCGCCCTTACCTGAATCCTAGCTTCTTCCTTTTTCGAGATAAGCTTTACACATGCAGGGCATACGGCGCTCTTCCTCTCCACTTTAACCAGGTATTCCTCCCAGTAATCATGGGGCAATGCGTCATGGGCTCGTCCGTAGACCCTAACTTTAGCGTAGTCTCCACCATCATAGACTACATCGACGGCCTTCACTTCACCCCGCTTCTCCACCTCGCCCTTTAAGACCGTCTTCACCACTTCTTCGAAGTCCCTCCTAACCCACCTGCCGCTGGGCACCTCTACGGCGCCGCAAATCCTGCACACTTTTAGGCTTATCTTCTCCGGAACTGTGGCTAGAGGGTTCTCCCTTCTAAAGCACTCTGGACATACCCCGTTTATGAGAATCCGCGTTGGCCTTCCACACTGTGGACATGATATTTCCTTACCACTCTTTAGAATTGAAAACCTGGACATGTAGCACGCCACCTAGCCTGATAGCCGCCTCCATTATCGATGGATAAACCTTTGTGAGCGCCTTCACCGAGTTATTGCCTAAAATGTTGGCCATCGTAGCCTCCCTTACGTAGCGGGGCAGTTCGTCGACGCTCACCAATGCGCCTCCATAGAAGTCTCTGCTCACGACAAGCTTCAGGTCCCCGTCTACTATTTCCCTGCCAAGCAGCTCCTCGTCGCATACCGCCACTATTGAGCCGTAGCTTGTCCTATGAACCTTAACGTACGCCCTTTTCGCCATAAGGGTACCCTATGACACCGCTGCGGCTCACATATATAAAAATGCGGAGTAACGGCTGAAGTGGGGGATGAGGAGGGCTGGTAATATCGACGCTAAGAGATGAGAGTAGACACCAGTGCTGACCCCTATTTCACACCGCGCGCTTTGGCGACCTCGCTCAGTGGCTCGCCGACGACTATTCCTTGGCCCTGTACTATCTTGAAGACGTATATCTCTGGGTGAACTGGCCTCCACCTCATCTTTCTAACGAAGATTGTCCTGTAGAACTTGTCCTTTATTCTCTCGAGTCCAAGTATGAATACTCCTGCGGCGAGGAACTCCTCCACGCCGAACCTGCTCAGCTTAGTGCTTCCCGTGGGTATCTCGCTGGTAATTATGTTTGTAGTGCCGATACGTTTCTCAATGTTGATTACAAGGCTTCTAATGTACTCCCTCATCCAAGCTACATCGTTCTCGTTCACGACTAGCGGCGCTACGGGGTCTATGACTAGTCTCTGAGCGCCTATACGTCTGGCCTCCTCAACTATGCTTTCCACGATTGACATTACTATGGTGTCCACAGGCTTGTTCTTCACGCGGTCAATAAAGTCTGGGAGGATAGTCATTATGGAGAGTAAGTCGTTGTCTATGAGGTACTCGAGATCCCAGCCGAAGTCATATGCACCCTTGACAAAGTCGTCGTATTCCTCGTCTACGAGGACGTATATGCCCGGCTCGCCGTGCATCGCACCGTAGAGGAGAAAGCCCAGGGAGAAGAGGGTTTTCCCAGTGCCCGTCTCCCCCGAAACCAGGTAGCTTCTACTTTTGAGAACACCCTTTATTTTCTCGTCTAAACCTTTTATGCCGAGTTTGACCAGTTCGTAGCCCCTTCTTTCTCGAGCAGCGGGGGCCGCGTGCTCCTCCACAAGTCTTCTCTCCATAGCTGCACCTAAAGCATAGGCGGTGTGTTCGCAAAAATTAATCTAACGGTAAATGCGCGTGCTTACTCTTCATCGCCGTATTCCGATATTAAGCGCTCAACTGCTTCCCTTACAAACTCGGATATCGACGCGTACTCGCCCCTTTCAACAAGCTTTTCTATAGCTTCTAACTGCTTGCGGGGAAGCCTGAAACTTATTTTTACCAAGTCCCCTCCCATCCTAGGCCACCTCTCTCCGCGCAAGCTCTACCACGTGAATGTTCCCCGCCTTTTTAGCCGCGTCTACGCTCTGAGTGGTAAATACTACCTGCTTTACGCCGAGTACCTCCGAGACGCCCCTGAATATCGACTCTTTGACGCGTATGTCGACGTTGGGCACCGGCTCGTCTAGTAGGAGGAAGTGGACGTTATGGCTAACTGTTTTATAGAATGAGAGGAGTAGCGACAATATAACAACGGTTTTTTGCCCTTCACTGAGCCTCGCCGAAAAGTTGCTCCATTCACCGTTCATTTTAACCTCGACCGTGTAAACGCTTTTTCCCTCTTTTTCTTCGACGCTTAGCCTGACGTCTTCGAGGTCCCTGTAGGGATACACCCTGGAAAGGATTAAGCGCATGTACTCGCTTATTCTTTCTACAAGATCCCTTCTTATCTTGAACTGGACGCTCTTGTATAACTTGAAGGCGCAGTCGAGCTTTCTTTGAAGGTCTTCGAGCGCCCTCTCTTCCTTCTCTATTTGAGACAGCTTTGACTTCAAAGACTCTATCTCCGATTCTATGCTATGCAGTGACTCTATTTCCGCCTCGAGGGACATTATCCTTTTTTCTATTTCTGCTTTTTCATTCACTATGTTTTTATATTTCTTACGTAAATGTTCTAACATGCTATACTGTTTCTGGAGGGCTTCAAGTTTCGCCTCTAGCTCCGCCATCTCCGCAGCCTTAGAGTGTTTTTCCAAAGCCTCTCGGACGAGCGCTAAGCTTCTCTCTACGTCTACAAGGCGGCTTCCAATCTCCTTATACCTTATCTCTGCCTGAGCGATCTCCGCGTTAAGCCTGTCTATCTCGGCTAGAATTTCCTCCCTCCTTTCAAGGAGGGCCTTATACTGTGATACAGCTTCCTCATAGTCAACTAATTTTACTTTTAGGCTTTTTATTTCGTCAAGGATCTTCCTTATCTCCGCAATCTTTGTTTCAAGGGCCTGTACCGTATAATCCTCCTCAACTATTAACGGCTCTACCTCCCAGTCAACCTCGGCGCCACAGACTGGGCACCGAGCCTTACCCTTGCTGGCGACCTCCCTACGTAGGCGGCGACGCAGAAACGATATGCACCTATTCTCCATTTGTCTAGCTTCAAGCTTCTTAGACTCGAGTTCCAGTTCCCGCAGTTTACGTCTCAGCTCATCGTCGCTCCCATACTCTCTCATAATTGCTTCAAGCCTATGCTCCGCCTTTTCATACTCGTCTACCAGGGGCTCCAGCTCTAGTATTTTCTTTTCAAGCTCGGAGAGAAGAATTCTTCTCCGTTCAACCTCTACGTTCAACGCTTTTATTGACTCTATTCTTTTATTGTATATTTCCCAGGCTTCTTCCAACGCGCTACGCAGCTTTTCAACACATCCTCGTAGGTTTTCCTTGGAGCATTCAAGCTCCTCCACCTCTTTAAGCTTCTCCTCCAGTATCAACTCGGCAAAAATCGTCCGCAACAGATTCTTCGATCTTTCAATTTCCCCTATAAGCTCTTCTACCGGGGGTATAGGGCCTCTAACCTCCCTTCTAAGATACTCGAGAGCTCCTCTAAGCCTGAAAAACTCCTTTTCGACTCCTGCCAGCTCCGCAATCCTTTTCTCTAACTCTTCAGCTTCCTCTTCTAATTCGCCGAGCCTTTCACGAAGCGATTCTAATTCCCTCTCAAATATTGTGTTTTCCTCTCTTTGACGGCGGGCCTCCTCTTCAACGCTCTCCAGCTCTTCGATAAGCTCCCTTAGCTCCGACCTTTTTTCTTCAAGTCTCCTCCCCACTACCCGGGAATACCTCCTAATAATCGACGCAATCCTCTCCAAGGCGTCTATTCCGAGCAGCCCGTCTATCACGCGGCTCCTCACGCCGGGGGAGCCGTAGGCTAGCAGGTAAAGGTACACCTGGTTTAAGTAGACCGTTCTCTCATACTCTATAACGTCTAGGCCGAGGAGTTCCCTTATCATCTCATTTACAATTCCCCTCCTCCGAAACTCTTCACCGTCAGGCGTTCTCAGAAGAACCTTCTCCCCCTCGTCTAAGCTATACCTCCTCTCGACCAAGTAAACACCATCCTCCGCCTCTATTTCTAAGACAACGCGAAGCCTCCCTTTCTGCGCGTTCACAAGGTCCTCCTTAGAGTACATGCGCCGCCGCAGCCCAAAGTCTGTCCCGAAAAGCCCGTACTCTATGGCTTCAAGAAGACTGCTTTTCCCGCTACCCACGGGGCCCGCTATCACTGTGATGCCGGGAGGAAACTCCACCGTGAACCTGTCCTTATAGTAGCGAAAACCCTCAAGCTCAAGTTTCCTCAGCGTTACCACTCTTTACACCTCCCAGCATTTTCTCGAGGAGCTCCCTGAGCGCGCGTTGACCTCCGAATGCGTATGTTTCAAGTATAGTTATTGCCAGCTCCTCGCACTCCCCGTCTTCTTCCTTAATGTATTTTCTGATTGTCTTTTCGACACCCCTACCTATGACCCTTTTCTCTTCTTCTTCACTCACTTCTCCCCCCTCTTTGAAAGTATTGTAAGCCACGGGTTATCTGCGGCAAAGCTGGGCACGCCTTCAGGGCTTTTCTCCGTAACCCCTTCTACGGTGACCTTGGCTTTTGGAACTGGTGCGGCCATACCCCTTCTCTTCTGCCTCTCCAACGCGGCGAGTCTGCGCTCCAGGCTCTCAACCCTGGCAACTACGCCTTTAAGCCTTCTAACCTCGTCTTTCAGCCGCTCTACTTCTGCCCTAAGCTCAGCTATTTCTTCACGAGGCACTCCTCCCCTATGCCCGGCCCTCCTGGAACGGGGGAATACGAGCACCCTGACAGTGTCCGAGGAAACCTCAAGCACTCCTATACCCGCCTCACGGATTATATCTAGGGGTGGAAGCATGGAGACATACTTCGCAGGCACCGCTATGTAGAGCTTATCATATTCCAGCTCCGGCGCTTTCACCATAAGTTCTTCCACGTCCCTCCTCACAAGTGGGCCTAGGGAGACCTTTACCCCTACGAGGTTGTTACCGTCCTTTACAGATAGATCTAGGCTGCCCCCCTCCTCAACCTCCATCTCCCTCTTCGTAAAGAATTCCTTTAGGAGCGCTAACACTCGGGCCCTGGTGGACATGATATACTCAAAGTCTAACCCTTGTTCGGGAGAATAAAAATAGTGGCGCACTCAGTAGTGTATACCCCTCTTAAACCACCCTTCACGGCGGCTCCAGTCCCACTCAAACTCGTCGGGAACGGCGAGGCTGTAAACTATAGTCCCCTTCCACACAGAGTATAGGGGGTCTTCTACGAGGGACACCTCACTTTCAATCCCAAAGTCTAGGAGCTGTAGACGCACCTTCTCGGCGCTATCCACCGCCACATCCTCAAGCCCTGGAGGCACTTTCCATGCAAAATTCCCGCCACTTAGGATAACCCTTTTGTAAAGACTAGGCTGCAGTTCAATGCTCGTCTTAGACACGCTTAGACTAATAGCCTCGCCGAGAGGCATTGTCCCCCTCACTCTTTCCCCGCCCACCACGGTGTCCCGGGGCCTGGGCATGCCCCTCTTATAGTAGCTCTCAAATATCTCGTGCTCGGGGTTAAAGGGAACCTCTCCAATCAGGAAACGCATCCATGCCCGCTCGCCAAGGTCAACCTCAATCCTGGTGCCCGGAACCTTGAACACTGTCCTAAACCTTTCAGGCTCCCTCTTAGCAGCCTCTATGGCCTCGTCTAGGCTACGGGGCACAAGCCCTACAGCCTCCTTGAACATCCTCACAAACTTCTCCTCTCTGGCGAGATCCTCGTGACCGAGATCCCTTAACACCTCCGCTGCCATGGCGTCGGCTTCAGCACCACCCCTGTTGAGGACAACCGCGGCGTCCCTTATCGGATACATGGATATCGGAGTTATCTGTGTGTTCCCATGCCCCGACTCGACGACAACGCATGTTATGGTCTTCTCCGCTATGGCGACCGCAAGCGGCTGAGGTATCACTGTGAACGCCTTCACCACGTTCATCTCGCCATCTATCCGCGCGTGAATCTCGAACAGCTTCTCTATCATATAGTCCGGCGCCACGGCGGAGAGCGCGGCCGTCACATAGAACCCCTGGAAATCGCTCGCGTCGGGCTTCGTGAGAGAGAAGCCGTACTTGGTCAACTCATATAGGACTCGCCAAGCCCTTTCATCGTCCTTCGCGACCACGCCGTCCCTCATCGGGTATATAAGGTGCCTTGACACGTCCTCGATGCTCCCCAGATACCTGACTATCTCCGGCCCCACTATCACTTCCCTATCCACTCCAAAGAGTTTTAGCAAGACCTTCGATTCCCCACCTAGGAATAAGCCCCGGTTTTCGATCACGTGGGGCTTCTCAGCTACGGGGCCGAACTTGAAGTGGCTGGTCCCGTAGTCTTCCCCGTAAGCATACTTCCTCCTGTACTCGTCAACAGACATCCCGCTTCACCTCATGATACGCTATATGCTTAAAATCCCTCATGCTGATATTTGGCTCGACGCGCCCTGGAACTGCGGAGATGGGAAATACAAATCATAATCTCTCGCGATACATCATTGTATGAGTGAAAACAGCGCCAAGCTAGAGATACTTAGGCGCGGACGCTCTATAGCACGCGGCACGCTCAACCCCGCATGGATCCCCCTCAACATAGACTTGCTGCTCACGTTGAAACGCGCCATGGTGGCGGTTGCGAAGACCGGCTCCATAACATACTTCGTGCTACCGAGGAGCCTCAGGCCGGAGTCCGCGACTCGCCCCGTCCCTAAGAGGGGCGATATACTACTCATGCCCCAACACTCGGCTCTAGGCGTAGCGCTTGAGGACTCTGATCCCCCGCCCTTCCCCGCCATAAGGGCTGGGAGGCTCGAAGAAGGGTTGGACGCGGTTGCCCAGCTGCGGCCAGGAGATATAGTAATTCTAATCTTTTCCCCCGCGGAAGAATAAGGGATAGGGTGCCGGGCATGGAGTCGGGCTCCATAAGACCTGTGATAAAAGTCGAGCTTGAGAAAATAGAGGACCTTGCACGCTTCGCCAGTACCACCGCAAGCGTAGGACACACGACCTACATCGTACACTACGAGGAAGATGGGCGTCACATCTACGGCCTCTTCATAGTCTATCGGGACTATTATCGGCTCTACGGTGTACCCATGTTCTACTATATATCACTCGACAAAGAGCTCGAGGGAGACTATGTTCTCTTCAAGGCGGACGACGCGGGTGAACGCGTAGAGGTCAGCAGGGGCACTAAGCCCGGGTGGCTCGCCATACCCATAGTTAATCTGCGCGAAAAGCCCAGCGAAATTCTCCCCTGAACATTGTGTAGAAGAAAGTGGTGTGAAAAACAGCTTACTCCTTCCTCTCTAGGACTATCTCTATCACGGAGACCATTCTCTTGTTGTCTCCTTCCCCGATCTGCTCGCTCCCGATCCGTATCTCCTTTACGTCTACCTCGTCTTTGAGGAAGCGGCTCCTCACTATCTCCGCGGTGTCGACGGCCTTGGAGATCGCGCGGCCCCTAGCCTTTATTATTACGCGCTTGGCGCCCTGGTTGAACTGTATGACGGTGGCTAGCACGTAGTTCATCACGTTCTTGTTGCCTACTAGTATTGTTCCTTCCTGGCTGCTCATGGTATCCACCTTTGGGCGAAGAAAAGGAGGTTAGTCTACTAATAAACGTTTTGTGAGCGGCCTGGGCGGGCCGGGCCTCGGATTATCAGAGCCTGAATAACGCGTGTATTTACACACGAAAAAATTTATTCTACCCGGGGCACGAGCTCCATCTCAAAGCCGTGTTTCCTACACAGCTTTTCTAGTCTCTTCCTCGGCTTGCCGAGGACGTAGTTGTAAAGGTCCGCCGGCACCCTTATTGTGACGAGAGACCTGGCCGGGTCGACTTCTACGTCGAACTCTTCGTCGGGTAGGTATCTTTTCAGCGCCCGTTCAAGCAGCGACTTAACCTTGTACTCTTTGACGCTTAACTTAATGCCGGCTCGGCGCACCGGGACGACGAAGGTGCGCTCGCCGAACACGTAAAGCTCGTATTCAGGCTTGTCGGTGAGAAAGTCTTTCACGACCACTACTGGCCGAGCCAGGTCTGCCTCTTTAAGCCCATGAGGTATCTTTACCGTGGTTTCCAGTGAATACACTTTTTCGACACGCCCGTTCTTGATGTAAATCACTGTGTCTATGATGGAGGGTATCATTCCTAACTCGACTCTCCCTATAAACCTCTGTATAGCATCTATAGGCGCCGTGGCGTGAACCACGCCTACCATTCCGACGCCTGCGAGCCTCAGGTCGGCGTATAGCTCAAAGTCCCTTGTATCCCTCATCTCGTCGAAGAACGTGTAGTCGGGCCTCGAGAGGAGCAAGACGTCATGTATCTCCTCGGACGTAGCATAGTTCTTAGAGTACTGGGTGACCTCGTCCGGTAAGTGCATGTCGCGCGGCGACTCTATTGTTTTGACTATCTTCCCTTTCCTATGGTAGTACTCCGCGAGCGCCTGCGCGAATGTTGTTTTACCCATTCCCGGGGCGCCGGCTATCAGTATGCCTTCAGCCCTCTTCTCCAGCCTCTCCACGAGCTTCTTGGGCAGCTTGTAGTCTTCCAGTCTGAGCCGGGCCACTGGTCGTACAGCGGTGACCTCTACGCCGTCGGAGAAGGGCGGCCTAGTGATAACTATCCTGTAAACCCCGAGCTGGACTATGGTTGACCCTGGCCGCTCGGCCTCTATGAATGAGTCACTGGCGCCGCCTTTTGCTCTTTCAAGTATCTGGCGTATTATCTCCTCGAGCTCTTCCCTCGTCACAGGCTCTTCTCTCAGTGTAATAAACTCCCACTTGCCAGGCACCCCCTTTTTGGCGTGTGGAGGCACGCCCTCTTTCAGGTGGACGGACATTATATCGGGCTCAAAGAACTTTTCTAGCTCAAATCTACCTCCACCAGGCTCTAGGTAGAGAGTATCTATTCCGAGCGCCTCAGCAGCGACCCGTGAAACCTCGTCAGAGGTAACCAGGGTGCCGCCTATTTCATGCGCTACAGCTCTCGCGACTACGTCGGGATCCAAGTCCCGGGTCCTGCGGTATCCGTCGGGCATCTCACTAGTGTATTCCAGTTCTACGAGTTCCTGGGCTTCTTCCGCTGCCTTGCGGATAAGCTCTAGTTCTTTTAGACCGTTTATTCCCTTGCTGCTTCCCTTACGGGAGAGTGCTTCAAAGTAGTCTACAATATATGTATGTATGAGGAGTTTTCCCGCTATTTTCCCCTCACTTATGGCTCTCCTCGCCGTTCCGTGTAGTATAGAGGAGGTGTCTAACACGTAGATCCTCGAAAATAAGCTATCCATAATATATCCTCGGATGGCTGAAAATTGCGTTGTCTTAAATTCTTTGCTCATCTAATGTTGGGCTTGAAGCGGTAAACCCCTTTTCTTCGTGTGGAAGTTGTCATGTGAAACTTGTGGTGTAAGTGTATAGTTAGTTAGTATGGTACTCTCTAGGTGAGGTTAAGTAAAGGAGGTTCCAGTGGAAGTAGAGGGGTTAGGGAAGATTATGCGGTGCTGTGGGAGCATATTCATTATTCGTGTTTCATGTGGAAAGTATATGGGGGTTTAAATAACCCCTTTATTTCCACTGGAACTGTTTACAGAGAAATATCTTTGCTGTAACATGCCATATTCTAGATTATCTATCTCTTTTCTTGGTTAGCGGTGGAGATTATTGTGATGGATGCTTGTAGAGGCATGGTAACGTGGTTTCATGTTTATTCATGTTTTATTCAGAAGAGATTGTGATATATATGGTGGGGTTGAGGATTATGTGGAGCAATGCCCCCTAAGATAAAGATCGAGGACTACTTGGATGATGGTGAGAAGATCTCTATTGTGTTAGAGGGTGATGTAGACGAGAAGAGGGTTTTGCAGGTATTGGAGATGCTCAGGTTGATGAAGGGGGCTGGTGGTGGCGAGTCCGGTGGGAGTCTGCGTGCGAGGCTGTGGTCGTTGATAGCGGAGAACTTTGGTGATGGCACCTGGTTTTCTATAAAGGACCTCTATAATGTTGCTAGGCGTGAGATACCCGGGCTTAGGATTACAAGTGTGTCGACGTATGTGTCGAGGTTTGTGAAGGAGGGGCGGTTGGTTAAGAAGGGTAGGAGGCCTAATACTAGGTATCGTGTGAAGGTTGTTATGAGGCGTGTATAGGCGCGCTAGGTTTTTTCTCGCGTGTGGACGAGTATTTTGGCTATGTCGCTTCTGGTTATTATTCCTACTATTTTCATCTCTTTCTCTACGAGCACCGCGGGTGTCTCGTAGGATAGCATCCGCGCTATTATGCGTAGCCTAGTGCTGTGCGATACTATGGGTAGGGGGTCTGACATTATGTCCTCTGCTGTAAGTGTAGCCGCGCGGGTGTCTTCTTTGAGGAATGCTCTGATGAGGTCGTTGTCAAACACTGTGCCGAGGTTTTTTCTGGCTTTGTCGTCCATGACGGGGAGTTGGCTGAAGCCTCTCCTCCACATTATTTCCGCGATTTTCATGAGTTTAGTGTCAGGCGTCACGTAGACTAGGGGTGTTGACATTATGTTTTCCGCTGTTAACTGTTCGCTTACGAATTCTTGTAAGGCACGGTATATTTTCATGAGTGTTGAGACGCGCGGGTTTACCTTGCCGGCTTCGATCCTCGCTATGAGGGATTGGCTTACGCCTGCGCGGCGCGCCAGTTCGGTCTGGGTTAGGCCTGCGCGGAGTCTAAGGGCTTTGAGCTCGTCGGGCGAGGGTATGGGCATCCTATAGTTTGTGGCGCTGCTTGGAGCGATATATGTTGTGTCCAGTATTTCGAGTGTATATACACACGAAATGTGAGATGTGGCACTGAGAGAAAAATTAAATATGGTTTTTGACCCCTCTAATCTGCAGGGCCGGTAGCTCAGCCCGGTGGAGCACCCGTCGCCCTCTAGGGGCGGGTGAGGCTCATAACCGGGGGGATGGGCGCCTCCGGAGCGTCCACCCCAATCCCGGGTTCAAATCCCGGCCGGCCCACCATTCTCGCCGCCGGAGAGGCTACCTGTGTTTTACCGGATTGTTTAGTTTGTCGAGAGGCCTGGTTTTTATTGAGAGTGGTGGTAGCTTTTCGAATCGTAGGGATTGGAGCGGGACCTTGTAGTGTGTCTTTAGGGTGGAGTAGATGGTGGCTGTGGGGCCTAGGAGGGAGTTTTCCGGGAGGAGGTCTAGGAAGATTTCCTCTGTGATGTGCGTCTCTGGCGGGCCGCTCGTGTATAGTGGTATTAGGCGTTGGCCGTCGCTCATGTATATGGAGTCGATGTGTCTAGTTGTTGAGGTGGGGCTTATTGTTTTCCTTGTTATGATGAAAGCGTCTATGTAGCGTAGCACTGTAAGTTCTGTGGCGTCGGGGATGTGTATTCTGAGGGCGTCCGCCATGCTGCGTAGGCATTTCCAGATGTTGGGGCTGTGGTAGGTGCTTATTGTGGGTACGCCGCTGCGGCCGGCCTCGATGAAGCTCCAGACGTCGCTTGTTAGGAGTTCGCCCACCACTAGTATGTCTGGGCGTTTGAATCGTACAGTGAGCCTGGTTGAGTGTGAAATGTCGCCTACCATGCGGGATGCCCAGCCGCCGTTCAGTACGAGCTCCTTTACGGGCTCCACTACCGCGATGTGCAGGTGGGGCCATAGCGACGCCGCCTCCACTATGATAGAGTTTAGCAGAGTCGTCTTCCCCGACCCCGGGGGGCCGGCTATTACGACAGTGCTGGGGGCCATGAGTAGGGTTAGTATACGGGCTGCGAGTAAAGGGTCTACGAGTTCTCTGAGCGGGGGGACGTCGTGGATCCTTGTCGCTGTTATCTCGAGTTGGCCGCTTATGTCGAGTTGTACAAAGATTCGCCATCCCAGGTACTCTAGCTGTGTGTATGGCTGTTTGAGGTCAACTCTTGCCCCGGTCTCCTCTATCAAGTGTAGAAGGAGGCGCTCTATGTCTAGCGGGTGGCTGAGAGAGGTGCGGCCCCACGACTTGAGGGATACTACTGCTGAACTGCTTGTGAGGAATACCTCGTATATCTGTCTGCAGCGTAGTAGTGAGAGAAACTTTTCCCAGTCTTCGCCCGCCTCTACATGTATGTATGCGTCGCGTAGCAACACTTTTCCCGTTGCTGTATCGCATATTACCTGCCCCTTGGGTGGCTCGGGAGCCGGGGGAGCAGTGGTTTTAGGCTCCTTGTTAAATTTAAGGCGCCTACGAAGTTTTATAAAAAACATTTTATATCACGTTATAAAGCTTGAGAGAACACGGTAAATGCGGGTCTTCTCCTCTTCCAAGTCTCTGATCCTGGCTTTTGCCACCCGAATTTCTTCTTCAAGTTCTTCAATCTCCGAGTCTATGTCTTTTATCCTACCAACGAGCTTTTCAAGTATCGAGGGATCGATGCCCACGTCCTCGAGTAGACGCTTCGCAGTCTCGAGTTTCTCACGACTTATAGGTGCCAGCTTCTTCGTCGCTGGCGCCGGCTTCTCGGCTACAGGCCTGGGCGTTGGTAGTGGGAGCCGCTGAGCTGGGCTAGAACGGGCGTGCACGCCGGCTTCCTTAACTGTTGCGCTGGAAAAGGGGCGTCTCATCACGGCTCATTCAATGCTGTAGAGGAGCTTTATAAGGCTGGACACGCTTACCGCCAGGCCGCGCCAGTTTTTCTGCCAGCTCGGCCAATGCCTTTCGAGTGTCACTTTCCAGGTACCTTTCAGCCTCAAAGATGGACTCTTTAACAAGGAATGAAAGCGTCACGTCGAACGGTATGATAACAACATTGTTAAACGAGTCTTCAACCGTGTCCCTCCAGTAAGAAGCGGCTGGGTGATACTTGTTTAAAACAGGAAGCACGTATGAGGAGCCTGTATACGTGTGGAGAGCAGCCGCAAAGCTCAGGGGATCAGGGTTTATGACGAGAACAGATGTATCTACGGGTGAAAGCAGGTGCCCATAGCTCTTAAAGGGAAAAGCTGGGAAGTCCAAGTAGACGACGTCAACGTAGTCCGCCATAACAGCTAGGAACTCAGAATACCTCTCCAGAGCTGCAGCGTTGGAGCCTAATAGAACCTTAGCCTCGGCCAGTGAAAAGTCGGGCGGCGTGGGCGCGAGGTAAAGATGCTCTCTAACCTCCACTATCGTATCGCCCCACTGCGCCTTGCCGGCCAAGTAGTCGGTAAAATAGGGAGGCTCAACCCCCCTTGTTAAAAGGGAGGTCGCATTACCGCTTTCACCCAAGTCTATAATTAAGACGTCCAGGGAGCGCCGCGAAAGCTCTATAGCCGTGAGAGTACAGAGTGTAGTCTTACCCGTGCCACCCTTACTACCGCTTAGAAAAGCCGCCACACGCATCTTTCTCGGTGAAACATCAGTTTTCGATAAAAAGGCCGGACGCATCCTTATTTCGTGGCTGATGAGGAAAGAGTCGACATCGATGTGGGACTGGACGAGATAGATGCAGCGCTAAGGCGAAGAGAAAAGCGCAGGAAAGACGAGGAAACGGTAAAAGTCGTAGAAGAAGTCTTCGACTACAGGACGCTACTTGCACTACACAAGCTTCTCTCGCGAGGCGTCATCTCGAGGCTCTACGGAGCCGTTGCCTCAGGCAAAGAAGCACGCATTCACCTAGGCGTCACCCCTAGCGGGGAGTACGTGGCGGTAAAGATATTCCTCGTAGCCACCGCCGAGTTCCGCAGGGGGAGGCTAAAGTATATTCTCGGAGACCCCCGTTTCCGCAGAGTAAAACGCGACATAAGAAGCATTGTAAAGGCGTGGTGCTACAAGGAGTACCGCAACCTCTCCAGGGCGTACTCCGCGGGAGTAACCACCCCAAAGCCCCACGCAGCCTATGAAAACATACTCGTCATGGAGTTCATAGACGCCGGAGAGCCGGGAGTGCCGGCCCCCACACTAAAAGAGGTTCTACCCGAAGAACCCGAGCAGCTCTACCAGCAGCTAAAAGAAGAAATAAGGAAGACGTACCAGGCAGGCCTCGTCCACGCCGACCTCTCAGAGTACAACATACTCTATAAGAGCGGGAAAGGAGTTCTCATAGACTGGGGCTCCGCCGTACTAACCTCCCATCCACACGCGCACGAATTCCTTCTCCACGACATCCGCACAGTATTCCGCTACTTTAGAAAACTAGGGGTCGACACCGAGGACCCCCTGGAGTTCTACAGGCAACTCGCCCAGGAGAAATGAGGGCTAAGCCCCTCCGAAGAGCTTCTCAATGTCCTTGAGAAGCCCCTTCCTCTCCAACCGCTGAACCTCAGTCTGCGTGTAACGGTACACTATGTCCCCCCTATCAGGCTGGAAATCCCAGGGAGCCACAAGCACCAGATCCCCCACACGCATCCACATCCTCTTCTTGTACTTCCCAGGTATCCTGCACATCCTTATCTTACCGTCGACACAGTACACTTTAACCCTGTCAAAGCCTAGAAGCTGCTGTATCACGCAGAGAAGCGTCGTCTCACCATCGGGAAGAGGTATCTCCTTATTCTCCTCCTCCCCCCTACTCTTCTTCTTTTTCTTCCTCCTACCCCTATACCGTGGCACGTAACGCTTATCCAAAACACATTATATAAACAGTGCGAGAACTGTGCGGCACAGCGACACCTACAGGGGACTCAAAAAGGGATACAAGGTAATATTCACGTTTCCCAGCGCAGAAAAGCTCTACGCGGCACTCTTAGTCACTGCCGCTACCGAAGCTCTACTTCTCCCCCAGACCCGCCTACCCCTCGCGGCCACGGCGGCGGTGACCCACACACTCTTACTCCTAGACCGCAGGCTCTACACGCCGAGACGGGTTGCAGGACTCACCCTCTATCTATTAGTAGTGGCGCAGCCCGTAATCTTCTCCGGCGCTACACTCCAAGCGGTCTCAGCGGCTACGCTCATACTCGCAGTAGTAACGGCCACCCTGCAAAGCCCGAGGATAGGGGGAATCTACGCGGCCGCATCGCTGCTCGCAGCCTCTCAAAACCCGATGGCACTGGCCCTGGACGCGGCAGCTCTCGCGGCAATCGCCATGCTGCTATGGAGAATCGACAACCGTATACGTGGAGCCGTAAACACAAGCGGCATCCGCCTACTCAACGCCTTCTTCCAATACATACTTGCAGGGAGAAAATGGCTCTTCGAAAGAGAGCTTTTAAGCCTGTCTCGAGAACGCCTGCTCACACTACATGCCTACAGGCTCCACGATCCCTCGGAAACCCCCATTCTGGACCTTATAGTCTCGGAGATACACCCCGGCCCCTTCAGGGATATAGGCAGCAGCACCCTGCCCCAACTCTTAATGAGGAGGCCTGTAACGACGTGTTTCCTAAAGGCACCAGCCTCACACTCGGAAGACCTTACCCTAACAAGCGACGCAGAAAAAGCCGTCAAAAAACTTGAAAACAGCCTAGAAGAAGCCTCCCGCAAAAACGTCTACGCAGGCATTACGAGCCTTGAAGGAGACATCATAAACGTGCTGGCGATGCTATGGGATGAAGCACCACCCCTGCTCTTCATAGAACCCCAGGTGCCCCTAGAAGACCTGCCACCCACCCTGACAGAAAAGCTCCACCCAGCAGTGCTCGTCGATACACATAGTATTATAGACAAAGACTATATACTACTCAAAGAAGGAACCCCCCTCTACGCTGAAACATTAGCGGAAACCATGAACGCGCTCCACGCCCACACAACCCCCACAACCCTTAGGGCGGCGGCCCTAAAGATAGATTACAGCGACGGCATAGAAGTGGCGCCGGGAGGCATAGTGGTTGCCGCGATAGAGGCTGGCGGAGCCAAGATCCTACTCGTGTGCATAGACGGGAACAACATGGACCCCCACTTCCAAGCTAAACTACGCGGCCAGCTCAGAAAACTGGCAGACCACGTGGTACTTGCAACCACAGACACCCACCTCTACTCAGGCGCCCTCTCAGGGGTAGAGTACAAGCCGGTCGGCTCCTCCGGGGGGCAGCGCCTCATACCCCTCATAGCGCAGAACGCCGAGAAAGCATTAAACGCTCTTAAACCAGCCTCTGCGAGCTACGTCCCAGTCCCCATAAAGGCGAAGTACCTGGACGGCGAGGCACTAGCAAAAATCTCCATAGAAACCGAGAAAAACCTTAAAGACGGGGCAAAAATATTCGCCCTAGCAACGCTATACCCCACGCTTCTCCTGGTCCTTCAGAATCTCGGAGATTCTCTCCCAGTTCTCGTCAACCATGCGCTGAATCTCCTCCACATCCTCCTCGGATAAGTGCCTAAACCTGCCCTGAAGCTTCAAGTACTCAACAACTGGCTTACGCCTAGACTTGTCCACCAAGTGCTTGCTAGGCCCCGTAAGCCTGAAAACCCCATGGTCGACCTCGTAGAGCACCCACACACCGGTCTCGACAGCTAAACGGGCAATCTTCACTGTAAGCCTGGAGTCATACCTCCACCCCGGAGGGCATGGTGAAAGCGCGTGCAGGTATTTCAAGCCTCTAATAGAGGCTGCCTTCCTAACCTTATAGAGGATGTCGTTCGGGTACGCGGGGTTCAACGTTGCAACGTACGGTATTCTGTGAGCAGCCATTATCGAGGGAAGGTCCTTCTTAAACCCCGGGTTACCTGTAGGCGTAGTGGTCGTCCAGGCCTTGGGTGGCGTGGAGCCGGACTTCTGTATCCCCGTGTTCATGTAGGCCTCATTATCATAACATATGTATATTATGTTGTGGCCCCGCTCAGCAGCCCCGCTTAGCGCTTGGAGCCCTATATCCACGGTTCCCCCGTCACCAGCCCACACTACAACGTTTACATCCCGCCGGCCAAGCTTCTCCAGCGCCTCAACCATCCCCGAAGCAGCGGCCGCGCTCGCCGCAAACGCTATGTGCAGTAGTGGAACGGAGAAAGCGGTCTTCGGGTAGGGCCCAGCAATAACGGAGCTGCACGACGCAGGAATAACCATGTACGTCTTAGGGCCTAAAGCCTTTAACACGTGCCTAAGAAGCACTGTTGCGCCGCATCCAGGGCATGCTGCATGACCCTTGAGGAGCAGCTCCTCCTTAGGGAACACCCTATGAGCCACACCTATCACCTACCACCTATCCACCACATAGACCCCCGCGCACCAGCGCGGAACCGCTCATACATACCAATAAAGTCCTCCATCCTCACATCCACGCCCCCCACGCCAGCCACCACTTCTAGCATGCCGGGCGCCACCCCCCTCGCCGCTGCAGCAGCCATGACGTCCGCGCTCAGAGCCGCATAGCCGCCAAACCTCGACGCCCTATTCACCACTATAACCCCCTTGGCCGACTCCAATAGCTCCCCCACATCCTCGTAGGGGAAGGGCCTGTAGAGGCGAATCCTAGCCAACCCCACGCTCTCACCCTTCTCCCTAAGCCTCCTAACGGCCTCCACGCCCTCACCGGTTATGCTCCCCATAGTCACAAAGAGGACATCGGAGTCCCCACAGTGAACGCACTCCAGCGGCGAAGAATAGTCCCTCCCAGCAGCCTCCCCGAACTTTGCCCCAGCATCCCTAGCTACACGCCTAGCAGCCTCCATAGCCCTACGCAGGCCATACCGTATCTTTATGTAATCGTCCGGGTAGGCGAGGTTCCCCAGAGATGCAGGCTCCTCGTCCCTCAACACGTTTTCACGGACACCCTTCTCGGGCAACAAACGTCTAACCCTGTCAAGAGGCACGAGTTCGACGGGCTCATACGTGTGAGACACCTCGAACGCGTCCCACCCCACCATGGTCGGCAACAGCACGTCCGGGTGCTCAGCAACCATGTATGCCTGCAAGGTAAGGTCGTATACCTCCTGCGCCGAGTCAGCGAAGTACATCACCCACCCGCTGTCCCGCATAGCGTAAAAGTCCGTGTGCTCGCTCCAGATGCTCCAGGGAGGCCCCAGGGCCCTCGTCACAACCCCCATGACTATGGGGAGCCGCGCGCCGGCAGCCCACCAGCAAACCTCGTACATGTAGAAGAGGCCCTGAGAGCTTGTGGCCGTATAGGTGCGCGCCCCCACAGAGCTGGCCCCTATAACGGCGGCCATAGCGCTATGCTCCGACTCAACCCTAACAAAACGGGCGTCCAGCTCGCCGCTATCCACGAACTCGGAAAGCTTCTCTATAATGGGGGTCTGAGGAGTTATAGGATAGGCAGAGATCACGTCCGGCTCGGCAGCCCTCACAGCGTACGCGGCGGCATAGTTACCGGTCAAAACCTTCTTCACAGCTCCCACCTCTCCCTCACCATCTTTATAGCGCCCACGGGGCACTCCTCGGCGCACACCCCGCAGCCCTTACAGTACTCATAGTCCACTTTGACGCCACCCCCCTCGATCTCTATAACCCCGTCGGGACAGTAAAGCCAGCACAGCCCACAGAGGATACACTTGCCCTGGTCTACGACGGGCCGCTCCACACGCCACTTGCCAGCCCCCACCGCGCCCACACTGGGCCGAGCAAAAGCCTCACTCACAACTCACCACCTCCTTATAGCCCCTCTCAACGGCGGCCAGGTTCTCCTCCACCAGCCGGCTAAAGTTTTCTCTAACAACGCGTTCTAGCTCCTCGAGCCCTACTAGGCCGCTCACCCTTGCAGCGGCCCCCAGCATAGGCATGTTTACGAGCGGAAAACCCGCCAGCCTAAGCCCCAAAGACTCGGCAATCTCCACCGCGTCCACACGGCTCCACCCAGGCCTACATACGGGGGCGTTCACCACGAGACGCCCATCCTCCTTTAGGAGCCCGCCGACATCATACATTGACAGTAGAGAGGGGTCTAGCACGACAACCATGTCCCCCCTTCTCACGCGGCTCCGCCGCCTAATCACCCCGTCCGAGACCCTGTTGTAGGCGAAGACCGGCGCGCCGCGCCGCTCAGCCCCAAAGAAGGGTATAGCCAGCGCATACAAGCCACGCGCCACAGCGGCCTCCGCGAAGAGCCTAGCAGCAGTGACGCCTCCCTGGCCGCCCCTGCCAAGCCAGACGATGTCGAAAAGGATGCCTCTTCACCCCAATATATCTCTACTGCAGCAGACATAAAAACCCATATCACCGGGCGCAAAACCACATAAATGCCCCACACGTCAATACTCCCCGTGAAACCAGAGATAATCGTAGAGCCTCCGGGTCCCAAAGCCCGGGAAATAATAGCTAGGGACGAAAAATACCTCATGCAGAGCTTCGCGAGATGGTACCCCCTAGTAGTCGACCATGCAAAGGGGGTATGGGTGTACGACGTAGACGGAAACAGGTTCTTAGACTTCAACGCCGGCATCGCGGTCACCAGCGTCGGCCACGCCCACCCCAAAGTCCTCGAAGCGATAAAGAGGCAGGCCGAGAAGCTGATACACTACTCCCTCACAGACTTCCTCTACGAAGAACCTGTAAAGCTAGCGGAGAAGCTCACGAGGATAGCGCCGGGCAACAGCGACAAAAAAGTGTTCTACACGAACAGCGGCACAGAAGCCGTTGAGGCAACGCTAAAAATAGCGCGCGGCCATTTCCGCGGCAAAAGGCCCTACATAATAGCGTTCACCGGCTCCTTCCACGGCCGCACGTTCGGAAGCATGAGCCTTACGAGCAGCAAGCCCGTGCAGAGAAGATACTTTTCCCCGCTCCTCCCCTCCGTAGAGCACACGCCCTACCCCTACTGCTACCGCTGCCCCTTCAAGCAGAAGTACCCTGACTGCGAGCTATGGTGCGTAGACTACATAGAGGAGTGGCTGCTCAAAAAATACGTTCCACCCGACGAGGTAGCAGCAATAATCTTCGAGCCCATAGCCGGAGAAGGAGGCTACATCGTACCCCCACCCGGCTTCTTCAAGAGACTAAAGGAGTTAGCCGACGAGTACGGCATCCTCCTAATAGACGACGAAGTACAAGCAGGGATGGGACGCACCGGGAAATGGTTCGCAATAGAACACTGGGGCATAGAGCCCGACCTCATAGCCGTCGCAAAAGGCATCGCCGCAGGCCTCCCACTCGGAGCCGCCATAGGAAAAGCGGAGATAATGGACCTCCCACCCGGAAGCCACGCCTCAACGTTCGGGGGCAACCCCGTAAGCTGCGCGGCGGCAAACGCCGTCATAGACATAATAGAGAAGGAAAACCTCCTCAGCCACGTAGCACGCCTAGGAGAATACACTATGAAAAGGCTCCGCGAAATGTCCCAAGAAATCCCCGAAATAGGCGATGTCAGGGGGAAGGGCCTTATGATAGGCGTAGAACTCGTAAAAAGCGACGGCAGCCCCCACAGGGAGCTGCTCAAAGAGACCCTTAGAGAAGCATTCAAGAGAGGACTCCTAGTTATAGGGTCCGGCCTCAGCGCGATCAGGATAGCCCCGCCACTCATAATCTCCAAGGAGGAAATGGACGTCGGCCTAGAAATCCTCGAGGAATCCCTGAAAACCGCTAGGACAAAGGTCTAACACACCCTGAAAACCTCCACTTTACCCCCATAATGCTCCACGAGCCTTTTCAGGGCCTCAGCGCCCTCCACGCCCTCCACCACATACACGCTTTTCTGCACCCTACGGACGCTGCCAAGCTCCTCCATGAGCTCCAACAAGTTCCTGTAAAAACGCGTCGGAATATGACCCTCAAAGTCGTACACAACCACAAATTTTCCCGAACCACCACGAGAACCCTTCCTCACGAGATAAGCCACACTACGCCTAGGCACAACCTATCCACCCTGCCTCTCCACTATGAAGAGTCCCACAAGCAAGCCACGGGAAAACCCCCGTAAAACAAACATAGTACCGCCGAGGCAGAGAATACCATATATCCCGCCCAACAATTTTTCACTACGGCGCGGGGGTGCCCGAGCCAGGTTAAAGGGGGCGGACTCAAGATCTGGCACGAGAAATCCGCTGGCGAAGGCCTGCCCGGGTTCGAATCCCGGCCCCCGCACCACTTACCTATAGGCCTCCCACTTTTCCCAGAGTTCCATCCTCCGCCTCTTAAGCAGCCGGCTCTCATTCTCCAGGAACGATGTCACACTGCTGTGCGACTGCCCCCTCACAATCCTCGAAATAGCCTCGTGGGCAACCCTTACCTGCTCGTAATCCCCTATAACACCGACAACCTTGTCGGAAACCACGATCGACGCCCCCGTCATCTCCTCCAAGAGACGCTTAAACCTGCCCTTACTGCCAATAATCCTAGCCATAATCCTAGCGAGATCCCCCCTGTTCCTCGCGGCCTCCGAAACGTCAATTATCTCCAGCGTTACGAGGTCGTCGGCAAGCTTCAACGCGTCCTCCACGCTGAACCCCAGGGAAACAGCCTCAACAGCTTTCTGGGCCTTTAACACCTTAAACGCCGGCGTCTCAGGAGCGGGCACAATATACACTATGGCTCGCCGCTCGTCCACCTCCAGCTTTACGCCGAACGCCTCCTCAAGCCTCCTCTTGTTACGGCCGCCCCGCCCCAGGAGCACACCTATCCTCTCCGGCCGCACAGCGACCGGTATACGGCCCTTCATAGCAACCACTACTCAGCTATAGCTTCTGGCCCCTAATTATGTAGCCGGTATGCCATATACCAACGTTCTCCGGCCTCAGCTCCCTAGGAGAAGCCTTGTACCTACGATACATTATTTCAGCCGCCTCCACCCTCTTAAAGCCAGCCCGCTTTAACCCTTCAATGCTACGCGACATTTGGCCGGTGGTAGGCGTAAATACATTGATTGTTCCGCCATGGTTTAACACGCTATACGCCTCCCCGAACACCTCCCATGGATCCGGCATGTCGAGGAAGACGGCGTCCACGTTCCTCTCCTTTATACCCTCCTTAATGTTACGCTTCCTAACCGTTATGTAGGGGAGCAAGCCTATCCGCTCAAAGTTTTCTACAGCCATTTTGTAAAAGTCTTCCCTAGCCTCATAGGTGAAAACCCTGCCGCTAGGCCTCACATAGAATGCGAGGATCGAGGTTAGATAGCCCGTGCCGGTCCCCGCCTCAACAACCCTGCTACCCGGGCCTACACCGGAGCCTAGCAGGAGATACGCCAGGTCCTTCGGATATATAACCTGAGTGAACCGCTTCAAAACGGATAAGCGGTCGACTATCAGCGGCCGGGTAACGTAGAACTCTTCGCCCACGTTCGTCTCCAGCCGCGAACCGTACTCCACGCCAACGAGCGAGCCTAGGTCTATGCTCCCCTTTGTAGTGTGGAACTGCCTCCCCTGCTCCACGCGTACCACGTAGCTCTTCTTCTCGCTGAAGTAGATTAGTACCCAGTCGCCCTCCTTGACCACTGCTGCCTCCATGCCAATCCCCCTCTCTAACCACGGCATAGTAGTTATGCGATTCGCCCCGCGCACAGGCATAGAGCTTATATCACATAAAGTGTTAGGGTGCTGGGATTAGTGTATGGTAAACGCGAGGTTCGTCCCTCCACAGGCCCTAATAGACGCGCTGGCGAGGTACCTGAAGGAGAACGTGGCCGAGGTGGAGCCCCCCGAGTGGGCCGCGTACGTGAAAACCGGCAGCCACAAGGAGAGGGTGCCTGACGACCCCGACTGGTGGTACAAGCGGTGCGCGAGCATACTTAGGAAGATATACTTGGAGGGCCCCGTGGGCGTGGAGAGGCTGCGCACCTACTATGGTGGACGCAAGAACATGGGGACTGTGCGTGAACACTTCCGAAAAGCTGGTGGAGCCATTATACGGAACGCGCTTCAGCAGCTGGAGAAGGCGGGGCTCGTAGAAACTACGCCGAGAGGCCGCGTCGTGACGCCTAAGGGGCGGTCTGTGGTCGACAAGGTGGCGGCGCAGGTGTTTAGGGAGCTGGTAAAGGAGAAGCCGGAGCTTAAGAAGTACGTTGCGTAGACGCGTGGCCGTAACTATATTTTTCTCGGTGTTTACTCTAAAGTTACTTAGTGGTTGTCATGGGCGCTGACTACGGCGACGAGCTCGAGGAGATTAAGCGCCGGAAGCTCGAGGAATACAGGAGGAGGCTTGAAGAGCAGAGGAGGCTCGAGGAGCAGCGCCGCGCAGAAGAGGCTAGGCGGCAGGAGATTCTGAGGAAGATACTTACGCCTAAAGCGAGGGAGAGGCTCTCAAACTTGAAAATAGTTAAGCCTGAGCTTGCGGAGAGCATAGAGGTTCAGCTGATACAGTTGGCCTCCACGGGGCGAGTCCCGCTTCCCATAGACGACGAGACCCTGAAACAGTTGCTGGCTAGGCTGGCGGCGTCTAGGCGCGAAGTAAAAATTAAATTCTTCAAGCCGGGTTGAAGTGAAGGTGTACTCTGATGGCCCGCAACAAGCCGTTAGGGAAGAAGATAAGGCTTGCAGCTGCGACGAGAACTAACGAGCCGACGCCGCTCTGGGTTGTTTCGAGGACGCTGGGGAGGGTTAGGAGGCTCCCCAAGAGGAACTGGCGTAGAAGCAGGATGCAGCTCTAACCGGTGACGAGTAATGGCTAGGAAGGAGCTAAAAGAGGGGGAGCATAGGGCGAGCTACGTTATACCGCTCCGCCACGCCTATGACGTCCCCCGCCCTAAGAGGGCGAAAGTTGCTGTCAGGCTTGTCAGAGAGTTTGTGAAGCGGCATCTCCATGACCCGGAGAAGATAGTGATTCATGAGAAGGTTAACAAGGAGCTATGGTCCAGGAGCATCGAGAAGCCTCCCAGGCGAATAAAGGTTGACGTGATATACGAAGTGGAGGAAGGAAGGGTCGTTGAGGCAAGGGTTGTGCCCCCAGGGTATGAGGAAGAGGAGGAGTGATGATTTTTGACAGTAGAAACAGCGTCCCTATTCGGTTCACCCCACATAGGAGTCTATGTTTATGCGAATGACGATGTAGCGCTTATACCCCGCGACGCTCCGCCAAAGTTTTCCGGTATAGTAAGGGAAGCCCTAGGAGTTGAGCCGTACCCCGTCTCCATCGCGAGGAGCAGGCTGATAGGGGTTTTGTGTGCGGGAAACAATAGGGCGTTAATCCTGCCCTCTATAGCCTATGAAGAGGAGGTTAACAGTCTCAAAGAGGTTCTGGGGGACGTTAAGATAGTGGTTCTAGAGGGGTTGAAGGAGACGACGCCTGGAAACCTTATACTGGCAAACGACAATGCATGCCTGCTGAGCAGCATCCTCCCAAAGAAGCTTGAAGCAAAGATTGGTGAAGCGCTGGGGACTCCTTGTGTGCGAGGCACCATTGGAGAGTTCCCCCTAGTAGGTGCGGTGGCAGTCGCCACGAATAGGGGCCTACTTTTGCCGCCAACAGTAGGCGAAGAGGAGGCTGAGAAGCTGTCCAACATCTTTAAAGTGCCGGGGGACGTTGCGACGGTGAACAGGGGGAGAATCTTCCTCCGTTCGGGCATGGTAGCTAATTCGAAGGGGGCGCTTGTAGGGGAGGAAACTACAGGGCACGAGTTGATGAGGATCCAGCAAATACTCTTCGGGGCCGCCCAGCCATAGAACTTATATTTACAGTGTACTGTAGGCTTGTGGTGTACTCTGATGTCCTCGGAGCCTCTGCAGGTAAAAACCTACTTGGTAAAGGGCAGGATGAGGCTGAGGAACGGAGACATTGAAAAGTTCAAGATAGAGGTGCGCGCCTTGAACGAGGAGCAAGCGCTGGAGCGGCTCTACAGCATCCTTGGCTCCAGGCATAAGCTAAAGAGAGGCCACATATACGTGGAGTCCGTGGAAATAGTCAAGAACATTGAGGAGATAAGGAACCCCTACGTGCAGCAGCTGGCCGCGGCCGAAAAGATAGTATATTATGGATAGGACACCAATCAATTATAAACATGTAGAATCCTTCTCTACACGTGGCGCAGAAAATGTCTTCGGGCAATGTTGGCCAGCAGCTAGCGGCAGAGTACACTATGCTGGCGCAGCTGGCAGAGGAGATACAGAAAGACATCGCCTTGCTCCAAAACCTCCTTGCAGAGCTGGACTCCGCGATAACGACGGTTAAGCATCTCAAGGAGCTTAGCGGGGAGGAGGAAGTGCTAATACCCATAGCGAGCGGGGTATACGCGCATGGGAGAGTGGAGAAGCAGACGCGCTTCCTAGTATCGATCGGCTCCAACATCCTCGTGGAGAGGGATCCTGAGGCCACGTTGAAATACCTTGAAGAGCGGAAAAAGGAGGTAAAGGAGCACCTGGATAAAAGAACCGAGGATCTGAACAGGGTGCTTGCACGGCTAGAGGAGATAAGGAGGGCTGTAGCGGCGGCGAAGAAGTAATCCCCCCGGGTTTCTTTACGGGCAAGGTGCGGCGTTTGGGGCTAAAATCGGTTCTGGGGAAGCTTGTAGAGAAGATCGCGTACACGGAGTTCTCTAGGGAAAAAGTTAAGGAAGCCGGGTACGACCTAGTGCTAGAGCTCGTCGAGAACGACGTCGCCTACGACGTTGCAGAGGCGCTAATAGAAAGGCTTGCCGAGAAGCTCTCCTCCACGAAGGTAGCGAGGACTGCTGACAAAAAGAAGGTCGTTAGAAGGGAGCTCCGCGAGCTGCTCCTACAGCTCTTCGCCGACGCTGGAGAACTCGACCTGGACGCCGAGGTAAAGGCGGGTGCAAAGAAGCCACCCGTTATAATCCTGCTTCTAGGGCCCAACGGGCACGGGAAGACGACCACCGCCGCCAAGCTAGCCTACCGTTACAAGTCCTTCGGCTTGAACCCCTTACTCGTGGGTGCGGACACTTTTAGGGCGGGAGCCATAGAGCAGCTAAAGCTTTGGGGAGAAAGGCTTGGCGTCGAGGTGCACGCGGGGAGCTACGGGGCCGACCCGGCCTCGGTGGCCTACGACGCTGTGACGCTGTCTAGGAAGAAGGGCTACGACGTCGTAATTATAGACACCGCGGGTAGGATGCACACAAACGTAAACCTTGTAGCTGAGATGAAGAAGATCGCCAGGGTTGTAGAGCCCCACTATAAGGTGTACGTGGGCGACGCGCTTGTAGGCAGCGACGCCGTGGAGCAGGCGGGAGTATTCAGCAGGGAGGTGGGCATAGACGCCTCAATCCTTACAAAAATGGATGCTGACGTAAAGGGCGGCGCAGCCATCTCTATAGTCTACGTCACCAGGCGCCCCATAGCATACGTCGGAGTGGGCCAAAACCCCGAGGACCTAGAAAAATTCGATTACAGAAAGTTTGTAGACAGCCTCCTCCCACCGTGACGCCGGATAGCTGAGCCGGAAAACAGGTTTAGATGGCCGGCAACTAATTATTTTGGGAAGCCATGAACCACATACTCTCCCTCCACCCCTACGCGGGAGAAACCATCGGTTCCATCATAGACTTTTCTCTCACGCTGAAACAGTATAGAAGGATAATGCCCTTTCGAGAGGCACTAAGGGGGCATACAATAGCACTCATATTCGAGAAGCCCTCCACGAGGACAAGGGCCTCCATGAGCGTGGCAGCCGCAGAGCTGGGGGCCACCCCCATCTACTATAGGAGAGATGAACTCCAACTAGTCAGGGGAGAACCCGTCAAGGACGTAGCAAGGGTGCTCTCCCGTTACCACAGCCTGCTAGCAGCCCGCGTGTATAGCCACGATACACTCGTAGAAATGGCCGAGTACTCCTCAGTCCCCGTTGTCAACCTGCTCAGCGACAAGTACCACCCACTCCAAGCGCTAGCCGACTACGCCACGATAAAGGAGAAGAAAGGGAGGATTAAGGGGATAGTCATAGCCTTCATCGGAGACGGGCGCGACAACGTCTTCAACTCCCTGGCAATAGCCGGTGCAAAGCTGGGGGCAAGGGTGAGGGTAGCCTCGCCCCCCGGCTACGAGCCCACACCCTCGCTCCTCGGGGAAGCCTACGGGCACGTAGAGGTGTACAGGGATCCCTGCGAGGCCCTGAAGGGCGCAGACGTGGTGTACACGGACGTCTTCGTAAGCATGGGCCAGGAAGAGGAACGTGAAAAGAGGCTGAGAGCCTTTCTACCCAGGTACCAGGTTAACAGCAGGCTCCTAGAATGCGTCGGGAAAGACGACTTCATCTTCATGCACTGCCTCCCGGCGCACCGGGGAGAAGAGGTAACCGATGACGTCTTGGAGAGCCGCTACAGCGTGGTTTTCGACCAAGCAGAAAACAGGCTTCACACGGCAAAGGCTGTGCTCCTGTTCCTGCTCAAAAACATGCTGCCGAGGCAGAAAGATTCAATTATACCCGCTCCAAGGGAGCTATGAAGCGGTGTAGCTAGCGATGTCGTCCCTCACAGGCATACTCAACGACATTAAAAGAGCGCTTAGGCTGGCCAGCAAGCCGACCTCAGAGGAGTTTAAGGCAACCTTCAAGATAGTAGTGCTAGGCATGTCGCTGCTAGGCATAATAGGCTACTTCTTCCAGCTAGCCGGCGCAGCCTTCCAGTACGCGGGGGCCGGCGCCGTCCCCAGGGAGGTCGTGCTCATAGGGGGGTTCGGGGCAGCGGCCGCCGTGGTAGCGGTGATAGTGTATCTGAGGAGGAGAAGCGCGGTATAGCCGCGCTGGGGAAGCGCCATGGAAGAGCCCCGTAAAATGAGGAGGCCAGGCTTTTTCGCCATACGCACCACTGCGGGCCAGGAGTACAACGTGGCAGTCATGATATACAACAGGATCAGGACGGGCAAGTACAAGGTATACTCTATAGTCGTCGTTCCAGAGCTCAAAGGCCTAGTGATAATCGAGGCAGACGCGCAGTACGAGGCCCAGCGGGCAGCCTACGGCCTCAAACACTTCCGGGGAATGATAAGCGGAAAAATCAAGTTTGAGGAGATAGAGAAGCTCTTAAAGCCGAAACCCATGATAGAGCAGATAAGCATAGGCGACCTTGTGGAGATAATCAGGGGGCCCTTCTCCGGGATGAGGGGCCGCGTCGTCGAAATAGACAAGGGCAAAAACGAGATAAGAGTTGAAATAGCGGAGGCAGCCTTCCCGCTCCCCGCGATAATCAACGCCGAAGACGTTAAAATAGTTCAGAGAGCCAAGCGCGAGGAGGCCACGCAATGAAGCCTCCCCACAGACTCCTCACACTTCGCGACGCGGCCGCACAGGCCCCCCAGCCCGCGAAAGCCGCCCTAGAGTACGGCGTCGCCTGGGCGATACACTCCAGCCAGCCGGACATCACGATACTTGAAACGCCCAAAGGGAAAGTTATATCCAACATCTTTGCGGAGAGAGCCCGAATCTACTCCGCACTAGGCGTGGCCGCCGAAGAAGAAGCCTATAGGAAACTACTACACGCACTCGCCAACCCCACCCCCCTCCTCGAGGAACACTACCCCCTAAAAAGCCTGGGAAACGATCTCTACACGCTACCCATACCCAAGTTCTACGAAAACGACGCTGGCCCCTACATAACAGCCGGTATAATACTCGCGAAAGACGAGGCCACGGGCTACATAAACGCAAGCATACACAGGGCCCTACTCACAGCCCCCGACAAACTAGCGGTACGCATAGTCCCCCGCCACCTCTACAAAATACTAAAAGCGGCGGAGAACCGGGGGAAAGACCTCCCCGCCACCATGCTCATAGGAGCCCCCCTCCCACTCTACATAGCAGCGGCCTCAAGCCCACCCTACGGGGTATCCGAGCTGGAAGTAGCGTCAACACTTATGGGCGGGCTAAAAGCCGACCCCGACGCGGCCGAGCACCCCGTCCCCGTCGCGACGGAGATAGTCATAAGGGGGAGGTTCCTCGCCGGAAAGAGAGCCCCCGAAGGCCCCTTCGTAGACATCACGGGAACCTACGACGAGGTCA
>JALVKT010000077.1 GCA_027027675.1 Thermofilaceae archaeon | reverse complement strand
GAAACTCCTCTTCGAGATAGACCTCATGCCCCTAGAGCCCGGAAACTACACCATGCAGGGCTCCGAGATCTCCATCCAGGCCAGCGGCCCACCGCCGGCATGGGCCTGCGCCAGCGCCGACGAGGCAGCACTAACCGTCGACGTACTCGGCGAGGAGGACGGCCGCACAGCCATACGCCTCACACTCACGTTCAAGAACCTCACCGTAGCCACGAACAAGCTCAACGAGCCCCTCTTCAAAGCCATCCTCCACAGCCCCCCGAGCGGCGGCGCCTGGAAGCTCGACACCTACACGGTTACGAGGACAATCCTTGTCGACGGGGCGACCGGCGAGGCAGTAGACAAGGACACGGGCAGGGGCCTCGGCGAGTGGCCCCTATGGCTCCCACGCAGCGAGCTAGAATCCAACCTAAGCCTAATACTCGCATCCATAAACTACCAGCTACCCTTCTACTACAAGGAGGGCGCCGGCTTCGCGGCCACGCTACTCCTACTCAACGCCTCAGAGACAAACGGCGACTACACATTCACCCTAAACGGCAAACCCGCAACGGTGAAGGCGGCCGACACCGCCGTGGCCCGCAGCCTCCCATTCACAATAGTCTACCAGCAAGTGCCAAGGGCGCCCCCACCCAGCGTACAAAAACTCTTCGCCAGGTACGGCTGCGCCGTCAGGCAGACGCAGGCCCGCGTCGAGGTCGCGTGCGACGAGCTCCTCCACGCCTACAAGGCCGGCCGTAAGCCCTGGGGCATAAGGCTGAGCACCATCGAGTACAGGGGAGCGCCGATGAAGCAGCTCGAGATAACCTACAGGGGCCTCACCTTGACCCCCAACCCCGTCGAAACCTACAGGGCCGTCTACTGGAGAAGCACGGGCCTCCTCCTCTACATAGAGGAAGACCCCACAGTCTACGGCGCAACACCCGGCTTCTTCCCACCCCCAGCCTCGAACTACATCCTCTGGAACAACACGGCCCTCGTCTTCAGAAGCCTCAAGGCGCCCATAACCCTCAAGCTCACCTCAGCCCGCACGCCAACAACCTCCACGGGCCACCGGGCAGACACGCTGCTCTGGGCGGCCGCCGCAGCCCTCCTCATACCAGCCCTCATAGCCCTCGGGAAGCCCCTCAAGCGCTGGACGCGCAGGGCCGCAAGCCTACACGCCAGCCCCACACGCCCCAGCGACTAGCCCCCCGGGAAAAATCTCCCCTTTTTTCTCGACCCCCGGCATATACGGCCCAGTACGGTTCAGCCGCCACGCCCCTAGAACCTGTAGAGAAAAACCCTGTGCTCCCCGCCCCCAACGCGCACCACGGCCTGCGCCGCCGGCTCCAACCCCTCCAACGCGTACCTGTACACCACAGCCCTACAGCCGCGCCCACACTCACCCCTAAGCTTAAACGCGACCCTCCTAGCAACCACGGGCGACGGGTACACGTAGACAAGCGTAAACCGCGACAAGTCAGCCAAAAACAGGTCGCCAAGCACCACGTCCACAAGCCCCCCGACGCCCGCGCCCAGCACACGGCGCCTCGCCATGCGCACCAGCAC
>JALVKT010000076.1 GCA_027027675.1 Thermofilaceae archaeon | reverse complement strand
GCCTTGTGGACGCGGCCCAGCCTTTTAAGCCAGTCAAGCATGTAGTTTATGCGCTGCTGCCTCCTCGCAAGCCACTCCCGGCCGCGGAACTGCGCCCTGTAAAGCGCGATCACGCTGTCGATTATGACCAGCCTGGCCCCCTCCTTGAGGAGCCGGGGCAGTATGCGCACAACCATCTCCTCAAGCTCGTCCACGCTTATCGGCCTCATCACGTACACGTTGTCGAGTGGCCTCTCAACGCCAAACCTCTCCGCAATACTCTCTATCCTACCGGGGCTGAAGGTGCCCTCCGTGTCGATATACACGGCCTTGCCGCCCAGCCCGCCCCGCTCCTCCGGCAGCTGCACCGTAACCGCCAATTGGTGGCACAGCTGCGTCTTCCCAGCCCCGAACTCGCCAGCGAACTCGTAGATGTCATAGACTGCGAGTCCCCCGCCAAGCAGCCCGTCAAGCCCTTCGAGGCCAGTTGTAAACACGCTCCTTGACGCGAGGAGCCCCGCGTACTCCGAGCCGAGGTAGGCCCTAGTCTCCCACCCCGCGAGGCGCCTCGCGGCGCGTACAACCTTCAGAGCCTTTTCAAAGTCGAGGCCCGCCAGCTCCTCCAGCTCCTCAGGGTTGTAGACGACAAGGTCCTCTATCTCCTCGATACCGGCAGCCTTAAGCCTTGCAACCGTAACCCTACCTATACCCGGTTCCCCGGCCAGCTCCTCTATAGGCGTCCCCATACATACCACCTACACGGGTCTGCAGAACGGCTCCCCATCCACATAGACAACAGTGGCTTCTTCATCCCTAACAGCGACTATCCTCCTGGAAAACGGGAGGCCCACGAGGCCAACGCCGCCAGTGGCCACCACGGGCACGCGGTACGCCAGGCCGAGACGCGACATTATGTCGACTGCATACCTGAGCCCCTCTTCAACGTCACGCGTAAACCTCTCGTCCAACGACTCCACGACTACAGCCCTGCGGAGCCCGTCCAACGCCCTGGGAGCGTCGAAAAGCAGGTACATTAGAAACTCCTCGTCGAGAAGCGGGGGCACTTCGAGCCCGGCTTCAAGAGGCGCGTCCACCCCGGAGATAAGAGTGGAGCCGGGCCCCACGAGTACCCGCCTACCCGGGCACACCTCCACTTCAAGGGTGAGGGGCTTGTAGCTTGGCCTGGCCTGCTCAGCGAGTCTTCGGAGGTGGCTCCACGCGTCGCCGAAGAAGGCTCTGCCCTCGCTCTCCGTGAAGAGGAGTAGGTGAGCAGCTGTAAACCTCTCCTTCCCAACTACTATCTCCTTAACCTTCAACGCCTATCCTCCTCCTAGCCTTTTCCGCTATGACGTGGAGCCAGGGGTTCCCGTAGACTTCCTCTCTGAGCTGCTCAATAATGGCTATCGCCCTAAGCCCCTTCTCTGTGGGCACAACGTAGGTCGCCCTGCCAAGTCTCCTGGTGCGGACAAGGCCGTGTCTCGCGAGGAGGCTGAGCGCCTCGTGGGCCTTCCTAGAGTTGGGGGAGATCTGTGACAGTGTTTTGCCCTCCCTGCCAATCCTTGAGAGCCAGAACACTATCT
>JALVKT010000075.1 GCA_027027675.1 Thermofilaceae archaeon | reverse complement strand
TCGACAGGCTCATAAAGCTCTACACGGAAAAACTGTACCAAACGTTAAGGGTGGCCTCCCAGGGCTAGCCTGGGGCCACAATCTTCTTGTAGAGTTCGAGGGAGTAGTCGTAGCTTATAATGTCGTCGAAGAAGTCCTTGAGCTCCCTCTCCACGACTTCCCGTGGCAGGCCCTTCTCTACGTAGACGTTCACTATCTCTGTGTAGGGGTCGCCGGCGGCGAGGGACTTCGTGTTCCTCGCAAACGTCATCCAGTTCCCCTTACCAACTATGAGGGCGTACACGGCGCTCGCCCCCTCGTAGGCGCCGGCCGGGTAGTAGGCGACCTTCTTGCCGAGCTTGAAGCCCTTGTCCCAGGGGGACTCGGGGTCTCTAAGCCTGAATATTATGATCTTCTTCCCGTCCACTTCGCGGGTCTCCACGTGGGTCTCCACGTCGTTGCCGCTGAACATGTACCATGCGCTACGGCCCAGCAGCTTTATCGACGCGGGGGACATGTCGAAGTGCTCCAGCTCGCTCTCGAGGCGGAGCAGGTATGCGTGCCCCATCGCGTAGCCCCACTCGAAGATCTTCCTCATGGCCTCCTCGTAGCCGTACGCCCTGACCATCTCGACGACCGCCATCACGTATACCCTGTTAAGCGTGAATGTGTCGACCGTGGAGGAGGACAGCCTCTTCCTAAGCTTTGTGACGAACATGCCTAGGCTCTCGGGCACAGGCATTCTGGGTCACAAATCATAATTTTTTGATAGGAGAAAAATAGTTTTCTCCCACAGGAGCATGCGCCGAGGACTACAGTTCAATCACAACCTCCCTCAGGTACCCCCTACTCCTCATCTTCTCGGCGAGAAGCCTAGCCTCCTGGTACGTTATCCCGAGGAGCCCCGCTATCTCCCTCAGACTCCTCTTCCCGTCGCACAGGGCGAGGAAGCGCCACTCCTTCTCCGACAGCTTGCGGGGGTCAGGCTTCTTACCGCTGGGCACGGGCACTTCCCGTATCTCCTCTATAACAGCCTCCCTCTCAGTCCCGGCGCACGAGGCCCCCTGAACCTCCCCGTCACCGTCCACGTAGACCACGACCCGCTCCTTGCCGTGGCTCAGCACGACGGCCGCGACGCCCGTTGGGGAGCGGGACGCCTCCTCGAGAAGCTCAGTCGTTATAGGCACCACGAGCTCCTCCCCACAGCAGGGACACTTAACCCTCCTTACAGCCAGCATGCAGCTCACCACTCAGCCGGGAAGTACGGCGTCCCACCGCCGGCCAGCAGCGAGAACACCTCGCGCGGGGCGCGCCGCACAAGCCCGAGGAGCTGGCGAAGGCTCATCTTCGACGACGCCTCACGGGCCAGCACGGGGTATTGCTTCCTCACGTATATCAGGTCGAGGAGGAAGCGGGCCATCTCCTCGCTGCCGGCAGCCTCCCTGATGAGCATTGAGAGGAAGCCGAGGTCCTTGAACAACGCGTCCCTGAGGAGCCTCCCAATTCTAAGCTCCTCGCCGACCTCGGGGTCCTTCTCCGCCAAGGCCTGGTAGGCGCCGAGCCCCTCGGCGAACCCGCTGTC
>JALVKT010000074.1 GCA_027027675.1 Thermofilaceae archaeon | reverse complement strand
CCCTTCTTTAGGCGGAAATTATGCGTGACTGGCGTGAGGCCGCAGCCCTAGCGTTGGCCCTCCTAGACGACGCGTTGGATCTCGTCGACGTTGCGCAGCCTCTTGAAAGCCTCGTTGATATCGCGTTGGCCCTGGCCATTATATGGCTTCTAAGGGAGAAGCTTAGTTGGCGCAATGGCCTCGTGCTCGTGTTGGACGCGCTCCCCTTTGTCGACCTTATCCCGATGTGGACGTTATACGTGCTATACGCGATCTCTAGAAAGCCTGGGAAAACGGTTCCCGTCGGTGAGGCTGGCGACCGAAACACAAAAAGCGCCGCTACTCGTTCCCCCCTGGGTGACGGGAAATGGCGTTGACGCCTGTCGAGCGGTTCGTACTGATGCTGATATACCACGAGTATGGCGGAAAAATATACTACCAGTCTAGCGGGGAGGACCCTGAGGTATACCTGGCAAGGTTCCTTGCCGAAGACTTCCTAGACGAGAAGAGCCCCAACTTTGAGCGTGTAGTTAAGGGGTTCGCTGAGGCCCTGAAGGGGCTGCGGGATAAGGGAATGATCGAGGTAAGCGGCTACGAGGTAAAAGTTACAAGTGCTGGCATAGGTGAGGCCCTAGCTATCCCCCTGGATGAGTATAGGAAGCTTAAGCAGAAGTTCGCTAAGGCCTAGGCCGCGGGGAGGTACACGTACTCTTCTTTTTCGGGGTCGAAGACTCTTTTAATCTTGCCTTGGGAGACAAGCCTTATTATCGCGCGGTATAGGTCGGCCGGCTTTATTCCCTTCTTCTTAGCCCAGCGGTACAGCTCGCTCTTCCCGAGTCCCCCGGGGGTGGAGGATATTTTCTCGTAGATTAGGGAGGCGGTCTCGTCTGTTAGGAGGGGCGCCTTTATCTCCTCTCCTACGCGCTCGGCCTTTCTCTCCGCGGGCGGCGCTTCTTCGCCGAGGAAAGCTGTTAAGTCTAGGGGGCGGCCCTCGCTTTCCCCCTTTTTCTTCTTCTTACGGGGCACCCCTTTAACCCGGTTCTACATGGGCGCGCTATAGTATATCCCTATTTCTCGCGGCACACGATTGAGGCTAGGTATGCGCGGTCGGCGGTTACGAGTTCCTCCCAGTCTGGTATGTCCTTCTCCCGCACAATTAGGGGTAGGATGTAGAGGCTTCCCCCGCCCTCCCGGATAAGGCCTAGCACCTCGACTTTTACGCCTTCCGTGAGGTTCTCTACGACGTCGAAGTATTCCTGCCAGGCTCTCACGGGGATCTCGGCGTCGCCGTAGAGGAGGGAGAAGTCTATCCTCCACTCGGTGCGCGAGAGCCCTGTAACGGCGCCGTATGCGCGGATCCTTCTCACGAGCACCGAGCATGTCCCGAGGTCGACTTCGAGGTATACCTTGTAGCCGTCCCTGACTATTCTCTCGGGGTTCAGGTCTTCGGGCAGTATGCGTAGGTACGTGTCCAGGTACACGGGTTCTTCTCCTTGCTGCTCCTCCAACCCTTTGGACCCCGTTCTAGACACGGTGGGAGTCTGTTTAAACCTGTTTTCGCGTGCGTGGCGGCGAAAACGATAAGATTGCGGTGGGGGGTATTTGGCTGTGCCGAAGATCCGGGTCAAGCTTGTAACGTGGGACGAGGTTCACGGATGGGCTTTTAGGCTGGCCCGGCTTGTGGAGGAGAGTGGCTGGCGTCCCGACGTGGTTGTGGCTATTGCGCGTGGGGGGTATGTGCCTGCGAGGCTTGTATGTGACATTTTGGATGTACATGACCTTCTAAGCGTTCAGGTGCTTCATTGGGGGCGGGCCGCGGAGATAACGGCTGAGGCGCACGTCAAATACCCTGTTCCCGTGAAGCTTGAGGGTAAGCGGGTTCTCCTTATAGACGACATATGCGATACGGGGGACTCCATAATCGTAGCTAAGAAGCACCTGGAGGAGCGGGCGGCGCCGGCCGAGATAAGGACGGGCGTGATGCAGTGGATAAGCGCGGTGGCGAAGATAAAGCCCGACTACTACGTGGAGGAGCTTAGGGACTGGGTGTGGTACCAGTACCCGTGGTGCCGTGTCGAGGACACTACGAACTTCATAGAGAAGATTGTGGGCGAGACTGGGCGGAAGGAGTGGACTCGTTCAGAGCTCGTAGAGGAGTTTAAGGAGTGGTACGGGATAGATGTTGGCGAGGAGGTCTTCGAGGAGGCGTTTAAGAAGCTCGTTGAGAGGGGCGTGCTCGTACTGAAGGAGTGAGGCTGGGTAACCTCTATAGCAAGCCCGGGAGATTAGATAGCTGATGGCGAAAGTCCAGGCTGAGATAGGGGTTATTGGGGGCTCTGGGCTCTACGACCCCTCAATACTCGAGAACACGCAGGAAGTGAAGATTTACACGCCCTTTGGGTCTCCCTCAGACAGCATCTTCGTGGGGGAGCTTGCTGGGCGCCGCGTAGCCTTTCTCCCGAGGCATGGTAGGGGGCACCGCATACCCCCGCACAAGATAAACTATAGGGCTAACATATGGGCCTTCAAGGAGCTCGGCGTAAAGCGGCTCATCTCCGTGTCTGCGGTGGGCAGTCTCCGGGAAGACTATAGGCCGGGCGACTTTGTGTGTACGGACCAGTTCATAGATATGACCAAGCTGCGCAGCTACACCTTCTACGACGGCCCCGTAGTTGCGCACGTCTCCATGGCCGACCCGTTCTGCCCGGAGCTTAGAAGGGTCTGCCTGGAGGCGGCGGCGAGGGAGAACATAAGGGTTCACGAGAGGGGCACCTATATCTGCATAGAGGGGCCGCGCTTCTCCACCCGCGCCGAGTCCAGGCTTTGGAGGCAGTTCGGGGCGGACATAATAGGGATGACGCTTGTGCCCGAGGTTAACCTGGCGAGGGAGGCTAGGATGTGCTTCCTCAACATAGCCATGGTCACGGACTACGACGTGTGGGCTGAGCGCCCCGTCACCGCGCAGGAGGTGGCTAGGGTTATGGCTGAGAACATTGAGAAGGTGAAGCGCCTGCTCTACAGGCTCATCCCCATGATACCTGAGAGGCGGGGTTGCCGCTGCGCCCACTACTTGGACGAGGCCCTCATATAGGTGCCCGGCTGTGAGCGAGGCTGTAGATTACAAGGTTAAGGACCTCTCCCTCGCCGAGAAGGGGGAGAGGCAGGTAGACTGGGCCTACATGCACATGCCTGTGCTCCGGAGGCTTCGGAGCCGCTTTGCAGAGACAAAGCCGCTTAGGGGCGTGCGCATCGCAGCCTGCATGCACGTCACCAAGGAGACGGCTGCTCTCATGCTCGCGCTCCGCGACGCAGGCGCCACGGTGGCGCTCTCAGCGTCCAACCCCCTCTCCACGCAGGACGACGTTGCCGCATACCTGGTGTCTCAGGGGGTCTCGGTGTACGCGTGGCGGGGGATGGATGAGCGCTCATACTACTGGGCCATAGCGAAGGCCGCGTCGATAGGCCCGAACATCACGATGGACGACGGCGCGGACCTGACGGTCATGGTTCACAAGATACTCCACGGGGTCGGGGAGGGCGTGGACGTGGAGGCTGCATCCGGGGTCGTGGACAGGAAGGCCTTGAAGAACATATGGGGCGGCACGGAGGAGACGACGACCGGGGTGATAAGGATTAAGGCCCTCCACCGCGAGGGGAAGCTGCTCTACCCGGTTATAGCGGTTAACGACAGCCTGACGAAGTTCCTGTTCGACAACCGCTTCGGCACCGGCCAGTCGGCGCTCGACGGCATAATTAGGGCGACAAACATTCTCCTGGCAGGCAAGAACGTGGTCGTAGCCGGCTACGGGTGGGTTGGGCGCGGAATAGCGTGGCGCGCTAGGGGGCTGGGCGCGAGGGTGACGGTTGTGGAGGCGGACCCCATAAGGGCGCTGGAGGCGTACTATGAGGGGTTCTACGTTTCAAGCATGGAGGACGCAGCCCCCATCGGGGACGTGTTCATCACGGCGACGGGCGACAAGGACGTGATAAGGAGGGAGCACTTCGAGCGGATGAAGGACGGAGCCATACTCGCCAACGCGGGCCATTTCAACGTCGAGGTATCAGTGTCCGACCTGGAGGCGCTCGCCGTTGAGAAGCGGGCTATAAGGCCGCACGTGGCCGAGTATAAGCTGCCTGATGGGCGCCGCCTCTACCTGTTGGCGGAGGGGAGGCTTGTAAACCTGGCCGCCGCCGAGGGGCACCCCAGCGAGGTTATGGACATGTCGTTCAGCAACCAGGCCTTGGCTGTGAGGCTTTTGGCGAAGAAACGGGGCAGGGTGAAGCCTGCTGTCTACAAGCTTCCCAGGAGCATTGACAGGCGCATAGCCGCGTTGAAGCTCGAGGCCCTAGGGGTGAGCTATGAGCGGCTGACGGAGGAGCAGAAGAGGTACTTGAAGTCGTGGAAGGCATAGCTGCCACGTCCTTCTATTACTGGGGCGCATTGGACGGGTAAAACCTATTATTTCCCCCAGGGATGGCTAGGTGGTGTATCCCTTGAGCGAGAAGCGTGAGAAGTGGATGGTGTTTTCGGCGTGGCCCTACGTTAACAGGGTTCCACACCTAGGCAACCTGATAGGCTCCATACTCTCCGCGGACGTCGCGGCCAGGTTCCTGAGGCTGACCGGCGCCGACGTCGTGTTCGCCAGTGGCAGCGACATGCACGGGACGCCTATAGAGGTGGAGGCCCTCAAGATGGGTATCTCGCCGAAAGAGCTTGCCGAGAGGAACCACGCGGTGGTGAAGGAGCTGTTCGAGAAGTGGGACATCTCGTTCGACAACTACACGAAGACTGAGAGCCCCGTTCACGTAAAGTTCGTCCAGGACTTCTACAAGAAGGTGTACGAGAACGGCTACGTGTTCGACGACGTAGTCCAGATGCTCTACTGCCCCAACGACAAGATGTTCCTCCCCGACCGCTTCGTAGTCGGCACGTGCCCCTACTGCGGCTACGAGAAGGCCCACGGCGACCAATGCGAGAACTGCGGCCGCCTCCTAGAGCCCACCCTCCTCATAAACCCGCGCTGCGCCATATGCGGCGCGACGCCGATAATCAAGAGCACCCGGCACTGGTTCTTCGACCTCCCCAAGCTAAGCGAGGAGCTGGAGCGGTACGTCGAGGAGAACAAGAATCTGCCGGCCAACGCCAAGAACATGAGCCTCCAGATGATACGTGAGGGGCTTAAGCCGCGCAGTCTCACGAGGGACAACAAGTGGGGGATACCTGCCCCCTTCCCCGGGGCCGAGGGGAAGACGATCTACGTGTGGATGGAGGCCGTGCTCGGCTACATCTCTGCAGTGAAAGAGTATTTCGAGGAAAGGGGTGAGCCTGAGCGGTGGAAAGAGTTCTGGTTTGACAAGGACACTAAAACGGTGTACTTCATCGGTAAGGACAACATTCCCTTCCACGTGATAATCTTCCCAGCCCTCCTCATGGCCAGCGGGGAGGGGTACGTGCTGCCCTGGACGGTGGCCGCGACGGAGTACCTCCTCTTCAAGGGCCTAAAGTTCTCCAAGAGCAAGAGGCATGGCATATGGATAGACGAGGCCCTAGAGGTGTTCCCGGTGGACTACTGGCGCTTCGTCCTCATCGCGCTGCGGCCGGAGGTGCGTGACACAAACTTTACCTGGGAGGAGTTCGCCCGCATAGTAAACAACGAGCTCAACGACGCGATAGGGAACTACATCCACAGGGTGCTCACGCTCGCGTACAAGCGGTATGGGCGTGTACCCGAGCCCTCCAGGGTAGACGCGGAGGCTGAGAAGCTTCACGAGACGATCAGGGGCTACGTGGAGAGCATTAAGGAGTCGATGTACAAGTTCCGGTTCAAAGAGGCGCTCTCGAAGATAGTGCAGCTTGCAGGCGAGGGCAACGCGTACCTCAACAGGACAAAGCCGTGGGACCTCGGAGACGAGGAGGCGGCCCCGGTGCTCTACGCCGCGCTCCACCTGGTAAAGGCCCTCGCAATAATGCTTTCACCCATAATCCCGAGGAGCGCCCAGCGTGTCTGGGAGTTCCTCGGCTACAGCGACAGGGTTGAGGAGAGGCTGTGGGATGAGGCGCTTGAGCCGCCCGAGCCCGGGCTCCCACTGGCGAAGCCGGAGCCCCTCTTCCACAAGGTGTCCCAGGAGGACATCGAGGAGGCCGTGGCGAAGATCGAGGAGAAGCGTGAGAAGAAGGGGGCCGGCCTATTCTAGGACGCGGCCCTCCAACGCCAGGGGCGTCGCGCCGGTTATCTTCACCCTAACCTTTTCTCCAATCTTTACCTCCTCCTTCAACACTACCGGCTTATACTCGATAGTCCTCCCCACAGGGTCGCCCCTCATGCTGACAGCGTCCACAACAACCTCCCTCTCAAGCCCCACGTACTTCTTGTTCACCTCGTAAGCGGCTTGAAGCGCGACCTCCGAGGCTATCCTGCTCCTCCGCTTCTTCTCGGGCTCGGGCAAGCCCTTCATCACGTACCCCGGCGTGAATGGGCGTAGAGTATACCTGGCCACGTGAACCTTGTCGAAACGCATCTCCCTCAGCAGCCTCACGGTGGCCTCGAAGTCCTCCTCTTCCTCTCCGGGGAAGCCTACTATAATGTCGGTCACAACGCTCACCCACCCCAGCGCCTCCCTCACCTCGCCCACTAGACGCCTATACTCGGCCACCGTGTAGCGGCGCCTCATAAGCCTAAGCACTTTGTCGCTGCCCGACTGGACAGGCACGTGGAAGTACTTGTAGACCCTCTCGTCCCCCATCAGTCTGAGGAGCCTGCCGAGCTGCTTGCCGAGCAGCGCGGGCTCCATCATGCCCAGCCTCACCCTATAGTTGCCCTCGACCTCCGCCAGGATCCGCTCCAGAAGGTCCGCCAGGGTTATGCCAAGGTCTGCCCCGTACGCGGCGACGTCCTGGCCCGTAAGGTAAACCTCCTTTGCCCCCCTCCTAACAGCCTCCCTGACGGCCTCCACTATGACGCCCGGCCTATAGCTCTTAACGCCCCGCCCCCTCGCGACTCCCGCAATGCAGAACGCGCACGCGCCGAGGCAGCCTGTCTCCACCGGCACCACGTAGACGGGGCCTCCCCTGTACTCGGGCATCACACGCCTCGCGCCCCTGTAGCGGCGCAGGAGGAACTCCTGCTTATCCCCGAAGACCACGCGTGGCACCTCCTCTAGAGCGTCCGGCTCCACCAGGCTGGCCTCAGGCGCCAGTTCAAGTATGGTGCGAGGCCTAACGTTGACCAGGCACCCGGCCACGACCATGCGGAAGCCATGCTTCCTCCTGAGCCGCTCGAGCTCCCCTATCCTCTTCAGCATGCGCCGCTCAGTATCACCCCTCACCGCGCACGTATACACCACTACGGCATCCGCCTCCTCGGGGCGCCCCACAATGGATGCGCCCCTCTCCCTCAGCAGGCGCTCGACAACCCCGCTCTCAGCCTTGTTCAACCAGCACCCATACGTCTCCAAGTAGACCCTCATTAGCCCCGGCTAAACCCCATCCCTCCGGAATAAAAAACCTCTCGCCAAACCCTGGAAGACAAGCGTCAACCCCGGCGCGCGGGGGAACCGTTAAATCATAAACCAAGATTATAGGTAGAGGTGCCTAGATTTGAGGAGACACGTCGCAGCCCTACTCGTGCTAATCATACTCGCCGCGGCCCTAGCCGCGACGGCCCCGGCGGCCCCGAAAAACCAGCCCCAGGCCCGGGAACAGTTCCAGGCAAGGATAGAGATGAACTATGAAACATTCCTCGTGAGGCTGCAACTGGACAAGCCGGCCTCGACCATCGCCTACAACCTCTCCGGCATACCCAACCCTGTGCTTGCCGCCTTCATACGCACCGAGAACGGCTACGTCAAGGGGAAGGTCGAGGGCGACAGGCTGGTATTCAGCCTCCCCTCGCCGGCCAGCAGCTTCAACATAACCGTGCTCTTCGGCGGTATCTACGAGATACAGGGCGAAAACGTTACCCTGAAGCTCCCCCTCCTCCTCTCCCCCATAGGCTACAACACCACGGTCAACGGCGTACTCGAGGTCAGGGCCAGCAGGGTCGTCTACAAGAAGACGCCGTACGGCGAGGTCAAGGGGACATCCCTGGTTATCACCAACCAGACAGTGGCTGGCGGGAAAAGCATGGTAGCGCAGGGCAGCACAAAGACGTACTTCATAATCATGGCGTCGATCTCCAACCTACACAGGAGGATAATCATACACAAGGGGTGGGCCGAGTACAGGGACAACATCACAGTGAAGCTCATAACCGACTACCCCCTCGAAAAGCTGGCCCTCAGGCTCCCGGCAAGCTACAAGGTGCTAGGAGTCGAGGCAAACCTTGGCCCCTACCCCAGACGCTACATAACAGTCTCTAAGAGGGGCGACCTACAGCTAGTACTCATCTCCCTACTAGCGGCGCCCCAGAAACGCGGGCAGAAATCCTCGATAGTGCTCCGCCTCCGCACGAACCAGACGGGAAGCCTTGACGCATACCTTGGCTACGGCGTATACGTGGAAAACTACACGGCCGAGGTCTGCGTGGAGGGCACCGCATCCATAACCCCGAGCCCCCTCAGGACGTATAGGGACGGCCCCTACACCTGCTACGTCCTCCCCAAGCCCGGCCCTCTCGTACTCGACAACTACTACCAGCCCGTACAGGTACAGGCGCGCGTAGAGGAGCGGCAGAACATCCCATGGCCCCTCATAGTCTTAGTGGCGGCCCTGATAGCCCTCACCGGAGGCTACGCGTACTACGCCAGCCGCAGAGGGCCTGCGCAGCAGGCGCTCAGAAACGTTGAGGAGGAAAAGATGAGCGAGATAGAGGAGCTCCTGGCCAGGAGGGAGGAGCTCTACCGCACGCTGGTCGGGAGGCTCAGGGACATGCGTGACAAAAAGGTGGGCACCACGAAGATGATACGGGCCATACGTGAAGCGCTCAACCGCGACCAGCGGTACGCTTCCCGCATAAAGAGCGTCGCATCAACGCTCGGCGAGCCCGGCCAGCGCCTCATAACCGAGATGGACCGTCTCACACGGGAGCTGCGGAGCCTCTTCAACAGGCTCGAACGCGTAGAAAAATCCTTCAAGGCGGGCAGGATAGACAAGGCCGAGTACACAAAGCAGGTCGAGGAGATAGAGAGGGAGATAGAGGAGAAGGCGACCCAGCTCGCAGGCCTCATACGCCTGCTAGAATACTAGAAAAACCCTTTTTACCCGCGCCGGCGTGACACGCCAAATGATAGACCCACTCCAGTACTACAGCCAACCCCGCGTTCTCCGCGAAGCCACCCGCTACCTCGCCGGCCGGTGGATAGCCGTACACTGCCAGAAAAGGCTCAGAGACGGCCGCCCCATGCTGATAAGGTACCGCCGCGGAAAACCCCTATCAGCCTCGACGCCGCAGCAGCTCGAGGCACTCATAAAAAGCCTAGGCTTCTGCACGCCACGCGCCATCTACGGCACCGCGGCAGTATTCGCCAGGATCACCTCCAGGGAAGACCTCGCCCCAAGCAACATGGCCGCCTACACGCCCACCTGGGACATAGACTCCCAGCCCCAGCACTGGCGGGAAACACTCTCGGTCGCAAAGGCCATAGTGGAGGCGCTGGCCGACCTGGGCGTATCCGACAGCGTGTGGCTCAAGTGGAGCGGCCGGGGCATGCACGTCCACGTAAACGAGAAGGCGGTCTCACCCCAGATCTACGGGAAGTACACGCCCCTAGACGTCGCATACAGCATCGTTGACTACGTCCTCCAACGTGCCAGGAAGAGAATAGTGGAGGCGGCGGGCGGAGCCCCCATAAAGGTTGAAAACCTCATAGACCCCCAGCGCGTCTTCACGGCCCCCCTAAGCCTCCACCGAACCCTCGACAAGGCGTGCGTACCCCTCAAGCCAGACGACATCCCAAGCTTCACCCCCCACTGGACAGACCCGCTAAACCCCCGCTACAACGAGAAATGGCACACCTACACGCCCGGCGAGGCAGACAAGCTAGCCCTAAAAGCCCTTAGAGCCGTAGGCGGCTACCCCGGCCCCCAAGCACAGCCCGCCACGCCGCGGCGCGTAGAAGCCCACGTAGAGGCAGCAGCGACCCACGCCGCCCCCACGCCGGAAGAACTGGACATACCATTAAATCCCGAGCCACCCCCTCCATCGGCGCGCCCACCCAAGACTCCCGACGACGTGGTCGAGCAGCTCTCAACGATACTCAGCCGCTACGCCCTAGCCCTCGACCCACGCCCCCACACCCTCTCCCTCCTCCACGCGTTGGCCGAGAACACACGCCTCAACCCGGCGACGCGAAGCCTCTACCCCACAGTGAAAAAGGCCATCAGCCTCGTAAAAGAGCTGGAACCCACACAGCTTAGGGCGCTCCTAAAGCCCCCCAGGCAGGGGAGACAGCGGCCCAGGAAAGGCCTGGAAGACTTCTTGTAAGCGTAACGCCTATTTTACAACGATATAGATCTTCTCAGTAGCCACGTCTTCCCTAACAGCCCCCCGGTCACCGACCGTAATCACGTCTCCCCCGTCAGTCTTAACGCGCAAATAGTACACCACGTTGTTGCTATTAGAAAACACTTCTAACGGCTTACCCCGAACCCTGACAAAACGGCCCCTCTTATCATAGCCCTCCACTATAACCTCAACCTCCCTCTCCGCGGAGAAAAGCCTTACAAGCTCAGCCGCCCTAAAGAGATACCTTACAATCAACGTTGTACTTCTCGGCGGCTTCTTCACGGCAACCCTGTAGGAGGGCTTCCACAAGATGTGATAAAAGGTCATCGAAAGCGTGTCTATCAGGAGAGGATCCTCTATTACAAGCGCGTAGCGATACCTCGGGTTAAACGCTATGCCAAGATCCCTATCCGCTATCGCGAGATTAAGGCTCGGCACAGGCCTCCTCCTCACCTCCCAAAAACCGGCCCCCTCCTCGCCCAGGCTAAAACTTCCCTCGCCATACTGGACGATGTCCATCACGAGGCCCCTCGCAAACGTGCTTTTAAGCTGCCTCTTCACCTGCTCCAGATACCCCGAGTCCAGGGAGAGAAGCACGTGATCCTTAGCGTTCTTGAGCAGCCTTGAAACGTTCTCGACGATGTCTGCAGCCCTGTAAATCCCGACTCCGACCCTTTCGCCGGGCACGAGCTCCTTCTCGAGCAGGGACTTTATGCTGGGAATCATGCTTGAAAGCTCCTCCAACCTGAGCGCTCTCCTCCTCAAGGCGCCCGCTAAAGACTCCTTAGGGTCTATTATCTCGTAAAGTTGAGGCCTATCCCCGATTCTAAGCACCAATCCATCCTCCATCAACTTTCTCAGGGTTTTATACACAAAAGCGGGGGACAAGCCTGTCCTCTCAGCTATCTCCTGGGGAGACCCCCTCCCCGAGCGTGTAAGCTCCAGGTATACGATGATCTCTTTCTCCGAGTACCCCAGCTCCTCCAGCGCCTTCCTCAGCGTTTCCCGTAGGTTCCTCTTGCCCGTACCGGTCAACCCTCCTCCACCACTAAGCGGCGAAATACATTCGTTACGTTTACCCACAACTCCTCTTATAGAAAGATATTTAAGTAATACTATGTAATTTTTTTACTGATGAAAAAATGCCCGCAAACAATAGGCTTCTCATTGCGGGACTCATAATCGTAGCAATCATAGCAGTGGCCGCGGCGGCATACTTCTATACAAAAGCCCAGCAGGCCCCACCCGCACAGGCTGAAAAGACAAAGATAGTAATCTGGTATCCCGACGAGCTGGGAATAAAGCCCAAGTACGTCGACAAGGCCGCACAGGAGCTAAGGAAGAAGTACCCCGACATAGAGGTAGAAGTGAAAAGGTTTAAGATGCCTCCAGGCCAGTTCTTCGACAAGCTCGTCCTAGCGCTAGCGAGCGGCGAGGGGCCCGACGTCATACACGTGCCGGGGGACCGCATACCCCAGCTCGCCTCCGCCGGCTTCATAGTACCGCTGGACGACTACGTGAACAACTGGCCGGACTGGAACAACTTCTTCGAGTCCGTCCGCGAGGCCACCAAGTACAAGGGCCATGTATACTCCGTGCCCATGGCGCTGGACACGAGGTTCATGTTCTACAGGAAAGACCACTTTAGGGCAGCAGGCCTCCCCGTGCCGTGGAGCCCGAAAAACTGGGACGACATTGTAGCGGCGGCCAAGACCCTTAAATCCAAGGGAGTCACAGAGTACCCGCTCGTCATCTACGCCGGCAGACAGGGGAAGGGTGCGACGAGCGACACCGGCTTCATGATGCTACTCTGCGGTGCCGGCGGAAAAATATACGACCCCGAAGAGGGGAAGTGGATCGTAAAGAGCCAGGCCATACTGGACGTCCTCCGATTCTACAAGAGAATATACGTTGACGAGAAGCTCGTCGACCCGCAGATACTCACCACGCCTAAGCCCTGGACCGCTATGAGGAACAGGTTCATAGAGGGCGGGATAAGCATCCTAGTGGAGGGGGCCTGGGTACCTGGAGGATGGATAAAGAGCAAGGGCAAGGAGTACGTCTACAAGGTAATGGGCTACACACCCATGCCGGGCGAGCGCGGCGGCTATGCGGCGGTGGGCGGCCTCGGCATGGTATGGGCCGTCACGAGCCAGTCAAAGCACCCGGAGATAGCGTTCGAGTTCATAAAGATAATCTCAAAGCTTGACTACAACGTCCACTTCAACCTGGAAGACCCCCACCCAAGCCCGAGAAAGGACGCGGTAAACCACCCCGACTACCAGGCAAACAAGTACCTCGTAGACGCGACTAAGACGCTCCAGTGGGCGTGCTTCCTGCCGAACGACCCAGACTGGGGCAAGGTTAAGGAGGCGATAAACACTATGACGGAGTGGGTGGTCACGGGGGAGAAGAGCCCCGAGCAGGCGATGAACGACTTCGCGGACCTGATGAAGTACATTGTAGGCCCCGACAAGATCAAAACCCTCCCCGTAAAGGGATAATAGACTTTTTCTCACCTTTTTAGGTGATAGTTTGTGCGCAGGCAGCTAGAACTGGTGCTCGCGCTTTTACCCGCCCTCATCGTCATCGGGATATTCTTTCTCGGCCCCGCCCTCTGGGCGGTATACATCAGCTTCACCGACTACGCCCTGCTCGGGCCCTCGGCGAGACACCCCAAGTTTATAGGCCTAGAAAACTATGCCCGGATGCTGCGGGACCCCCTCTTCCTACAGTCCTTCTATAACAGCGTCGTGTTCGTTGTGGGCTCCGCATACCTCGGGCAGTTCCTCATAGGCCTGGGGATAGCGCTCCTCCTACACTACTCTGAGCGTATAGGCCTCCGAGGCGGAACCCTCGTATACTCAACGGTGCTCGTGGGATGGGTTGTCCCGGCGCTACTCGCAGGCTTCATATGGGTCGCCATGTACGACTACTACTACGGCACGTTAAACACGCTCCTAAAACTCGCAGGGCTAAGGCCTGTGAGCTGGCTAAGCAAGGAGCTGGCAATGCCCAGCGTGATCATAGCGAACATATGGAGGGGAACAGCGTTCACGATGATACTCTTCCTCTCAGGCCTCGAAACAGTGCCGCCCGAGATCTACGACGCCGCAAGGATAGACGGCGCCTCCGGCCTTCAAACCCTGAGGTACGTCACGCTCCCACTCCTCAAGGAGATCATAGTGATAGACCTCCTCAGCATAACCATGAGCACCTTCGGCGTCTTCATAATAATATTGACGCTAACCAACGGCGGGCCAGGCTTCGCGACGGAAGTGCTGGCGCTCTACGCGTACCACAGGGCCTTCCAGAACTATGAGATTGGCTATGGAAGCGCGATAAGCGTGTTCCTCATGCTCGTGAACATCGCGCTCGGCGTCGCCTACATAAAGTTCACAAAACGCGGTGGATAAAATGGAGAAGAAAATCGTCAAGGCGGCCGCCATCTACCTTCTCTACGCGCTCATCACAGTTTTCTGGGGAATACCGGTTACCTGGCTCTTCCTGGCAAGCATAGACCCCCA
>JALVKT010000073.1:1786-4958 GCA_027027675.1 Thermofilaceae archaeon | reverse complement strand
CCCCTGAGGGCGCGCGCGTAGAGCCCCTTAGGGTCACGCCTAATGCATTCTTCGATGCTACACTGGGCGTAGACCTCCATGAAGGGCGCGTCCGCCTCGACTATGCGGCGCACCTCAGCCCTTATAGACCTGTACGGCGACACGAAGCTGCACAGCACAACCACGCCGTTCCTCGCGAGGAGCCGGGCGACGTGCGCAACCCGCCTCAGATGGCGTTCCCGCTCCGGCCTCGTAAAGCCTGCCTCGGGGCTCAGCCAGCGCCGCACCTCGTCGCCGTCCAGCACCTCGACGCGGTAGCCCTCGTCGCGGAGCCTCTCCGCAACAGCCCTCGCAATTGTCGTCTTCCCGCTGCCGGAGAGGCCTGTTATCCAGACTACGAGGCCCTTTTCCATGCACTTAGCCGCGAAGGCCCATCACCTCCTCCATGATGCCCCTGACCTCGGTTATGTCGACTATTCCGTCGACGCTGTAGCTGCCCTGGGGGTCGTATACTGAGAGGACGCCCAGCCAGTCGTGCACCGCGTCGTCCGGCCCCCTGTCGTTCTCCCTGAGATAGGGGGTTGGCCAGCCGACCGTGCCGGCGCTCCTCCAGCTGAGGTCGTCGAAGTACACCATGAGGTCCGGCGGGTCACCCCTGACCTGGGGGTATAGCTGCTCCGGCTTGTACACCTTCGTATCCCAGCGCTCCCCGTGGGGGCCTCGTATAGATGTTAGCTCGCGGGCGAGCGTGTCCCTAACGTCCTCGTAGTCGCGGGGGTCGACTGTTCCCCTTGGCTCGCGGCCCTTGAGGTTTATGAATATCCTGGCGTAGTAGCCGCCCCAGCCCCAGGCAGTTGTACGGCCCCAGTCGATGGGGGCCTGTTTAAGGTCTGTGCCTGGCTTGTCGACCGGGCCGAGGGCGAGGTAGCCCTGCTCTGCCAGCCACTGGTTCACCGCGAAGGCCCCCTTCATCGCCTTTGCCCCGTGGTCGCTGACAACCATTACCACGGTGTCTCTTGGCACGGCCTTTAGTAGGGAGGAAAGCTTCTCGTCGACCAGCCTGTAGTAGTCCCTGATCACGTTCTCGTATTTGTTCCCCGGGGTATACTTGTGGTGCTGGGGGTCCATGTAGCCCCAGAAGGCGTGGTGGACGCGGTCAACGCCTATTTCCACGAACATTAGGAAGTCCCACTTCCTAGTGGAGGCGAGGTATTCGAGAACGCGGAAGTGCTGCTCCGTCATCTCCCAGAGCCCCCTCACAATACGGTCCCTATCCTCAATCCTGAAGGGCACGTCGAATATGTAGGGGCCGAACCTCCTCTCGAGCTCGGCTTTAAGCGCCGGCGGAAACGTGTAGGACGCCTCGGGCCCCGGCGTTATAAAGTCGCTTATCATGGCGCCCCGCAGGGGCCTGGGGGGATAGCTCGGGGGGACGCCGACAACTATGCTTCTAAGCCCCCGCCGCCCCAGCTCGTCCCATATCCTGGGCTCCCTGACGAGCTTGGAGTTCGCGATGTAGAAGTCCGTGTAGGAGCCGGGCTTCCTATGCCTGAAGCCGTAGAGCCCCAGCTCGCCAGGGGTCTTGCCGGTGGTCATGACCGCCCAGGCAGGTATCGTTATCGGCGGGTGGCTGCTCCTCATGTATGCCTTGCCCTGCGAGAGAAGCTCCTGAAAGGTCGGCAGCTCGTCCAGCAGCTCCTCGTAGAGTAGGCGTGGCGCCGCGCAGTCCAGCCCAACAACCATGAGCCTCCTAGCCATGGCTACCACCTATTCCACGAATGGGTCGCCGAATGAGAGCACGGCCTCCGCGACCTCGGGCCTCATCATCTCCGGCGGCGGCATCTTCCCCTCCCTGATCATAGCCCTGATCTTAGTGCCGCTTATCCTCACCCTGTACTCCTCGGGGTGGGGACATATTTTCTCGTTGACCACGCCGCCGCACTTCTTGCAGTAGAAGAACTCCTTCACGAATAGGGGCTGTATCCCTAGGTCGGGGAAAAGGCTGAATATCTCCTGGGCCTCGTAGGGGCCGTAGTAGTTTCCCACGCCGGCGTGGTCGCGGCCCACTATGAAGTGGGTGCAGCCGTAGTTCTTCCTCATAATGGCGTGGTGCACAGCCTCCCTGGGGCCAGCGTACCTCATCGGGGTTCTCGTCACGCTGAAGACCACGCTACCCCTGGGGTAGTAGTGGTCTAAGAGGGCCCTGTAGGCGGCCACTATCACCTCGTCCCTGTAGTCACCTCTCTTTTTCCACCCGACGAGGGGGTTTATGAAGAGGCCGTCCATGAAGGTGAGGGCCGACTTCTGCACGTACTCGTGGCCGAGGTGGGGAACGTTCCTCGTCTGGAACCCCGCTATGGTCTTCCACCCCTTTTCCCGGAAAAGGACGCGTGTCTCAGCAGGCCTCAGGGTGAGCTTGGAGTAGGGGTTCTCCAAGTCCCTTAGGAGGAGTATCTTGCCGCCCACGAGGAGGGGCTTTGCCGAAAACGTTTTGGCTACGCCGGGGTGCGCGGGGTCAGTCGTCTTATAGACGAGTTGTGCATGCACCTTTTTGTCCCACGAGTATATTTCTTCGACGTCGAGGACTGCGAAGGGCTGGCCGCGGTGGGCGAGCACAACGGTGTCTCCGGGTGAGAACCTGGACGCCTCCTCCTCGTCTACGTCGAGCACGATGGGTATCGTCCACGGCGTGTCGTCGCTTAGCCTCATCTCGTGGAGGACGTAGTTGTAGTCCTCGCTGTTGAGGAAGCCCTCTAGGGGGCTGAAGAGGCCGTAGGCGATGTTCTCCACGTCTGTGGCGAGGTAGAGGGGGAGGTCGAGTTTCTCCATTTCACCGGCCTCCTCGAGGAGCCTGTCTCTCTCCCTCTTGCCCGCGAGCCTCCTGACCAGGCGTCCACCGTGTGGCTTGGCGACCAAGGCACGTCACCTATAGGTACCCGAGGCTTTTCAGCTTCTCAATGATAGCTTTTTTCTCCTCCTCGGTGAAGGGCTCCTTTGCTTTCTCCTCCTCATATGCCGCTACCACTTCTCTCAGCACGTAGGTGACGAAGCTGGACACCGAGGTGAAGCCCGTGCCCTCAATTATCTTCCTAATCCTCCTGTGAAGCGTAACCGGTATGCTCACCGTTGTATAGCCTTTCTCGCTGGCCATGCGGCGACCCGGCTTAATTACATTTAATTAAATAAAAACCTT
>JALVKT010000073.1:0-1686 GCA_027027675.1 Thermofilaceae archaeon | reverse complement strand
AGGCCGGACAGGCACTATGAGATCTGGCCTGTTCGTAGCGACCGCGTCTACCCCGCGCGCCCAAAGCTTTTCTGCCAGCGCGGGGTCGTCTATGGTCCACGCGGTAACGTGGAGGCGCAGCCTCTTCGCAAAGGCCACTGCCTTCTCCGTTGCGAGCCTGTAGTATGGGAGCACAGCCTCGGCGCCCATCCTCTTAGCCTCGAGTATGCGGCCGGGCGGCTTAAAGTATATCAGGCCCCTGTGGCAGCCCGGCGCCGCAGAGGCGCAGGAGGCGAGTGCCTCGTCGAGGAACGATATGAAGAGGACGTCGTCGAGCATGCCGTACGAGTCGACGAGCCTGGCAGCGGGCCCCGCGGCCTCGGGAACCTTCAACTCCACGTATAGGAATACGCGCCCCTTGACGAGGCTGAGAACCTCCTCGAGCGTGGGTACGCGCTCCCCCATACCAGCGTCGAGGGCCCTGATCTCCTCCAGCGTCATCTCGTCGACGCGGCCCGTCCCGTTGGTTGTACGGTCGACGGTCTCGTCGTGCATAATGACGAGGTGGCGGTCCCGGGTGAGCCTCACGTCCACCTCGACTGCGTCGACGCCAAGCTCTATCGCCCTCCTGAGCGAGCGGAGGGTGTTCTCGGGCTCCAGGCCTGCGGCGCCCCTATGGCCTACTACGGCTGGCCTAGACCTGTACTCGGAGAAGCCCATGCTAGGCACCGACTCGGCGTAGGGCATCTGCCGGGGAAAAAATTGTTTTTACTCGGCCTCTACGACTATCTCCTCCTTGCTCTCCCCTACGACGTCCCAGATCTTGAGGTCGACTGCCCGGGCGCGGATAGGCTTGTCGCCGTCTAGCTCCACGATTATTTTTCCGGTGATCATCTTGCCGGCGCCTATCTTCTCGTCGATCTTGAAGCCGAGCTTCTGGATCAGCCTGCTGAACTCTCTACGGTAGTTCTGGAGCACAGCCCTGTTCCTCGCGCCCACTGCACCCCATAGGTACTTGACGAAGCTTACTCCGGCCGGGTTGACCGGCCTCACAATCTCGACTTCTATCTGCTCGGTCATCATTTAAAAAAGAGTTTGCATGTATATAAATGTATATTGTTTGATGTGAAATGGAAAAACGCCGGGGCTACCACACCACCCTGTCAATATGGGTTCTCCTACTGGCCCTCTCAAGCCTAGACCAGTCCTCAAAGCTCAGCCTCCAGCCCACGCTCCCAGCGTTGTCGGCCACCTGCTCCCTCCTCTTAGCGCCCGGTATAGGCACGACCACGGGGCTCGTGGTTACGAGCCAGTTTAGCGAGACCTGCGCCGGCGTCTTCCCGTACTTAGACGCCACCTCCTCGACCTCCTTTACAAGCCCGTAGACCCGCCCGAAGTTGTCCGGGTGGAATATGGGGTCGCTGCGCCTCACGTCCTCGAACTTCGGCAGGTTCTCGGGCGTATACTTGCCGGTCAGCGCGCCCTTAGCTAGGGGGCTCCACGCGAGGAGCGTCATGTTGTTCTCCTCCGCATACGGCAGGAGCTCCTTCTCAGCATCCCTCTCGAGCAGGTTGTACCGCACCTGCAGGCTCACTATCTCCTCCCTGGCGAGGCACTCCTGCGCCTCCCACGCGAGTATTGGCGGGAAGTTGCTGAGGCCAATATACCTTATCTTGCCCAGCGTCACGAGCCTCTCAAGGGCCCTCA
>JALVKT010000072.1 GCA_027027675.1 Thermofilaceae archaeon | reverse complement strand
AGGGCGACGAGGAGGGCCTTACAGTGCTTAGCCCCCTCGTCGGGCTCGTGTAGGACGCTGTCCTCCTGGTACCAGCTGTTGAACAGGTCGGCCAGGCCTATGAGGTATACTGCTAGTATCTCGGGGGCTAGATCGTCCGCTGCCTTCGCGGCCGTTAAGGGCATGCGGAGGGCCTGGACGAGTAGCCTCCTCCTCTTCCCGGAGGAGCAGGCCCCCGGGTCTATCGCGCTGTAGTCTATTCCTCCGAGCTTCCTGAGTATGCTCGAGGCTCTGGCGTGGGTGTACTGGAGGTAGGGCCCGCTGTTCGCCGTGAGGTCCAGCGCTTTCTCGGGGTCGAAAACTATGGGCTTGGGCGCGCTCACTTGTACGAGGCGGAACCTCACCGCGGCCCTCGCTATCTTCTCGGCTGTCTCCTCGACCCATTCCTCGCTGGCTCCCGGGTTGCGGGCTCTGACCTCCTCGGCGGCCCTGTTCTTCAGCCCGTCTAGGATATCGTCTAGCTTCACGAGGACGCCCTTCCTACCGCTCATCCTCTCGCCTGGGAGGGAGACGAGCTCGTAGTCGTAGTGGATGGTGTTGACGGCCTCCCTCACGTATCCCAGGGCCGCGAGGGCTAGGCGTAGCTGGAGCTGGCTGAGCCTCTGATCGGCCCCGATAACATTGTACACGCGGTCCGCCCCCGTGACCTCGAACTTGTACAGGGTGTACGCCATGTCCCTGGTGACGTAGAGGGTGGTCCCGTCGCTCCTTCTGAGTATGAGTGGCGGCACCTCGAGGGCCCTGGGAAGCTTTATTTTGGAGGCAAGCTCTGGATCGTTGAGGAGCCTCTCCCTTATGAACCTGGGGAGGTCGAGGGCCTCAGCGCCCTTATGCACCGTGTAGTAGGGGCTGCGCCTGGCCTCCTCGAGTATCCTCCCGACCCTGCTGCTCCAGACCATGTCGCTCTCCCAGTCCCACGCGTCGAAGGCTACCCTCATCCTGGCCAGCGTCTCCCTGAACCCTTCCAGGACGGCCTCAACCATCCGGCGGATAAGCCTCTTCTCCTCCTCCCTCCCAAGCTCGTAATTCCTCATTATGCTACTGATCTCGGCCTCGGGGTCCTCCATCGACCAAACCGTGTTCACGATCCTGTCGAAATACCCTGCGGGGTCCCTGTCCTTTAGGTCCACAAGGTACGGGAGGAGGCTCTCAACCTTCTCCGTGTCCCCCTCCCTCCTAGCCTTTATAATGTCCACTGATAGGTGCGTGACCGCGTATATCCAGCCTACTAGGTCGTCGCCCTTAATGCCGAGCCTTTCCGCCTCCTCGACGGGGTCGATGCCGAGTATCCTAACTCCGAGGGCGGCGACCGCCACCTGCTTGCCCACGTCGTCCACGTAGAACCTCGTGTTAACCCTGTGCCCCCTGGCCCGGAGGAGCCTGGCAAGAGTGTCCCCCAGGCTCATGTTCCTAGCGTGCCCCATGTGCATGGGGTGAATAGGGTTGGCGCTCGTATGCTCGACCACAAGTGTCAGGGGCTCTCTAGTCTTCGGCACCTCCAGCGCTGATCCTGATTGCTTGTAGAGGCCTGCTAC
>JALVKT010000071.1 GCA_027027675.1 Thermofilaceae archaeon | reverse complement strand
GTGGAAGTGGTGACGCTGGACGCTAGGAAGGGTAAAAGCCTGCTTCCAAGGATTCTGACGCATGCCCGCGCCGCCAGGTTTTTCCAGCTGGCGCAGAGCACGGACACGATGACCTTAATGGTGGACAGGGAGACCGCTGAGAGGCTCAGAGACCTCATACACGGAGGTGTCTTGAACTATATGAGGAGGCAGGCGGCCGTGATACTCAAGAGCCCACCTGAGATAGTCACCACGCCCGGCGTTGTCTCGTACCTAACCTTTCTCTTGTCTTCTAGGGGGATCAATGTGACACAGATAATCTCGTGCTACAGGGACACCATACTTGTCGTCGACAGCCGCGACGCGCTTCAGGTGTACAGCGTCCTTAAGGACGTCATGGAGGAGTACCGGGGCGAGGAAGGCGGGGAATAATAATGCTTGTTGCTATGGTTTTCTTTTAATATATGCGCTCCTGTAATTCAATGTGCCAATAGACGTAGAGAAAGTCCTGGGGTATGTCAAGGACCTTAAGACACTTGTAGGGCTCACCGAGAAGGACGCTGAGACTCTAGTCAAGTACAGGGATGTCGCGTTGAAGTGGAGGGACGACGTTGTCAAGATGTTCTATGACACTCTCTTCTCCTACCCGCCTACAGCCAGCGTATTTATGGAGGGGGAGCGTAAGGCACGGGAGGAGACGCTTAGACGGTGGTATGAGAGGCTGTTCGAGGGCAACTTTGACGATGACTTCTGGATCTGGCAGTGGTATGTCGGTGTGGTTCACATTAAGAGGAAGATCTATAACCGGTACATGCTCGCCATGATGGGGCGCGTCCAGGCCGCCTTCGCGGAGAGAGCCTTTTCGGAGCTCCCGCTGGAGCAGGCGATGGAGCTTGCCTTCGCGTTTAAGCGTGTAACCGACGTTATAGCCGGCATTATAGCTGAGGGCTACCACTTAACCTACATAGAGTCGCTCGAGGCAATAGCGGGCGTGAAGCCTGCAATTGCGGAGCGGATGATGAAGCTTCACATAGAGAAGGTTCTAAGAGAGTTCGGCGGGAGGGGGAGGTAGGCTACATCTGCAGCTTCCACTTCTCCCCCTCTCCCGCGCTCTTTTCTTCCTCCTTTGCCTGGGAAACCATCTCGACTATCTTCTCTGCAACCTCCATGAGCTTCTTTGCGGCCTCGGCCTCTGGGAAGGCCACCACGAAGGGTACTCCCTTGTCCATTGCCTCGCTGATCCTGGGGTCAAGCGGTATGTCTGCGAGGAGCTGGAGCCCCACCTCCTGTGCCAGCTTGGCGGCGCCTCCCTTGCCGAAAATGTAGTACTTGGAGCCGCACTTGGGGCATATGAAGCAGCACATATTGTTTATTATTCCGAGGATTCTAACGTTGAGCTGCTTGCAGAAGGATATTGCCTTCTTCACCACTATCCTTGTCAGGTCGCTGGGGGTCGTGACTATTATGGCGCCGTCGAGGTCCTTTATAAGCTGGGCTATTGTTAGGGCCTCGTCGCCGGTGCCCGGCGGGAGGTCTACTAGGAGGAAGTCCATTTCTCCCCAGTTGACCATTGAGAGCACTTCTCTTATGAAGCCGGTTTTCAGGGGGCCGCGCCATATTAGCGCCGCCTCCTCGTTGGGCAGCATCAGGTCTACTGATACTACGCGCACGTTGCCCGTTCCCATGAGGGGCATTATTCCGCCGGGGCCCGCGTAGAGGCTTTGGCCGTGTACGCCAAATATTTTCGGTATTGAGGGGCCGTGGATGTCGGCGTCGAGTACTCCTACGGTGTAGCCTTTCTGGGCCAGCGCGGCCGCTATGTTTGCAGTTATGAAGGACTTGCCGACTCCTCCCTTGCCGCTTAGGACTATTATCTTGTGTTTTATCTTGGAGAGCCTCCTCCTCGCCTCTTCTTCTTGCTGTCTGATCTTCCTTATCTGTTCTATCTGTATCTTCCTCTGTATTTCAGCCGCTGAGGGCATCTTAAAGACCAATGGCTATGACATGCCGGGTGGATATAAATGGCGTGCCTATATGAAGAAGGACAGGTACACCGATGCTCCCATGAGGGCGAGCCACACGGGGATGTTCCACGACGCGATCTTCCTCCCGTCGAGGGGGCCGAATGGTAGGAGATTGAAGAAGGCTATCCACCCGCTTATCGTTGCAAGCGATATCGCCAGGGGGTGTCCCATGAGCCCGTAGGCGAGCGCCGCGAACCCTATGACTATGTTCGTCACGGGGCCCGCGGCTGAGATTATGCCGTTCTTTACGCGGTCTATTGGGCCGAATGTGTAGATGAGCACCGTCCCGGGCACTATTATCTTGATCGGTATCAGGGGTATGGCGGAGATCAGTGTGAGGAGGAAGTACTCTGTTATCAGCTTGAACCTGGCCGGGTAGCCATAGTGTAGCGCTGTGAACTTGTGGGCCAGCTCGTGGGGGACGTAGACGAGGAATGAGAGTATGAAGATGTATATGAGCCACTTGGGGTTCAGGGTGAAGCCGGTCATGCTCAGGAAGACCGCGTAGACGGCGATTATCGCCAGCGTCAGCTCTGCCAGCTCTCCCGGGAAGAAGAAGCTTCTCCTATACATCCCCCGATACATAGAAACCAACCTCTATGAGACGTTCTGGGGATTAAATATTCTACCCGCCTCCCCGTAGAATGTCTTGGAGCGTGTAAACCCTTAGTCCAGGGGGTACGGGGCCTGTGTAGCTGCGGCAGACTACGACGTAGATCCTCTCATCCACGTCTATATGTGACGCCTTCGCGACAAGGCTTTCATAGATTCTCTCAAGCTTTCTCGGGGACAGGCTGCTCCACTTGACCTCGACGAAGATGCCAGTCTTTCTGCCGTTGAGGCCTACAATGTCTATTTCTTCCCCCTTGCTCCACCATGGGCCCAGCTTTTTAACGGCCGGAAGTTCTCCCCTCCTTATGAGCTGCGCTATAAACTGGAGGGCTATCTTCTCGTAGGTCATTCTGAGGTAGTCGTCGTAGCTCTTCTTGACGTCTTCGGCGCCGTATATGCCGAGCTCTATCTCACTGAGGTAGGGGTATATGTAGCGGAACCAGAAGCGAGTGAAATTGTCCTTTATCCTATATACTCCCCTGCGGCCACCCGTGACAGGCTTCACGTGCTCTATAAGCTCCACTTCCATCAGGTTTTTGAGGTACTCTGTGATTGAGGACTTGCCTACGAAGCCTTTTATCTCTCCCAGCCTGGTCTTGCCGGAGGCTATGGCTTCGAGAATCCTCTTATATGTTCCCGTGTCCTCGAACTCGTACCTGAGGAGAAAGTCTCCCTCGTAGCGGAGGAAGCTCTTGGGGTCGCGGAGTTCGCGGTCGAGCCATTCCCAGAAGGGCGTCTCCACTTTCTCTAAGTAGTAGGGTATGCCGTCCGCGAAGCCGTATATTTCCACGAGTTCCCTGGGGGACGTGGAAGGGAAGAACTCCCTGAGGGCCGTGAAGGGTAGGGGGCCTATCTTTAGCTGTGCGGTTCTTCTCCCGTAGAGAGGCGACTTGTAGCTTAAAACGGCGTTCTTCATCATGGAGACGGACGAGCCTACGAGTAAGAGCTTTGTCTTTGTCCCATGTAATACCGTGTCAACTATTTTTTGGAAAAGAGATACCACTGTTTTGTCCTCGGCTATGAGGTTTGGGAACTCGTCTATGACTATAACCCAGTCTTTGAGGAAGTGGAAGTATGCCTCCCAGTCCTCCCTGACATAGCGGAGCTCCGGAATAAGCTTTGAGGCAGTGCGCCTAAAGCGCTCCAGGTTCCCGCTTTCGACGGCCAGATAGTAAATGTACCTTTTTCCCTTTAGTGCCTGGAGCACGAGCCTCGTTTTGCCAACCCTTCTCCTACCGTATATTATGGCTAGCTCGAAGCGGGGACTCTCAAGTATTCTCTGAAGCGCCTCGAGCTCGCTGCTCCTATCTATAAATTTGGCAACCATAATTATGATAATTTAGGTTACCTAATCATTTTTACTTTTCGAAGCAGCAAGCCTAGCCTTAACTTTCTCCAGAATTTCTCTAGCCTCCTCAGGCGTCACCTCTATGAAAAACCTGCCACCGAATGACGCGTAAATCCGCCTGCCCTTAGCCTTTACGAGAAACTTCTCTGCCTCCTCGAGCTCGCGTAACAACTCATCGTAGAGCTCCTGCGAGACGGACATGCGATCACCTTAGAAACGGAAAAGAGAAAATCATGTTTTTAGCTGCTCCCAGCCTTCTGGACGAGCTCCCTTATCCTAGCGTTTATCTCCTCGAGTTTCCTCCTGAGGTCGAGCCTCAGGGTCTCTAGGGTGTCGATCCTCTCGTTGAGCGTCTTCTTGGCCTCCTCAATGTCGGCCTCCACGCTGAGCCTCCCGCCGACCCCCATTATCACCTTCTCAGTGTCGAGTATCTTTGCGCGTATGAAGTTGCCAGCGCCTATGGGGACGAGCACTACCTTGTCCTTTCCGTGCTCCTTTATGTAGTCGAGCGTTTCAACGACGGCCGCGAGGTCGAGTATTGTGTCGTCTATGGTGGCTATCTGCCTCCTTATGCTTTCAGCCTGGCCGAAGAGCGTGCGAAGCTCCTCCTCCATGCGGTCGGTCTCCTTTGTCTCGGGCTTCTTCTCGGCCATAGTGCTCACCCATTATTTTTAATTTAAAAAGAGTATATTAAACTATGGTTAAATCATATTATACCATTTAAATACAAGTTTAAAAAATTATGAGGAAGAGAGTGAAGACTCGCTCCACACCTATATATGACAGCGACATATTTAATGCCGCCAGAACAACATATAGTTAGAATAACTAAAGGGGATGTTCATGCCAAAACTAGAGGTACACAGTCTAACCGTAAGTGTTGAAGGGCAAAAAGTGCTCCGCGGGGTCGACCTAGAGGTAGAGCCGGGAAAAATCCACGGCCTCATGGGGCCGAATGGTAGCGGCAAGTCGACCCTAGCATATACTATAGCGGGTAAGCCCGGCTATGTCGTAGAGGAGGGAGACATA
>JALVKT010000070.1 GCA_027027675.1 Thermofilaceae archaeon | reverse complement strand
GGCTTGCCGGGGCTCTCCGTGGCGCCGGGCTGGCCTCCGCCGACACGCTGCCCAGACGCGGCTTCAACGCCCTGGGCGCCGGAGAGGGCCTTCGCCAGCTCGCCCGACTGGCTCGCCAGCTTGTAGTACACCAGCCTGTCGCCGTAGCCCGTGTAGAGCCTAGACAGGTTGTAGAAGTACACCGACGCAAGCGCCTCGGGCCCCGCAGAGGCTAGCGCCAGCTTCTCGCTGTACTCGAGGTACACGGGCTGCCCGCTCAGCACCAGCTGGACCGCATCCATGGCCGCCTGGGAGAGGGCCAGGCTCCTGGAGGCGGCGGCCGCGGCGACGAGGTAAAGCCTCCTAGCGTAGAACTCCCTGGCGAGCACGTAGTAGGCCTCTGCCTCCCCGAGTAGGCGTCCACCCCCCGCGCCGGTCTCCTGGGCCACAGCTGAGACGTAGGGCCACGTGCTCCTCGCGGCGAGCAGGTACATGCCTGCCTCGTCGCGCGCCCTAGGCCTCCCCTGGCCGAGCTGGCCGGCCCACGCGTCCGCCTCGTCTATCGAGACGCTTGCCAGCGCGAGTAGGCGGAGCGAGTCTTCGGGGCTGCTGCTCCAGGCCTCCCTGGCCGCGTCTATGTTCCTGGCCGCGACTACGAGGGCGTCGGCAGCGAGCACCTGGGTCTCCGCGTCTAGGAGGCTTGGCGAGCCCGTCGACTCGAGGCCTGCGGCGGTGGCGTTCCACCTGGCGGAGAGGCTCCTAATGGTCTCTGAGAGGTTCGCGCCCCCATAGTAGTCGAGGAGCAGGGAGGCCCAGCGGGCCGCGGCGAGTGCCCCCTCGGCGAGGTGCAGCCTCTCGGCGGAGTAGGGGGGTAGCTGGGAGGCCGCGCGTAGCTGGCGGAGCCCGTAGTCCCTGAGTAGGGCGTTGAGCCTTGCCCTGAGGAGACCGGGTATGCGTGCAGAGCTGAGCCTCTTCGCTGTGGCGTTGAGCTCGCCCCAAGCCCTCCTCTCTATGAGGCCCCTCACAGTTGAGAGCCTCGCCCTGGCCTCCGCGCCCAGGAAGGGCTTCTTGGGGGTGGGCGCCGGCAGCGAGGCCCCGGTCATGTAGTGTATGGCCTCCCTGACAGTCGCGACCTCGACGACCCTGAGGCCCCAGTGCTTGGGCGCGTAGCTGGACAGGTTGACCTTCACAGGCTCGACCGAGTAGACTATGAAGGGGCCTATGCGGCGCTCCACCCTCTTATACTCGACGACCACGCTCTGCCCCGGGGGTACGAGGAAGAGCTTCACGCCCTTCCTGCTCGCCGCCCACGCCTTCTCGTAGATCCCGCCCACGGGTCCCACGCTGCCGTCGGGGGCCACCATGCCCGTGACCGCGACGCTCCTGTTGACCCGCGCCCCCGTGAGGGCCGCGTACGCGGCCACTGTCATGGCTACGCCGGCGCTGGGGCCGCCCACTATTACTGCGTCTCCCTGCACCCTGAAGTAGAAGTTTAGCCTCGAAAAGTTAGCCCCAGCCAGCCTTGCAGCCACGCGGGCGGCGGTCGCCGCGGCGCCCTGGAAGTCCCTCTCCGTGAGGGAGAACGTTGACACGTAGACGTCGCCCCACCC
>JALVKT010000069.1 GCA_027027675.1 Thermofilaceae archaeon | reverse complement strand
GTGATAGGGGTCATGTGCAACGTCCTCTCAACAGACCTTTCCCCCAAGTACATACCCAGCTTCACGTGGTACCACAACGGGAAGCTGAGCAAGGGCAGCGGGCTGCGCCGCATGCTCCGCACCGCCGAGACAGCGATGGGCAGGAGGGGCAAGAAGCTCACCGAGGCCCAGAGGAGGCTGTTCAAGCACCTCTACGAGATGACGAGGGAGGAGAGGGAGTACTACATCGAGCTGTACGCCAAGAAATATAGGAGGTAGGTTTTTCCCCTAGTAGGGTGTCCCCCCGGGTGGTAGTGGATGATAAATGAGAAGGAGGTTGAGGAGAAGATAAAGCAGATAATAGCAAGGATATACGGCGTCGACCCGGAAAAGATAACCCCGGAGACCCGCTTCATAGAGGACCTCGGCGCCGACTCAATGACAACCATAGAGCTCGTAGCCGAGATAGAGGACACCTTCGGCATCGAGGTCCCCGACGAAGACGTGGAGAAAAACCAGACCGTGGGCGAAGCGGTAAGGTACGTTGTCGAAAAGCTCTCTGCAAGGAACGCGTAGCAAGGCTGGAAAATACTTTTCCAAATCTTTTTCCTCTGTTTTACAGGTGCATCCCTTAATAGCCGCGCCCCGCCTCCTCATCACGGCGATCGGAATGAACGTGAAAACTCTAGTCGCGCTCGGCCTCATAGCGGTGCTACTAGTCTCAGCCGTGACGGTAACGCTCGCCCAGGGCAACGAGGGGTTCGCCGCTGCGGTGCTCATAAACAACGCGCGCAGGCTACAGGCAATAGTCAAGTGCCGCACAGACGTGCTCGCCTCCGCCAACGCCTCAGCCGACCTCCTCGCGCAGATCGAAAACCTCACCGCGACCGGCGACGCGTACCTCAACGCCAGCGTGCAGCTCTACGGAGAGGGCAACTACACCGCCGCCAAGGTCGACGCGGTCTGGGCGATACGCTACTACGGCCACGCCCTAGCCCTCCAGGCGCGGGCCGCCCACGACACCCACGTAAACTTCTCCGCCTGCGCCGGCGTCGCCGCGACTGTGAAGCCTATCAACGGGACGCCCGTTAACGCCACCCCGCCCCACAGGCCCTGGTGGACGCGCGTCAACGAGAGCCGCATAGAGGCGGCAGCGCAGCTCCTCGCCAGGAGGATACACTTCCTGCTAGGCCTCCCCATAGTGCAGAACAGCACGGAGGTTAAGGGCATGCTCCTCACAGCGCTCCGCATGGTCAAGGCGGCCAACGAGAGCCTCGCCGAGGGCAACAGGGCGAGGGCCATCGCGCTCATCAAGGCGGCTCGCAGGCTCGTAGAGAACGCGCAGGCAAGGATAAAGTTCATAGCCATACTCCACGCGTGGAGGAGGGCCAGGGCGAGGGGCCTCGTAAACGGCACACTCACCAACGGCACACACCTCAACATGACAAAGCCGGACCTCCGCAAGCTCTTCAGGGAGCTCGTCCACAGGATAACGGTGGCGAAGCAGCACCACAAGCCGCCATGGGCCGTAATAAAGCCCGGCAAGCCGCGCCACAAGCCACTGCCCCTGCCGCCCCCCGTGCCGCCCATGCACGGCCGCGGGCACGCCCGTGGACACGG
>JALVKT010000068.1 GCA_027027675.1 Thermofilaceae archaeon | reverse complement strand
ATGAGCGCAAAGCCTATATCTGCCTCAACGCGCAATGAGGGTAGCTATGATAGTGCCCATAAGATGTTTTACCTGTGGAAGCCTCATAGGAGACAAATGGTACGAGTACGCCAGGCGTGTAAGCAACGGAGAAGACCCCGGAAAAGTCCTAGACGACCTAGGCGTAAAAAGGTACTGCTGTAGGAGAATGTTTCTCTCACACACAGAAATCATAGACAAGATACTCCTATACACCAAGCTAGGAGAACTAGAGGAGGGAGAAGCCTACCTAACATAGCTTGGTTCTATATTCAACAGGAATTAATAATTCAACTTGTGAAATAGAAAATTCGGCTAACGGTAGCTTTTCTGCCTCTTCGCCCTTGCACTCCTACCCCTAGGCTTCTTAGGCTCGGTCTGCCTCGGATCCTCCACCAACAGGTGCCTGTCATACTCCATGTATAGAGCCTTCAGCTCGTTGCTGCCACTCCACTCCACGAGGCCCCTAGCTATCGCCGTTCTGGCGGCGGAGGCCTGGCCCATTATTCCTCCTCCCCTAGTCTCGACTATTATGTCAACCTGCCTCGCTATGTCGCCTGCAAGCATGACCGGCTCTTCAATCTTCATCCGCACAAGCTCAGGCTCGAGTATCTCGAGGGGGACGCCGTTTATCAAGACGCGCCCCCTACCATCCTTTATGAGGGCTCGTGCACGAGCGGTTTTCCTCCTAGCAGAGGTTAACACTATCCTCATAGCCATCACGCCTCTATCTGCCTTTGAGCTATCTCCTCATATATTTGCCCCAGCGTGACGTAGGGGCAGAACTCGTTCTTGAAGAGCGCGTCTTCAACCCTCTCAGGCTCTACGTCCCTAAACTCCCTGGGGACGCCAACATAAACCCTTAGCCTCTTGAGTGCCTCGCGGCCCCTAGGCTTCTTATGGGGAAGCATCCCGCGAACCATGCGCTTAAATATCCTGTCCGGCGTCCTCGGATACTTTGGTCCACGCTTCTCCGGGTTATAGTAGGTGCGCCACTCCGAAATCCTCTTGAGGAACTTCTCTAGAACCCTGTTTTTCTTCCCAGTAATGATTATTTTCTCCGCGTTCACCACTACTATGGTTTCCCCGTTGAGAAGCCTCTTCGCAATAATGCTGGCGAGCCTCCCGGCCACGTGGCCCGTCCCGTCAATCACGGTAACCTTTTCCCCGGCCATAACGCTCACCCGATAATCTTTACACCCTTACCCTCGGGGTTGCGCTCTAAAAGCTCATCTATCGTGAGCGCCTCACCCCTCTTACGTATCTCCTTAAGAGCCCTCCGGCTGAAGCGCCACGCCGCAACCGTAACGGAGTGGTCTAGCATGCCGCTGCCAAGCACTTTGCCCGGCACGACAACGACGTCGCCGTCCTCGGTGTGCCTGTTGATAACGCTCAGGTTTACCTCGATCCTCTGCCTCCGGGGCTTCCAGAGCTTCTCCGCCACCGCCCTCCAGATGGGCGCCTTGTATTCCCTGCTATACTTCTTTAGCTTGTGAACCAGGCGCCGCAGATGCACGTTTGTAGGCCCTGTCCTCTTCATGCCTCTACAACCCCTCTCATCCATCAGTAACTTCTAAATTAATTTTGGGGCTCGCCGCCCTCCTCACCCCTAATAGCCGCCTCGACGGCATCCACGAAGCGGGAAGCCTTCTCCTCGAGAACATCTACCGCGGTAAGGAGTATCTTCCACGCGGGGAGCGCGCCCACGCTTTCAAGCGTGAAGCGGGCCTTAGAGGAGTCCCACGTAACGGAGACGTACTCGGGGTAGCGGTCCTGGCATTCACGGCAAGTATTGCATGCCTCAAGGTTTTTCACCACGAGCTTTCCCTTCTCGACCGCGAAGACCTTCCTGGGGCAGACCTCCGCGATCTTGGCTGCGGTCTCCGAGTCCGGCTCCTTTAGGATTTTTATCTGCGCCGCGAAGCGGTACGCGACCGCGGAGGTGGGCTGCCACTTGGCGTGCTCACGCCCCACACCCATCTTAGCTATAGCTGTTAGGCGTAGCCTCTGGCCCCTCGCAAGCTTCACTATGGGGATTTTCTTGGACACGGGCTCCACGTTTATCCTGGCAGGGCCCTCTACGAGGCCCTCGAACCCCTCGAAGCGCAGGTGGCCGCTGTACACGGTCTTGACCCGTTCAACTGCTTCCTCGTCGAGCACGAAGAGCGCAGCACAGTCGTTGCCGTGTTCGTAGCAGTCTCTTAGGGCGTCGTAGCCCTCGAGCGGCTCCACCTTGAGGGGGATGAGGGCGAGCCTGTGGGCTAGTACCTCGTCCCACATTACGCTGTCGTTGTTGTAGAAGATTACCTCGTCGACCGCCAGCGTCGGCACCTCTGCTATAGCGGCCCTCCTAATACTGTTGAGGAACGCCGGAGTCGCGCCCTCCACATCTAGAACTATCCTTTCAGCGTTGCTCTCTAAAACGCGGATTTTCAGGGAGTTTGTCAACGGGGGTTCACCGGATAGGCTTCTGTTTCCTCCCCCGCAGAATCTCTTTTAGCGCTACGCCGTTGACCTTTACGACCCTCCACCTCACGCCTGGGAGGTCACCATATGCCCTGCCTTCAGGGCCGCCTATGCCCTCAATTATAACCTCGTCGTGCTCGTTCACGAATAGCAGGGCGCCGTCACCGGGTAGGAACGCCGTGACTATCTTGCCGTTCTTTATCAACTGGACCCTGACGCACTTTCTGACCGCGCTGTTGGGCTGCCTGCTCTCGATGCCAACCTTCTCTATAACGATGCCCCTCGCCATCGGTGCCCCTTCGAGGGGGTCAACCTTCTTCTTCAGCTGGAGCATGCGCCGCTTATAGTAGATGTCACTCCACCGGAACTTTTTACGCTTCTCGCGTAGCTTCCGAGCCGCGAACATCCCCATTGGAGACTTGCTTCCAGGCATAACAGGACCCGTCTCCACATCAATTAGCTATTATAAAAAACTTTGTGCCCACGCTGGCGCGCTAGGCCGGGGACACGCGGACATCGCTTATACCGAAGTAGCGGCGCGCGACGAGCTTCGCCCTCTTAATGTTCCTGCCGCCTCTTCCTATGGCCATTCCCATGTGGCTTTCGGGAACTTTCACGTAGACGACCTTGCGGTCGCCGTCGCCCTTTACTTTGACGTCGACGACCTGTGCGGGGTATAGGCTGTTCCTCATGGCCTCCTCGATGTTCTTCCCGTACTCTATTATCTCGACGTCTTTTTTGAAGGCGCGCCTCAGCATCTGTATCTTGGAGCCGTTCTTCCCGACGGCGAAGGGCGCCAGCCCCTTGCCCACCACGAAAATTATCCTGTCAAGCTCGTCGTCTACTATGCAGTCCTTGGCTGGGACGCGTGTCAGCTTCTCAAAAAGAGCCATTAACTGTAGCTCGTAGTCTGTTAGCTTTACTCCCTCGTTTTCACTCATTTTCCTCCCTTCGCTTTAGCCAGCTCCAGGATCATGCTTTCCCCAGGGTCTATAATGGCCATGGCGGCTACGAAGAAGGGCTTGTTACATGTCGCTCCCAGGTCGCGGCTCGTCCCATTGAAAACGTAGACGGGCGTCCCTGAGATCTTAGAGTAGTACTCTATCTCCTCCCTGATGTCGCTGGGCGCGTTCCTCGCGACTATCACCATCTTTGCCTTGCCGTTTACCAGGGCCCTCCTCGTCCGATTGAACCCTAAAACCACTTTTCCCGTTTTCAGGGCTGTCTGGATCTCCCTAACCACGTTTACGCTCATTCTCCGCCACCATTAGTAGCTGCGGCTAGAGGAAACTCGTATCTCATTTTAAGCTTTACCGCGCCTGTGCCCACGGGTATCGGCTTGTTGCCCACGATAATGTTCTCGATGACTCCTCTGAGCGGGTCTACCTCGCCCCTCATGGCGGCCTCCACTAGGTTTTTAACGGTGACCTCGAAGCTGGCCCTCGCCAGCACGCTGCTCTTCTCTCCCGCGACTCCGTGCCTCCCAACCTGCCTCACCTTGCCCGTGTACGTCATGGTGTCGGCAACCATCATTATGTGCCTGTAGTCTACGTCGAGGCCATGCTCCTCCAGAACCTTCTTTATCTCCTCGATTATGGCCTGCCTGGCGGCCTCTATCCCAAGAACCTCGTATATCTCGAGGATGTTGTTTGTAATGGTTCTCGTTTGGTCCACGCCTTCGACGCTTAGGACGGCTTGGAGGTTGGAGCCCTCGGTCATTATCATGTACTCTACGATGTTGCCCTCGTCGTCCTTTACTGGCTTCACGATGGCGTGGCGTATACCCTTTATCCCCTTAATCCTCAGCGACAACACCCTGTCGTGTAGGCGTCGAAGCTTAGGCACGTCCTCGACGCCAAGGTATATCGCGACGGTGTTCTCGTCTCGAACCTCAACCTTACCCTTCCTGCCCTTAATCCTGTTCAACGCCTTGACGATGTCGTCAAGCGTTACCCCCCTGTTCTCCATGACCTCCGGGTCGAGCTCGAGGATCACTGCGTACTCGTAGTAGTCTAGCTCCACGGAGCGGGTCACGTTCTCGATAGTGGTAAGCTCTATCTCCCCCGCGAGGCGGAGCGCCGCGTCCCTGTCCTTGGCGAGCTCGGGCTCCAGGTAGATCTCCATGATGGGCGTCGACGGCTCCCTCCTCACATCGACAATCTCTATCATCCTCGGCAGGCCGAGGGTGACGTTGAGCTCCCTGACGCCTGCGAAGTGGAAAGTCCTGAGAGTCATCTGGGTTGCGGGCTCACCCAGGCTCTGCGCCGCAACCATCCCCACGGCTTCGCCTGGGGCCACTAAGCTGGCCTTGTAGCGCCTCACGGCTTCCTCGATTACCTGCTCTGCCTCGCTCTTAGTCAGGCCGGCCTCCTTTATCTTCGTGAACAGCTCCTTCCTCAGAGACTCTGGTAGCACGTCGTAGTAGCGCTCCACGAGGCTCCAGAGCACCCTGTCAGAGACCCTCCGGGGCATCTACCTCTCACCTCTCAGCGCCAACACCCTCTTTATCAGCTTATCCACGTTCACCGCCCTACCGTGGTCGCTCCTAGCCGG
>JALVKT010000067.1 GCA_027027675.1 Thermofilaceae archaeon | reverse complement strand
CACGGTCTCCGCCCGGCACGTAGACCTTCAATCCATCCCTGTAGGGAGTTAATGCCGCGAGGCCGCCCGTGTGGTCAAGGTGTCTATGGCTTATAACGACAGCCTCCACCTTTGACAGGTCAACGCCGAGCCTAGCCGCGTTGGCCAGGAGCACCCGGGGGTCAGGCCCGGTGTCGAAGAGCACGAGATGTCCCCCCGCGTCCACTAAGACGCTGAGGCCCCACGCGGCGGCGTAGCCGGGCTCCGCCTCGTTGTCCACGAGTACCATGAGCGTGGCGTTAGGCAGGGTCTCTCCCGGCCCCGCGTTGCGGGCAGCCACGAATCTGCTTGTTCCGGTCGACGCTATATAGCTGTCTAGGAGCATATATGAGGCCGCCGCGACCGCGATCACGGCTATGGCCGCAAACAATGTTCTTGACATCGTCATATCATTAGCCATGGGGGTTTATATCGGCGCCCCGCCTCGAGGCAACTTATATCTCTAGCCCCGGCCCCCACTATCATATGCCGCCGATAGAGATGGAGGAGCTCCGCGTACTAGTAGACACCGACATCCTCGTATACGACACCGTCGAAAACAGCCCGAAACACCTCGAGGCAAGCGCCCTCCTAGACGACGCCGACAGGATATACCTTGCAAGCGTCGTCATGCACGAGTTCATCTGGCTGGCCCTCAGAAAGCTGGGCCTAGGCGTGGACGTCGTGAAAAACAAGGTGGCCGAGTACTTCAACGACGCGCGCTTCTTCTACGTCTGCGAGAACAGCGAGATATTCATAGAGGCCATGGAGCTCCTCGCACGGGACAACGCGCCGCCGACAAAGATAAACGACTACCTACTCCTGGTCTTCGCCAAGAGGCTGGGCGTGGCACTAGCCACGTACGACCCCGAGCTGCGCGGGGCCGCGAAGCGCCTCGGCGTAAAGGTGTACCCGCCATAAACCCCTCGCCGTGGGGCGCGCTGAGAATTGTCGGGCAAGGTTAAACCCCGCTGATAAATACCGTGCCCCCTCTTTACGCCTGAAAAGGGAATGTCTCAAGAAGAGAAGGATTTTATAAGGGAGTGGCTCGAGGAGAACGGACTCAGCTTCGACGTTGTAGACGGCATGTACGTGATACCCTACGAGTCGACGATAGTCATTGTTAGGAGGGCAAAGTGGAGCGACCACGACATAGTCGAGATAACCGCCACGGTGGCCATCGGCGTAAAGGACAAGCCCGAGCTCCTCAAGTTCCTGCTCGCGAAGAACGCCGAGATACCGCTCGGCAAGTTCAGCTTCGTCGAGGACGGCATCGACGGCAAGCCCACCGTATTCTACTCCCACTACATGCTCGAGAAGTACCTTGAGAAGGAGGAGTTCAGGGCCAGCCTCGTAGCAGTCATGGCGGTCGCCGACATGTTCGACGAGAAGATAGCCGAGCTTGGGGAGGGCTCCACCTCAAGGGACTACATACTGAAGGCCCAGGAGAAGGGCGGGGAGTAAAAAAATGTCGCCCAAGGTATGGTACATCATAGGCGTCATATTCATCATACTCTTCCTCTTCCTAGGGGGCTGGCTCTGGCTGGTAATAGGAGCGGTAGCCTTCTTCCTCGGATACAGGGCCTCAAAGAAGA
>JALVKT010000066.1 GCA_027027675.1 Thermofilaceae archaeon | reverse complement strand
GTGGTTCAGAACCCGTATATGGCGGCTCCGGGAGGGGCTGGGCCGGGCCTGGTGGAATGGGTGCTCGGCACAGGCGCGGAGGTGGTGGTGGCGCCGGGGCTCGGGGTAAACGCGGCGCAGGCCGCAGAAGCGGCTGGCCTTAGGGTTGTCCGCGTGGAGCCAGGCGTCACTTTGAGGGAGGCTTTGAAGAAGGCCGGGCTGGTTTCAGAGTAGATGCGAGGGAAAAAAGCTTTTTTATCCGCCTATTTTTGTCAGGCTTTTCAGCGTAGGCTGGTAGAAGGCGTTCGCGACCGTCGCCTTCAAGGCGAAGTCTAGGGCTATGAGTATGGCTGCGTAGAGGAGCAGCTTCTTCGTCTCGGGCTCCAGCGAGAACCTGTGCTCCTTCAGCGCCACAAGGGCTATGCGCGTGAGCGCCGTTGCGAGGAAGACGTATCCTGGGACGCGGAGTATGGCGTAGATGGGCCAGGCGAGCAGTGCAACCTGCAGGGCGGCGCCCGGCTTCGCGGCCAGTATAAGGTTGCCCACGTAGTAGTTCATGTAGTCTAGGAGCACTGCGCCCATGAGGAGGGCTGCGAAGCCGAGCGTGGCGAAGGCTGCCACGCTGAATATGACTAGCTCCCTGATCTTGGGCACCAGGAATATGTTTATGTCGCCCTCGGCGCCCCTGCCGGTCGCCACCCATGCGAACATCTCCTTCCTGTACGGCTCCCCCTTGATCACGAGGGGGCCGAGCTGCGTGCCGTACTGGAGCGTAGCGCCTATCACGGCGAGCGAGAGTATGAGCGCCCACTCCAGTATCAGGGCCGACGCCTCCAGGAGCCTCTTCTCCTTTACGAGCCACAGGTAGGCCGGGTACGCGGCCAGGGTTGGCAGCAGGGGGAGCAGTATGGGGTGCAGCTTCGCTAGCCAGAGGCCTAGCACTGCCGCTACCGCGGTTGCCGAGAGCACGGTGGTGTGGCAGAGCAGCCTGCTGCTGCACAGGTGTCTTAGTTCCTCCACGGTATTTTCAAGCGTGGAGTGCTGCTTTAATGTTACCCGGGTTTTTCCAAAACACTAACCTATGCGGCCTGAAAGGGAATATGCGTTTAAACATTAACTTACAAGTAAGCCTTAATGTTACTCTTCCTCCCCCAGCCCCTCCCCTCCCCCCTGCGGGGAAGGTACACCGAGCCGTTAAAAAATTTTTAAATACGCACCGCCCCGTGTCCGTCCACCGTGATGTATAGGGAAAACAACAAGCTGCTCACGTACAACCTGGTGGCCAGCCTCTCGGGGAGCCTAGCGGCCCCCTTCATGGCCGTCTACTTCTACGAGGTAGTGGGTGGAAGCTTCTTCCTCATGGGCATCGTCAACTACGCGCCCATGATCCTCTCCGTCATCCTGGGCCTCGTGTGGGCCCGCATATCCGACTCCAAGGGGCTCCGTAAATGGTTCATAGTCCTCTCCTCAGCCACGGGGATAGCGGCGACGCTCGCCCTCTCCTTTGCGACGAGCTTCGACCAGCTCCTCGCCATCAGGCTCCTCGGAGCCGTGACGGGCAGCGCCGGCGGCGCAAGCTTCTCAGCACTCTTCGCGAAGACCTTCAAGAAGAAGAGGGGAAGGAGCCTCGGCCTATTCGACGTGCTAGGCCTCGCGGGGAGCTTCATGGGCAACCTGCTCTCCGGCTACCTCTACGCGGAGCTGGGCTTCCGCACCGTGCTCAGGATAGTGGCCCTCCTCAACCTCGTGCCCCTGGCGATAATAGCGTCGATAAGGGAGGAGAGGGAGCCGAGCAGGCCGCTCACCTTCAAGGCTCTCGTGCAGAAGCCGAGCATACCCAGGAGGTTCTGGAACCTCTACGCCTCGAGGCTTCTCATAACGCTGCCCAGCGCCCTTGGAGGCGGCATAATCTCCGTCTACTTCCTCAAGTACCTCGGAGGGACGCCCCAGCTGTGGAGCACGGTAGCGGCTGTCAACACGGTGACGGGGCTCTCATCCTACCTTTACGGGAGGCTCGCCGACAAGTTCAGCGTGAGACAGATGTTCACCCTCGCAGGCCTCGGCTGGACAGCCCTCTACACGGGCTACTTCCTCGCACCCAACCCCTACGTCTTCGCGGCCATACTGGCTGTCCCCGTGTGGCCGGCCTTCTGGGTCGCCTATAGGAAGGCCCTCATGGACATAAGCGACGAGACGGAGCGCGCCACCTTCTTCGCCACAGAGAGCCTCCTCACCACAATCTATGGAAGCCTCCTCGGCATAGCCGCAAGCTTCATAGCCGACGTGTTCACACCGAGGCTCCTCTTCCTCATAAGCGCGGCTGCCGCCGCCACAGCCACCCTGGCCATCCAGAAGCTGCTCTCCCACGAGCCCAGCCTGGCCAGCGTGAAGCCGAGGATAGCCGTGAAGCCCCGGCTCCCACTGGCCACGGTCAAGGCCAGGAGGCGCTAATCTTTTACATATGTAACCGTCATACACGTCTAGGTGCACGCGTTGCTCAAAGTGGAGGGCCTACGCGCCTCAGTAGCCGGGCGCGAGGTGCTGCACGGCGTAGACCTGGAGGTGCCGGCCGGCGAGGTACACCTCCTGCTCGGCCCCAACGCCGCCGGCAAGACCACGCTACTCTCGGCCATCATGGGGCTCCCCCACGTCCAGGTCACGGACGGCAGGGTCTTCCTGGGAGAGCACGAGGTCACGCTTCTCCCGCCCTGGGAGAGGGCCATGAGGGGCCTCGCGCTAGCCTTCCAGATACCCCCAGAGTTCCGCGGCCTAAAGCTCTCCACCCTACTCGAAAAGGTTGCCGAGAGGCACGGCACTACAGACATGATGGGGGGAGTGGTGGAGCTCCTCAGGCTCGACGGCCTCCTTGACAGGGAGGCCTTCAGGGGCTTCAGCGGAGGCGAGAGGAAGCGCGCCGAGCTCGCCGTCACACTCCTCCAGAAGCCGAGGGCCGCGATGCTCGACGAGCCGGACAGCGGCGTAGACCTCGAAAGCGTCGGGATAGTGGCTTCAGCGATAGAGAGGCTGGCGCGGAGGGGCGCCGCCGTGCTCGTCGTGACTCATACGAGCTTCCTCGCGGAGAGGCTGGACGGGGAGGCCCACATACTCCTCGACGGCGTCGTGAAGGCGAGTGGGCCGGCGCGGGAAATGCTGGAGAGGATAAGGGAGTACGGCTTCGGTGAGGTGGATGGTGGAGGCAGTAGCTAGGGAGAGGGTTAGGGAGGCCCTCTCCAAGAAGGCGGAGTACGGCCCAGACGTAGACCTTACACAGTTCAGGCTTGAGAAGCCGCGGGTAGCCGTGGGAGACCCCGACGCGAGCCTCCTCGCGGAGGCCCAGCGCAAGGTGGGCCTAAACCCTGGGAGCATAAGCTACTTCCAGGCCGGCGAGACGGCCTTCTACAAGATGATGGAGGCCACCCTGGCCAAGATGGGCGTAGTCGTCAAGCCGCTCCGCATAGCCCTCAAGGAGGACGAGAGGGCCCGCAGGATAGCGTGGAGCCTCGTACCCCCGGACAAGGACAAGTACACCGCGGCCGCCTACCTCTACGGCGGCGAGCTCGGCTACTACGTCTACGTGCCCCCCGGCGTAAGGGTGGAGCAGCCAATATACACCTGCCTCAGCCTCTTCACGGGAGGGGAGGTACAGTTCACCCACAACATTGTCTACGTTGACGAGGGCGCGGAGGCCCACGTAACAACGGGATGCATGGTTCCCCACGGCGTCAAAGGCGGCCTACACATAGGCATATCAGAGTTCTACGTGGCGCCGGGCGCCAAGCTCGGCTACACGATGCTCCACAGCTGGGCCCCGGGCGTCCACGTGAGGCCCCGCACCGCTGTCAGGGTGGAGGAGGGCGGCGAGTACCACAGCTACTACGCCGTCTACAGCCCCGTGGCCAGTATCCAGAGCTACCCCCAGGTCAGATTGGCGCGCGGCGCCTACGCGAAGCTTACAAGCATAGTATCGGCGGAGGCCGGCGGCGTATACGACCTCGGCGGCCGCGCCGTGCTGGAGGGCGAGGGGGCCGCCGCGGAGATGGTGTCGAGGGTCATGGCGAGGGAGGGGTCAACCGTGGTCGCGAGGAACGAGATAGACGCCAAGACTGGGGGCACGAGGGGCCACATAGAGTGCCTCGGCCTGCTCCTCGACGACGCGTCCCGCGTCGACTCCGTCCCCATAATATCCTCGCTGGCGCCGGGAGCCGAGCTGACGCATGAGGCGGCGATCGGGAGCCTCTCCGAGGAAAACATCGCCTACCTTGAGGCGAAGGGCTTCACCGAGGAGGAGGCGAGGGCCCTACTGCTCAGGGGCTTCCTGAGCGTGGAGGAGCCGGGCCTACCGCCCCTAATAAGGAGCGAGATTGAACGCATAGTCGACTTCATAGTGAAAAACGCCGTGGGCTAAAACGTACACAGTCGCCGCGGCTGCCGCCACGTACAGCGCCCACCTCCACGCGCCAGGCAAGGGGTCGGGCATGCACTCCTCGAAGCCCGGCCCCCTGTCCCGGACCATGCTCCCCGGGGGAAGCCTTAGTGTCGAGAGGAGGGCTAGGACGTCGCCGCTGCTGCCAGCCGTGTTCCACAGGTAGAGGGCCCTTGCCCACGCGGGAAGCGGCCCGAAGATGCTCCAAACGAGTAGCAGATGCATGGCCGCGAGTGGGGCCGCGGCGAACACCAGGTATTTCTCCCTCTCCACGGGCCGGGCGGGCCTAGTATACGCCACTGGAAGCGCGCCTTCACGGCCAAAGCCGAACCCCACCCTGTAACCGAAGGCTAGGAGAACGGCCGCGTGAACCGCTTCATGTAGGGGAATCACGGCCAGCATTCCAGCCATGTACTCGAGGAACTCCTCGCCCCAGCCTACCTGCCACCCCAGCACGGCCGCCGCGTAGAGGAACAGGAGCCACGACACGACGGCCGCGTCGGCTTCGACTTCGCTGTAGCTCTTGAAGCACTTCATCTCGTCACCACGGGGAGCCTGCTCCTCCACCTCATATATGCCAGCGCCGCCTCTACGGAGAGCCTCTTTCCACCGGGCGACGCAGCCTCTACGAGACGCCCCTCCCCCACAGCCTCCCTTACAAGCCTTA
>JALVKT010000065.1 GCA_027027675.1 Thermofilaceae archaeon | reverse complement strand
GGGCGGCGTAGAGATATATGTAGGGGCGCCGCCTTCTCCGGCTCAGGTGCTAAGTGTGGGAGAGGGCGTCGCGTGGCACTCACTGCCCATAGAGGAGGTCTTTGAGAGGCTCCGCTCATCCCCCCAGGGGCTCAGCGACGAGGAGGCTGCCAGGCGCCTCAGAGAGCACGGGCCAAACGTCATCGAGGAGGAGAAGGGTAGGAGCCCCCTCCTCATATTCATAGACCAGTTCATAAACCCCCTAATGGCGCTCCTGCTCCTCGCCACAGCCCTCTCACTGGCGATAGGCGAGGTTCTCGACGCGGCCACCATACTCGCGATAGTCCTTGCCAGCTCCATCCTGGGCTTCGCGCAGGAGTACAGGGCCGAGGAGGCCGTGAAGGCACTCAAGAAGATGACCGCGCCCACCGCCAGGGTTCTCAGGGGAGGCGTCGAGAAGACAGTCCCGGCGGCAGAGGTCGTGCCGGGCGACGTACTCGTCCTCGCGGCCGGGGACCGTGTAGCGGCCGACGCGAGGGTCTTCGAGTCCGTGAACCTCAAGGTTGACGAGTCCATGCTCACGGGCGAGTCAGTCACTGTGGAGAAGTTCCCGGGCGTGCTGCCGCCGAACACGCCGCTCGCCGAGAGGAGCAACATGGTGTTCTACGGGACAGTGGTCACCTACGGTAAGGGCCTCGCGGTGGCAGTGGCCACGGGAATGGACACCCAGCTCGGCCGGATAGCGAGGAGCCTCCAGGAGGTTGAGAAGGAGAAGACGCCTCTGGAGCGCAGGATGGCCTCTATTGGGAGGTGGCTCACCCTCCTCATGGTCGTCGTCGCCTCCGTTGTCTCGGCGATAGGCCTCTTCGTCTGGCACTACTCGCTCCTCGACATGGCGGTGTGGGCGATAAGCCTGGCCGTCGCCGCGGTCCCCGAGGCCCTCCCAGCGGTAGTCACGGGCGCCCTGGCGATCGGAATGTACCGCATGGCCAAGCGTAACGCCGTCGTGAAGAAGCTCCCCGCAGTGGAGACGCTCGGCTCAACCACGTACATATGCTCCGACAAGACGGGGACGATGACCAAGGGGGAGATGACGGTCAAGCAGGTCTGGCTCCCCCCGGGGAGGAGGGTGGAGGTCACAGGCACGGGCTACGAGCCGCGCGGAGAGTTCCTGATGGACGGCCAACCCATAGATCCGCTCTCGAACCCGGGGCTGGCCCTGCTCCTAAGGGCGGCCCTCCACAACAACGACGCCAGGGTGGAGGAGAGGGACGGCCGCTGGGTCGCGGTGGGCGACCCCACCGAGGCGGCGCTGAAGGTTCTCGCGTACAAGGCGGGCCTCAAGGAGAGCGAGGAGAGGGTGGGCGAGATACCCTTCTCTTCGGAGAGGAAGAGGATGTCCACGATACACAGGACGGAGGAGGGCCTCGTGATGTACGTAAAGGGCGCGCCTGAGGTCGTCCTGGCCCTCTCGTCGAGGGTGATGGTTGACGGCAGGGAGGAGGAGCTCACCGAGGAGATGAGGGGCGCAGTGCTCAGGGCGGTGGAGGAGATGGCGTCACAGGGCCTTAGAAACCTGGGCTTCGCCTACAAGAGGGTTGAGGACAAGGAGGAGTGGGTTGAAAGCGACGAGACAGACCTCGTGTTCCTCGGCGTAGTCGGGATGATAGACCCGCCCCGCCCGGAGGTCAGGGACGCGCTCGCCCTCTGCAGGCGCGCCGGGATAGGCGTGGCCATGATAACCGGCGACCACAAGTTGACGGCGGTGGCCGTTGCTAGGGAGCTTGGCCTCATGGGGGAGGGCGACGAGGCGGTGACGGGCGCGGAGCTCGACGCGATGAGCGAGGAGGAGCTTGAGAGGGAGGTTGAGAGGATAAAGGTCTACGCGAGGGTTTCGCCGGAGCATAAGCTGCGCATAGTGAAGGCGTTGAAGAGGCGGGGCCACATAGTGGCCATGACCGGCGACGGCGTGAACGACGCGCCCGCGCTCAAAGCGGCCGACATAGGGGTTGCGATGGGCATCACGGGCACGGAGGTCGCGAAGGAGGCGGCCGACATGATACTCGCCGACGACAACTTCGCCACCATCGTGGAGGCGGTAAAGCTCGGCCGAGAGATATTCGAGAACATCAGGAAGTACATCGCATACCTGCTGCGCTGCAACATAACGGAGCTCCTAGTCCCCCTAGTAGCCTCGCTCGCCTCCCTGCCCCTCCCCTTCAACGCTATACAGTACCTCTGGATAAATCTCGTCACAGACGGCTTCCCCGCCATAGCGCTCGGCGTCGACCCCCCAGACCCCGACATACTGGAGCGGAAGCCGAGAAAGCCCAGCGACCCCGTCTTCGACCTACGGGAGAACTTCCTGTTCTTCGTCCTAACCCCCGCGGTGGCCACGGCCATACTGGTCTACATGTTCAGCCTACAGCTCTCCCAGGGGGCCAGCGTGGTGGAGGCCAGGACTACGATATTCACCTCGCTCATACTCATGGAGCTCCTCCTGGCTCTCTCAACGAGGTCCCTGAGGCACACCGTGTTTAGGGTAGGCGTCTTTAAGAACAAGTACCTGATAGCCGCCATACTCGTCTCCATAGTCATGCAGCTCGCCATACTCTACGCGCCGCCGGCGCGCGCAGCCTTCAAGCTCGTAGAGCCCGACCTGGAGGACTGGGTACTGGGGGTGGCGGCAGCGGCAACAGTGTTCCTCGTGCTTGAGGCGGCGAAGCTCATAGTCTTCCGCCGCGAGAGGCGTAAGCCTTAGCCCTCTCGATGACGCAGAGGGCGAAGGCGTCGGCGTTTTTCTCCGTCCCCCTGTGCTTGCCCTCGAACATGCGGAGGTGGTGGTAGAACTCGTGGAGCACTATGAAGGGGTTGCTGTAGTACTCGCCCCTCGTGAAAAATATGGTCTCCTTGCCCGCGACGTAGACCGCCAGGGCCTTGCCGATCCCCTTCGGCCTCTTCACGGCTAGGCGTGGAGGGTCTACGCCGAAGTACTCTGAAAGCAGGCTCACAGCCTCCTCCGTCTTCCCGTCCAAGATGAGCTTGACGACCCTGTACGCGGTCTCCCCGTCTACGCCACAGTCCACGCTTCTCCATGGCGCCGGCGCATAAATACGATAGATTAATAAATCTTGATAATACATATGCATAAGGGTGAGCTGTCTCGCGCATAACCTTTCTCGGCCCACCCGGGGTGGGGAAGGGAACCTATTCTAGGGCCATTGCAAAAGCACTCGGTGTACCCCACATATCCACGGGCGACATCCTGCGCCGCGAGGTGGCCGCGGGCACAAAGCTCGGCAAAGCCGTGAAGGGGTACATGGAGAGGGGCCTCCTCGTCCCCGACTCAATCATAAACCTCGTTGTCGAGAAGAGGCTTTCCCAGCCCGACTGCGCCAGGGGCTTCGTCCTCGACGGGTACCCGAGAACCCTTAGCCAGGCCCGCTTCCTCGAGTCCCGGTTCCCCGTGGACGTGGCCGTCCTCCTCGAGGCGCCCGACGACGTCATAGTTGAGAGGGTGTCGGGCCGCCTCGTATGCCCCAGATGCGGCGCCACGTACCACGTGAAGTGGAAGCCGCCCAAGGTTCCCGGCATCTGCGACGTTTGCGGCGCAAAGCTTGTCAGGAGGCGGGACGACGACCCCGAGGTCGTCAGGGAGAGGCTCAGGCTTTACAGGGAGACTATCAGGCCCGTCGTCGACTACTACAGGGGGCTCGGCAAGCTCCTAGAGTTCGACGCGAGCATAGACTCCAGGGAGGGGATACCCCTGCTTCTGGAGAAGCTCAAGGCGTTCAGGGCTGCCCGGCCCTACGCCCAAGCCGTTCACGTATAATGTTCACAAGCGTCACCGCGTCCACAACCCGTATCCCCAGGCTCTCGGCGAGCGAGCGTATACCCTCGTCGCTTGAGACTATTGTGGCTCCCAGCTCCCAGGCCAGCATTACAAGCTCGAAGTCCTCCTCGCTGTCCACTATGCCGTGCCGCAGCGCCAGCCTGTAGTCTTCCCTCAGCTTGTGTATTAGGGGGCCAACCACCTCCTCTATGCTGGCGCCGCTGTTCTCCCGCGCGTCCCTAGCGGCCCTCCTCACAGCCTTCTCGGCCACGCGGAGCCCCTTGTCCATCCTCCTCCTTAGGTCGCCGACGTAGCGGTACATGACGTAGGCGGGGATCCTGGCCTCGAGGCTGCTTGGGGCCTTCACCACGACCCAGCCTGCAAGCCTCTCTATGGTTCTCCGGCTGCACCCGTTCCTCTCGAGGAAGCCGGCTAGCTCCCTGTAGACGCGGGGCGTGGTGTAGAACTCGTAGCCGAGCTTCTCGGTTGCCTCCGCGAAGAGGTCTATGAGCGCCGAGACAGTGGCCTCTAGGCTCCCGTCGCCGAGGGCCTTGCGTACCCTGTCGTCGCTGAAGGCCGTGGTGTCGAGCACGAGCTTCATTGCCATAAATAAGGGGGGCTCGGGAAATTATAGGTTGAGCGTGTATGCCGTCGATGGGCGTCGACCTGTTAGCGGAGGCCCTCAGCCTTTCGAGGGAGGAGGCCCACAGCCTTCTCTCCAAGGGGGCTGTGAGGCCCATGAGGTTCCGCGGGCTAAACTACTACGTCCTCAGGAGGCCGGTGAAGGGCTACGAGGAGGGCACCGCGGTGATAGTGGGCGGTGAGGGGCCACGGGTTGTCAGGGGCTTCCCCTCCATAAGGAGGGTTCTCCTATTGTCGGTGGCTGTGCCCCGCCACTTCCCCGGCAAGGTGTACGTGGAGGAGAAGATGAACGGCTACAACGTCCGCGTGGTCGAGGTTGACGGCCAGATATACGCCTTGACGCGTGGCGGCTACATATGCCCCTACACCACCGCGCGGCTCAGGCGGCTCTACGGCGACGAGCTTGCAAGCCTCCTCAAAGAGCTGGAGGGCTACATGGTCAACGGGGAGGTTGTGGGCCTCGAGAACCCCTACACCAGGCACCGCTACCCCGAGGCCCCCCTCTTCGACTTCTTCGTCTTCGACCTCAGGGAGGCGTCGACCAACAAGCCCGTCCCGGTCGAGGAGCGCTACCGCCTAGTCGAGGAGCACGGCCTCCGAAGCGTCCCCCTGCTGGG
>JALVKT010000064.1 GCA_027027675.1 Thermofilaceae archaeon | reverse complement strand
CCCCCAAAGCCGGGGGGACACGTAAATACCCGGCCGGAGAGACAATATAAGCGTGAAGCTGAGAGAGGCCGGCTCCCCAGAGGAGGCCGGCTTGAGCAGCGACTCCCTCAAGCGCCTCGCCAGGCTCGTCGAGGGCCACGTGGCCTCAGGCTGCTACCCCGGCGCGGTGCTCCTCATAGCCAGGAGGGGACTCGTAGCCTACAGGGCCGCCTTCGGCTACAGGGCCGTCTACCCCGAGAGGGAGGAGATGACCCTCGACACAATCTTCGACATGGCGAGCCTCACAAAGGTTGTCGCCACGACCCCCCTGATACTCAGGCTGGCCGAGGAGGGGCTCCTAGCCCTCGACGACCCAGTCTCAACATACATCCCCGCCTTCACAGGCGGCGGAAAGGACAGGGTAACGCTCCGCCACCTCCTAACACACACCTCCGGGCTCCCGGCGCACATACACCTCTACTCCACCCTCGCCAGCCCGGACGAGGTGCCCGGCTACATAGCCCGCCTCCCCCTCGAGTACGAGCCAGGAACAAAGGTTGTCTACAGCGACCTAGGCTTCATACTGCTAGGCCACATAGCCGAGAAGGTCTACGGCGCCCCCCTCGACGAGGCGGCCCGCCGGCTCGTCTTCGAGCCCCTAGGCATGCGCGACACAACCTTCAACCCCCCAGCCGAGGCCAGGGCCAGGGCGGCGGCGACCGAGTACGTCCCCGGCATAGGCTTCCTCAGGGGAGTGGTGCACGACGAGAACGCGAGGTTCATGGGCGGCGTCTCCGGGCACGCGGGCCTCTTCTCCACCGCGGACGACCTCGCCGTCTACGCGCAGACGTGGCTCAACGGGGGGAGCTACGGCGGGGCCAGGCTGCTGAGCCCGGCGACGGTCGCCGAGGCCACCAGGCCGCAGACGGAGGGTCTCAACGCGAGGAGGGGGCTTGGCTGGCAGCTCCGCGGGCCTGGGACGAGCTGCGGCGACTTCTTCTCGATGGAGGCGTACGGGCACACGGGGTTCACGGGGACGTCTCTCTGGATAGACCCGCGCTACCAGCTGGCAGTGGTGTTCCTGACGAACAGGGTTCACCCGACGAGGGAGAATAGGTGCCACTTGAGGGCTAGGAGGCTCGTCCACAACGTCGTGGCCGGCGGGCTGCTGGACTAAAAAACATTAGTATATTATATAACGTGTTTATGGCTTCAGCCCGAAGCCCGCCGCCGTAGACTCCAGCCTCTCGAGGAGGCCGGGCGTAACCTCCACGCCGCCCTCCATGTACGCTATCAGCAGCGCGCCCACCGCCGGCGGAAAACGAGGCTCTATAATCCTAGCCTTAACCCTCTCGGCCACGTACCTCTTAAACGGCTCCAGCACCGTCGGCCCAGCCCTGAACACTCCGCCCACCGGGGCCACGTCCACGGGCTCCTCCACGCCGAGCCCGAGCCTCCCGGCAAGGGCCCACACGTGCTCCGCCAGGAGCCTGGCGGCCTCCTCCACGAGCCCCCGGGCCACCCCGTCGCCCGCCTCAGCAGCCCTCACGACGAGCGGCGCTAGGCCGGCGATCTCCTTCACGGTCATCCCCTCGACGTAGACGCGGCGCACAATCTCGTCCGGCCTCGACAGGCCCAGCTCCCCCAG
>JALVKT010000063.1 GCA_027027675.1 Thermofilaceae archaeon | reverse complement strand
GGCGAGCCCAGGAAGGAGGTTAAGATAGAGGAGGTAGCCCGAGCACTCGGCGTGGAGCACGTAGCCGTTGTCGACGCGTATGACGTGCGAGGCGTGAGGGACGCTGTGGTGGACGCGGTCAAGTACGCCAGGGAGACGGGGAAGCCCGCCGTTGTAGTGTCTAAGAGGCCATGCGCGCTCCTCGAGGCCAGGAACGCCCGCAGAAGAGGGGTTACGCTCCCGGTGTACGTGATAGACCAGGAGAAGTGCATCAAATGCGGCGTCTGCACCGACTGGTTCGCGTGCCCCGCAATCGTGAAGGAGAGGGGCGAGTACAGGATACTCCCCGAGCTGTGCGTTGGGTGCGGCGTGTGCGCGCAGATATGCCCGGTCAAGGCCATACATGTTAGGGGTGGTGAGGCATGAGGAAGAACATAGTCCTAGCAGGGGTCGGCGGCCAGGGCGTCATGACGCTCAGCCGCGTCCTAGGAGAAACGCTGTTGAGGAAGGGGTTCGAGGTGAGGATCGGCGAGGTGCACGGCCTCTCCCAGAGGGGCGGCTCCGTGCTGGTGCACCTGAGGTACGGCGACAGGGTCTACGCGCCCACTGTCCCCCCGGGTGGGGGTGACGTCCTCGTAGCCCTCGAGATGATAGAGGCTGCTAGGCGGCTCGTCTACCTGAAGCCTGGCGGCACGGTACTGGCGAACTCCCTCGTGCTACCGCCCCCCATGAGCGGGGAGCCCCCAAGCCTTGAGGAGCTTGGCCGCGCCATCAAGGCGGCCGGCGCAAAGCTGCTGCTTATAGACGGCTCAGGTATAGCCGAGCGAGCGGGCAGCCCACTAGCACTTAACATGGCAATGCTGGGCGCCCTCCTAGCCACCGGCGAGGTCGACGTCGGCATCGGAGAAGTCGAGGAGGAGCTTGAGCGGAGGTTCAGCGGAAAACTCTTGGAGATAAACCTGGCGGCGCTAAGGGGGGCCTACGAGAAAATGCGGAGGCTGGGGAAGGCCTAGAGTAGCGCGTGGAGGAAGGCGCCGAGAAACGAGAGGGCTAGGCGGGGAGCCTTAACCCCTATTTTTAGCGCGGCCATAAGCAGAGTTTTCGACTGGGAATCCATGTCCCCCCTCCTCAGGAGCTCCTCGACGCCGGCTTCACGCGCGGCCGAGAAGAGGGCGTCGTACTCCCCGTCACTCAGCGACGAGGCGACCCGCCTAAACGCCGTCTGAACCGCCAGCTCCCGCCCCATAAGCCTCCTCCAAGCCTCCTCGTAGCTCTCCAGGCGGCCCCTGGCGTAGGCCTCCTCGAGCAGCCCGGCAGCTATAGAGTGATACACGAGCCCGCCGCCCGTCGTGGGCTTCGTCTGGCCCGCCCGATCGCCTATCCTCGCCACGTTTCCCGTGTAGAAGGGGTAGCGCGGCCCACCCGTGTAGACGAGGCCCCCGAGAACCCGGAGCCTCCTCCCCAGCCTGTATAGGCGGGAAGCCTCCCTTAGAAGCGGGCCCTCAAGCCTCTCGAGAACGCCTCCCCGCGACGCTAGGCCAACCCGTACGGCGCCGTCCCCCAGGGGCACAGTCCACGCGAAAAAACCCCTTGAGAAGCGCTCGCCGAAGAACACGTGAACCATTTCCGCGTCAACCAGCGGCTCAGCCTCAAAGTCGTACTGGAGCGCCGGGAAAAGCCAGTCCCCCCTGACACCCCGGAGCCCGCGCGCGTCAACTATCAACGAGGCACCCCACCTCTCACCGGAGACCTTCACCACCCCCTCCCCTACCACTGCTCTACGGCCCAGGTGGATAGCGGCGCCTACGCCCTCCGCGGCGGCGAGGAGCTCCTCCTCAAGCATAACCCTGTCCAGCACGTACGCGACCGTTCTCCCAGCGTCTATCACAAGCTCCACGCCGCCCGGCGAGTGGAGCACCGCCCCTCTAACGCCGCCCAAAACCACGCTCTCCGGGGCCTCAATGTACCTCCTGAAACCCCTCACGCTGACGAGGCCCGTGCAGTGCTGCGGAACACCGACCCTGACGTGCTCCTCGAACACCACGACCCTGGCGTGCCCGCCCAGCCTTCTGGCCGCCTGGAGGCCCGCGGGCCCCCCTCCCACCACCACTACGTCAGCGGTGGGCACCCTCCCTCAGCCTCTCCAGCTCTTCGAGAAAGTTTTTAGCGTACAGCCTGAGCGCGGGCACCTCAGCCCCATCCACGGCTGAAAGCACCCTCTCATCCCCCTTCACCGCGAGCGAGGCCAGCCTCTCAGCGACCTCGAGCACGCCGAGGCCGTTATACGTCTCCTTGAGAGCCTCAAGCTCCCCTAGGACGTCGAGCCCCCTCCTCACCGCGAACCCCCGTAGCAGCACGTGCCCATCCCTGAGCCGCGCCGCCAACGCCCTGGCCCTCCCCGCGCCACGCCTCGTCTCCACCAGGGCCACGACGCCCCTGCCGCCCCGGTACTCCCTCCTCCTCTCGACCAAGCCCTCCCTCTCAAGCCAGAGGAGCTCCTTCTCAACCTTCGGGGAAAAAGGCGCGGCGAGTAAAAGCCTCTCCCCCGACTCCACGTATGGGTACAGGAAGAGCATGAGGTGCAGCGACTCAAGCCCATACACAGGCTCCCCACCCAAGTGGACAAGCAACAGTATCACATCGCGGAGGCCCAGCTCCACGTAGTCCCTCACGCCCATGTCCCTCAGCACTCCCCGCTTCCACTCCACGGCCCCTTACACCTCGACAACCCTACCCCTCCTCCCACGCCTAGACGCCACGTACACTAGGGCAAGGAGTAAAACCACGGCCGCCGCGGCCGCGTGCCACGTCCTCACAGGCCTGCCCTCGGCGAAGAATAGTATGTCCGTCTTAACCACCCTGTACGTGTCGCCCCTCAACGCCACCCTGACGCTCCCGGCGCCCTCCACGTACACCGTGTAGTCGCCTCTCGGCAGGTATCCCAGGTCAACCCTCCCCTCCTCGTCAGTGACGCCGGAGACGCTTACGGGGCCCTTAACGGTTACGCGGGCCCCGCTTACCGGCTGGTCGAGGGCCGTTAGAACCTTGACGTGGAGCCTGTACACGGGGAGCGCATACGTGAACTCACTGTTAGCCGGCGTGACCTCCACCTGCCCCCTGTAGAGCACGGCTCCTAGAAGGGAAACCGTCACGTTGTATTTCCCGTAGGGGACGCCGCTCACCTCCGCCACTCCGCCACTTGCAGTAGCGTTGTAGGCTAGGCCGCCGCCGCTCAGCGTCACGTTGAAGCTGGGGAGGAAGCCGCCGGCATTCAGCCTTACAACCCTCACCTTCACCGTCGTAGTCTCCGTGACAACCGGGATCTCCGCGTCCGACTCGAGGGTGAAGCTCCTCTTGCCCACAAGCCTGTCCGCAACGTAGACAGCTACGGTGTAGAAGCCCTCGGGGAGCGGGCATATCTCCGCGGAGCCGTTTACGACCTGGCCGCTTGCCGCGGGCGAGCCGACGTTGTATAGGACGTACCTGGCCCTGTACAGGGGGTGCCCCCTGGAATCATAGACTAGGAGCTTCAGCCTGTAGAAGGGCGGGTTGACTATGAGGCTGGGGGGCGGAGTGTCTATGACATAGTCGAGGACTGCCACGGAGCCATAGTAGAACCTCACGGTGATACTCGTGTTCTCCGCCAGGTCGAACACGTGGGTGTCAACCTGCTTCCCACCGGGGGGCAGTATGACCTTGTAGCTGAGCCTCTTGCCGCCGCAGGCCTCCGCCTCGCTCACGAGGAGGTTTACCCTGTGCATGCGGGTCTCGAAGCTCGCGGAGCTGGCGTTTATCATGCCGAAGTACACGTGCGGCGGGTTCGCGGCGACAAGGTTTGGGCCGCCGCCCTCCACGCTTATCGGCTCCGGGTAGTTGGCGTACGCCGCCCTGAACTTGTATGGCGGCACCACAACGCTTCGCCTGCTCTCAACGTAGTAGAGGGGGGTGTAGGAGGCGTAGATAAAGGGGGGCTTAATCGTGAAGTTCGCGTACGGCACTATGAGCTGGTACGCCCTAAACTGCTTCCCCACCACCGTGACGACGCTCTCGTTATAGACGAAGAAGGGCTTGTCGATCACCCTGCCGAGCTCCTCGGGGCCCGGCACTATAACCGTGACGCGGGCGCCAGCCCTCCCGAAGCCCGGCAGCGGGGGTACACGCACCTTCGTCTCGCCGCCGGCCTCCTTGTCGGGGAGGGGGGCGAAGATGCCCGTGAAGGGGTATATGGGCGGGGACAGCTCGAACTTGACGGTCACCGTGTGCACGCCCCCGTCCAGCACCAGCGTGTAGGAGTGCCACAGCATGCCGGCCCCCCTTCCGGGCACGTAAGGGCGGCCGTCCACGAACGCGGCGTAGGGCCTCATCATCGACGACGTGTCAAGCCTAACCACGGCTACCCTGGCCCCCACCGCGCGGAAGGTGAGGACCCCGCCCTTTACGAGGTAGTACCTCGAGACCCACTTCTTCCCGTCGTAGAGCAGCACCTCCGCGTAGGCGACCTCGCTCCTCGGAAGAGCGGCCGCCACGGCGGAGAGAGCGATTATCGCCGCTATAGACGCCGCCAGTAGGTGCGCCCGCAACTCCCCTCACAGCCTCTACGGCGCCCAGTATAATGAATGTGTCCTTTAACGACGGCACGGTGCAAATATCAATAGGGGAGGGACAACCCTATGGGGCGCTATGCACTGGATCGAGGAACTAGCGGAGAAAGTGCTTTCCAAGTGGCGGGGAGAGGTCTTCACCGGCAACGGCGGGCTCTCCGTCTCCGGCCTCCAGCACGTCGGCAGGCTGAGGGGGGAGATAACGCTTGTCGACACGCTTCTACGCGTTCTGGGCGAGAAGGGCGTCGAGACGCGGCACATGCTGACCCTCTACACCATGGACGCGTGGAAGGGCAAGGAGCCCCAGCTCAGCCAGTTCAGCGACAAGGAGGAGGCTAAGCGGTACGTCGGCTGGCCCCTCTACAAGGTCCCCGACCCCCACGGCTGCCACGACAACTGGGTTGAGCACTACTGGGAGGACTTCGGCGGGGTCCTCGACAGGTTCGCCAGGCACGTGGACGTGGTAACGACGAAGGAGCTCTACGAGTCGAACCCCAGGATGAAGGAGTTCGTGTTGAAGTCTGTAAC
>JALVKT010000062.1 GCA_027027675.1 Thermofilaceae archaeon | reverse complement strand
ACAAGCCTCACGGCCTCCGCGAGGACATCGTTCCCGTTGACCACGTAGAGCTTCCCGAATATCGGCTGTATCATAACAACGCTCCTCCTCTCGCCGACGGGTATCTTCGCGGCCACGCCGCGCACCTCCCTCACCTGCTCCTCGAAGAACGAGGCGAACCTCTCAGCCTCCCTCTCCCGGCCGAAGACCCTGCCCAGCATCCTCGCGGTGGCCGGTATGTCGCTCAGCCTGTCCTCGCGCAGCAGGAGCACGGGGATCCCGTAGCTGGCGGCCCTGTCGACGAGGCCCTTGACGTCGTAGAAAGCCTCGAGGTCAAGGTCGACTATGAGGTCGGGCTTAAGCGACAACGCCTTCTCCCAGTCAGTGAGCCTCAGCCTGCTCCCCACGACGGGCGCGCCCCGCACCTGGGCTGGTAGCAGGGGGTCCAGCTTGGCCTCGGCCGGCACAGCCACCACCTGGCCGTCGCCGCCTATCACGTGGATCACCTCCAGCGTTGACACTGAGAGGACGACGGCTCTCTTCACGGGCACGTTCACCTTTACGCGTCGCCCAGCCATGTCCACGAGTTCCACGGAGCCGCCCCGGGAGCCGGGGCGTAGCTGGAGCGCGGCGAGGGCGGCGAGAACCACGGCTGCAACAACCACGGCCAGCGCTAGGAGCAGCTTCCTCTGCAACATGTGCACCCCGTTGATACGGCTTGATATGAAATAGGGGCTAGTAATAATTTTTTTCTAACCAAGAATAGCTGCCAGGCCTGTAGGCGCACGCCGGGTCCTCGGCGAGCGGGTCGCCCGTGTAGGCGAAGGCCCGGGCCCTGCTGCCCCCGCATATGTCCCTGAACTCGCAGGCGCCGCAGCGGCCCTTGAACTCCCCCCTCCTAAGCTTTACGAGGAGCTCGGCCCCCCTGTATATCTCCTGGAGGGACTTCTCCCTGACGTTCCCCACGGGGTAGGGGAGGAAGCCGCTCGGGTAGACGGTGCCGTTGTAGGAGACGAAGACTATGCCCTTGCCGTCCCTCGTGCCCATGCTCTGCGCCTTCGCAGCCCCGCCCCGGCCCAGCAGCTCCCTCAGCCTGGAGACGAGCCTCCCATAGAGGGGGCCGGGCCTCAGCACCTCGTCAGGGTCTAGGCCCCGCTCCTCCAGCGCCCTCCTCGCCACCGCCACGCGCCTGAAGAACGGGCCCTCCGTTGTCCTCACTATCAGGTGCCGGGACGCCTCGTAGAGGAAGTGCGTCACGTCCTCCCACTCCCCCGGCGAGAGGTCGCTCTCCTCGGCGCCCCGCCCCGTCGGCACGTAGTAGAAAACCTCCCACACCTTAACGCCGAGGTCTTTGAGGAGCTTCACCATGTCCGCGAGGCCGTCCACGGTCTCCCTCATGACAACGGTGTTCACCTGAACCCTCGCCCCCCGGGACACGAGCCTCTCCACAGCCGCCACTGTGCGCTTCCAGGTGCCCTCAACGCCCCTTATGGAGTCGTGGACGCCGGGGTAGGGGCTGTCGAGGCTCAGGCTTACAGCCACGCCCATGCCGGCGAGCCTGTCGAGCACCTCGCCGGTGAGGAGGGGCGATACCGCGGGGGCTATTGCCGCCGTGACGCCCCGCTCCAGGGCGTAGCCTAGGAGGCGGAATATGTCCCTCCGCATAAGGGGGTCGCCGCCCGTGAAGACCATTATGGGGCTTGGCTTCCCGAAGCCGGCCACCTGGTCTATGAGGCGCATCCCCTCCTCCGTGGACAGCTCTCCGGGCAGGGGCTCGAGTATCGCCTCTGCCCTGCAGTGCTTGCACTTGAGCTTGCACGCCTTCGTGGTCTCCCAGAACACTAGGAGCGGCTTCTCGTCGTATGGCCACGCGCCGTGGCCGCCCATGCCTCCACGCACATGCTGACTCCCGGGGGGATGCGAAATAGGTTTATGTCTCCCGGACTACTGGTGCCGCGTGCACGTGAGGATACTCTTCGTCTACATGGGAGCGCCCGAGGGCCCCGGGGAGGTTCGGGACTACGTGTACAGGTTCCTGTGGGATGTGAGGGAGCACATAGGGCTTGCCGGCCCAAACGCGGACGCGGTTATCTCGAGGATAGCGGATGCCGAGGCGAGGCGTGTAGCGCCGAGATACGAGGCTGTGGGCGGCAGCCCAGTGGTAAGGAACCTCCGGGAGCTCGTGGAGCAGGCCGCGAGCATTGCGGGCGTGGAGCCCGTGATCGGCATGTGCTACTCCAGGCCCCTCCTCGAAGACCTGGAGCTCGAAGGGAGGTTCGGGGTGTTCCCCCTCTACCCCGTATACTCGGCGGCTACGACGGAGAGGTGCCTCCTACGCGTCCGCGAGCTCTGGGGGGACAGGCCCTACGTGAGGGAGTGGTGGAGGAACAGGCGCTTCATAGAGTGGGTTAGGCGGAGCGTCTATAGGGCCGTGGGGGAGAGCGGCTTCTCGAAGCCCCACGTGGTGCTCACTGTTCACAGCATACCCGCAAGGCTCGTGGAGGAGGGGGACCCCTACCTGGACTCCTACAGGGCCCTCGTCCGGGAGGCGCTGGCCGGGGCCCCGTGGGGCTACACGCTGGCCTTCCAGAGCGTCCACGGGAAGAGGGGCTGGCTCGGCCCAAGCGTCCCCGAGGTGCTCCGCGCCCTCGCGGAGAGCGGCGCCGAGGAAGTAGTGGTCTACCCGGTGGGCTTCATCACGGAGAACGTGGAGACGCTTTACGAGCTGGACGTGGAGTACAGGGGCGTCGCGGAGGAGCTGGGGCTGAGGTACTATAGGGGGCGCATAGACCACAGGGACCCCCTCCTCGTGGAGGCCGTGGCCGAGGAGGCTGGGAGGCTGGCGGAAAAGGTTTTCAGGCCTGGCGGCTAGCTGTAATGGGGGATGGGGAGGTCTCGGGGTCACGGCGCGACCCTCCCGGGGGATGAGCGGCAACCCCGTCGCCGACCCCTATATCCTCGCCAGTACGGGCGAGCCCTCCGGCGCCCCCACGCTGCGCGCTACTACCGGGCACTTGACTGTGAAAAGGAAGAATATCCCCCTCCGAAGGCCGCTGAGGAGCTCGTAGTTCCCCTGCCCCTTGGAGAGCGCCGCGTCAGCCTCATCGAGCCACTTCTCTAGTGTGTCGCGGAAACCGAGCCACTCCCCGAGGCCCCCGCTGGGCATCCCCCTGACCTCGCCGAGGCCCTCGAAGCCCAGCGTGCGCGCCTCCTCGACGGTGACGTCGTTTATCATGGGCTGCTCCCTGGCGACCGCTATGATCTCCGGCCCGTAGAGCCTCTTTATGGTCTCCGCGAGGAGGAGGTCTAGCACCGCCTCGCCCGCGTTGTCGAGGAATAGCAGGACCCGCTTTGCGCCGCTCAACGCCTCCCTCAACGCTTCGATCTCGTAGATGGGGGGCTCCGCCTTGAGGGCGCTCCGCGCCGCCTCCCAGACGTCGAACTCGCCGTGGGAGCCGTAGTCCATTATGTTCCCGGCTATGCTCAGCCTCACGGCCGTGTCGAGGGGGTCGCTGCTCCCCCAGATGACGCGCCTAAGCTCCCCCGCCCTCTCGGCTACGAGCGCGTTGAGCCTCTCCTTCTCCCTCTTGTAGGGGTCGTCGACGCCCAGCTCCTCCCTTATGGCGGCGAAGAGGTCGAAGCCCAGCGCCATCGGGGGCACGCTCCAGTCGGCCTCGAGGAGGACGCGTAGGGCCCTCCTCATCACCGCCTCGCCGCGCCTGCTCCCGGAGAAGCGTATGCTCCTAATAGTCTGCCTCAGCGCGCACGGTATGCACTCCAGCTCCGTCCTCACACGTGGGGAGGGGCGGCGCGCCCTATTAGGGTTTACCCGTGTATCAGCTGCCTCTCCATGAGCTCGTCCATCGTCTCCCTGACGGCGACCGCCCTCTCCTCCCCCATGTACAGCCTAACCACTGGCGGCCTCGGCCTAGACCTGTAGTTGCTGGAAAGCGCCCACCCGTACGCTCCGGCCCGCCGCACAGCCACGAGGTCGCCCCTCCCAAGCTCTGGGAGCAGCACGCCGCCGACGAACGTGTCGAAGCCGTCCGGCAGCGGGCCGCCGATGCTGTAGAGGCGGGCCGGCCTGTCGCCGCATGTGAGGCACTCCACCTCGGGCTTCTCCTTGGAGACGAGGACGGCCGGGTAGTCCGTGGCGGCCGCGTCTATTATCGCCCACCTCTTACCGTACACCTCCTTCACCGCGAGAACCCTGGACACGAGGACGCAGGCGTCCGACACGAGGAGGAGGCCCGGCTCGACGACGAGCCCCATGTCCGGGTGGCTCTCCGAGACGAGGTCTGCTATGGCGCCCAGCACGGAGGCCGCCGCGCCCGGGTCGGGGGGCGGCTCCCCAAGGTCCAGGTACTCGATGTTCACGCCGTCCACTGCCAGCTTGTCCGCGACGTCGAGGAGGACGGCGGCCGCGCTGACGTAGGGCGAAGCGTCGTTGACGGGGCCAACGTGGGCTGAGAGGCCGACGAGCTCGACCGAGTCGAGCCCCGCTATACCGGCCGCCGCCTCGAGGAGCGTCGACGGCTCGACGCCAAGCTTGAACCACCTCGTAGTGACGGGGAGGCGGCCGCGCCGCCCAACCTCTACGCCGGGGTTCACCTCCACCCCGACCCTCTGCACAAGCCCCGCCGCTGCCGCCTCCTCGGCAAGGTCTGCGATCTCGCCCAGAGTGTCCACGTGGACGGAGTAGACGCGCCTCGACACCGCGTGCCTGAGCTCCCACCTGGCCTTCCCGGGCCCCCCGAGTATCACGCGGCCGGGGTTCACGCCTGTCCTGACGAGGAACTCGACCTCGCCGGCCGTCGATGCGGCGAACCAGGCCTCCCTCTCGGCGAGGAAGCGGGCCAGGTCGGCTATTGGCGCGTGCGCCAGGGGGAAGGCGGCGGCGTTCTCCCCCCTGTGCCTGGAGAGGAGGCTGTACACAAGCCTGAGCCTCTCCTCAACCACCCCGTAGTCGTAGACGTATAGCGGCGTGCCGTACCTGTGGGCCGCCTCGACGAGGTCGCCGGCGTCAAGCACCGCTCTCACCGCCCTTCAGGGCCTCCCCCACCATCTGGGAGAGCTCCTTGCAGTCGACGCCCCCCTCCCGGGAGAGAAGGTAGGCCAGGCAGCCCGTGAGGGGCTC
>JALVKT010000061.1 GCA_027027675.1 Thermofilaceae archaeon | reverse complement strand
ACCTGCAGTATCATATAAGGTGTAGGCCGGGCGACGTTGGGAAGTACGTGCTTCTCCCCGGGGATCCGGGCCGGGTCCCCATACTCGCGGGGTACCTGGACGAGGCGTGGAAGGTGGCTGAGAACAGGGAGTACGTGACCTACACGGGGCGCCTGGGGGACACGCTTGTAAGCGTGACGTCCACGGGGATAGGCTGTCCCTCGGCGACGATAGCTGTCGAGGAGCTGGCCAACGTGGGGGCCGAGGTTTTCATAAGGGTTGGCACGTGCGGCGGCGTGGACCCCAGCGTGCACGCGGGCGACATCGTCGTGGCGGAGGCGGCGGTGCGGGGTGACGGGGCGACGCGCGAGTACCTCCCGGTTGAGTACCCGGCCGTGGCCGACCACGGCGTGGTGGAGGCCCTGCTGAGGGCTGCGCGCCGCCTGGGCGTGCCTGTGAAGCGGGGGGTTGTGTGGACGCATGACGCCTACTATAGGGGTACCTGGGTGGGCGAGATGCCGGAGCGGGCCCGGCGGGTCTACGAGCCGTGGCTGGAGGGGGGCGTCCTGTGCGTGGAGAACGAGGTGAGCGGGGTCTACGTTGTGAGCCGGGTTAGGCGGAGGCGTGCGGGGGCGCTGCTCCTGTGCATGGGCAACAACCTCTCGGAGAAGCTTGAGCCGTTCAGCGAGGAGGACTATAGGAGGGGCGTCGACGCGATGGCCCGGGTGGCGCTGGAGGCGATCAGGATAATGGAGGAGGGCCTCTAGATGTCCGTACTCGCAGTCAGGGACGCGGACCTCGTGCTCGTAGACCCCGGCACGGTGCTGCGCCACGCCACGGTCGTCGTGGAGGACGGCTTGGTTTCGGGCGTGGGCGGCGAGGTTCCGAGGGGCGCCGAGGTTCTGGACGGCCGGGGCAAGGCGGTGATACCGGGCCTTGTGAACCTGCACACGCACAGCGTGCAGGCCGCGATGAGGGGCCTCCTCGACGGGCTCCCGCTTGCAGCGTGGCTGCGCGTGAGCGACGGGATGTACCAGCGTCTCCCACGGGGCGCGGCGGGCTGGGCGGCGCAGGCGTTCTTCCTGGACGGGCTGCTGTGCGGCACCACGTCCTTCCTGGACATGGAGAGGGAGGTCGTGGAGATAGCGGGGGCGGCCGCTAGGGTGGGCGTGAGGCTGTTCGCGGCCTACGCTATGTTCGACACGGTGGAGACTGGGAGGAGCGGGCTTCCGAGGCTGTGGAGCGTCGAGGAGGAGGTTGGCCGCGCAGAGGCCCTGTTATCGAGGAGGCTTCCCGGCAGGGCTAGGCTCCTCCTGGGCCCGGTGGGCTACCCGTCGAGCAGCTTCGACCTGCTGGAGGCGGCGGCCCAGCTCGCCCGTGAGAGGGGCGTCGGCCTTCACATACACTTGGCGGAGACCCCTGTTAACGACAGGCTGGCTAGGCTCCAGGGATACAGGGGGGAGCTTGAAGAGCTGGAGGCTAGGGGCGTGCTTGGCCCCGACCTCATAGTCGCACACGCCGTCGCCCTCGACAGCTACGGAGTGGCTGCGCTCGCTAAGTATGGGGTGAGCGTTGCCCACTGCCCGTCGAGCAACGCGAAGCTGGGGAACGGTGTGGCCCCGGCGTGGGACATGATGCGCAGCGGCGTGAACGTGGGGCTGGGCACGGACGGG
>JALVKT010000060.1 GCA_027027675.1 Thermofilaceae archaeon | reverse complement strand
TCCCAGTGCACCTCGGGGACTTCAACGTAGACCTCTCTCAGCGCGCTCGGCTGTATATCCTTCATTGCCTCAAGGAAGTCTTTCCTCGTAACCTTGATCTCTTTGAGTATCTCCGGCGGGATGGACTCGCTTTCAAGGTCTATCTTTGGGAGGAAGCGGCGGAGAGCATGTATGGCGGCCTCCCTGCAGAGCGCAGCAAGATCCGCTCCCGTGTATCCGTGGGTGAGCTCAGCTATCTCGTCAAGATTCACGTCGTCCGCGAGGGGCATGTTCCTCGTGTGAACCTGGAGTATCTCCTTCCTAGCCCTCTTGTCCGGCACCGGGAACGCTATTTCGCGGTCGAAGCGTCCGGGGCGTCGGAGCGCCGGGTCTATGTCGTTGGGCCTGTTCGTGGCTGCGATAACTATTACCTGGCCCCTCTCCTTGAGGCCGTCCATCAGCGCGAGGAGCTGGGCCACTACGCGCCTCTCAACCTCACCGGTTACGGCTTCGCGGCGGGGAGCTATCGCGTCTATCTCGTCAATGAATATGATTGCCGGGGCGTTCTTCTGGGCCTCCTCGAAGACTTCGCGGAGCCTCTGCTCGCTCTCACCATAGTATTTGCTCATGATTTCGGGGCCGTTGATCGCTATGAAGTAGGCTCCGCTCTCGTTTGCCACCGCCTTCGCCAGGAGGGTCTTGCCCGTACCGGGAGGACCATACAGGAGGACACCCTTAGGCGGTTCAATGCCTAGATGCCTGAAGAGCTCGGGGTGCTTAAGCGGCAGCTCGACCATCTCTCTTATCTTCTCCTTTGCCTCCTCGAGGTCGCCTATGTCCTCATAGGTGACGCGGGGAATAGAGATCTCGCCGCTCACAGGCTCTGTCCTAAGGTTTATCTCGGTGCTCCCTACGACCTGGACTGCGCCGGGAGGCACTGTGTTTACGACTGTAAACTGTAGGGCGGTGTTAAAGAAGGGTATTTCGACTACGTCTCCCCGTTTCAGCGGCCTACCCATGAGCCTACTCTTAACGTACTCTACGAGATCCGGGGTAACCTGTATACCAAGCTTAAACGATGGGGCAAGCGTGATGCGCCTCGCAGGGGATATCTTAGCCTTCCTAACCTTCACTATGTCGCCCAGCGAGACGCCGGCGTTTTTCCTGAGAATGCCGTCCATCCTTATTATGCCGACGCCCTCGTCCTCCAGGGGTAGCGGCCAGACGATAGCAACGGTCGACTTTTTGCCCTCGATTTCGACCGCGTCGCCGGGCTCAACGCCGAGCTTCCGCATGGACTGCCTATCTATCCTTACGATACCCCTTCCAACGTCGCGTGTCCTAGCCTCGGCTACTCTTAGCTGGATCTCGTTTTCCTTAGAGTTCTTCTCGGGCATGATAAGCCACCGCGTTAACTATGCGTCAGTTACTTTAAAAAATATGGTTAGAAGAATAACCTTATAACATAATTTACTTTATAAGACGGCGTCTAAGCAACAATCTCTATTACATCTCCGTCCTCCACTACAAAGTCCTTTCCAACCCTCCGCGGGCTAAAACGGAACCTGTCACTCCACACCTTAGCATACTTGAAGTGCTTGTAAAGATGGCTATGAATAGCCCTCGCCACGTCAAGCACACGCGTCCCCGCCTCTACAACCACAGGCTTTTCCTCGACCTCCCCTGTCTTAGGGTTCCTCGTGTAAACCCTGATTAAACCCAACTCCTGGAAGAGATGCCTTGCAAGCCTTTCGAAGCGGAAACGTCTACACAGCTTCTCGGAAAAATAGAACACTGGAACCTCGACTGCTTCAGCAAACCTCTTAAGCTCCCCTATCTTAGCTAGGGCCAAGTCAACCTTAGCCAAGACTATGGCCGCGGGCCTATAGTACACCGACCCGAAAAGTGCCTCCTCAACATCCTCCAGCCTCGCACGCCCCTTAATCTTAACAATGGCGTGGTACACGCCGTAGTCCCTAAGAAGTCTAACCACGTCTTGAACAGTGGCCCCTTCCAGCTCTCCCTGCACGAGAACACCACCGCTTCTCCTCTTCTCAATCTCGACGACCGCGTGAGGCCTATGGATAGTTATGCGGCTCTCCTCAAGCTCTTTCAGCAGGACACGGTACTGATAAGCCACGTCGCCGGAAGCGTCGAGAACCAGTATTACCGCGTCGGCGTTGCGCGCCAACGCCAAAACCCTAGACCCTTCATAAGCCCCCCTAGACGCCCCCTCAACCAGCGAAGGAGTATCCACCAGCTGGAAATACACTCCCTCCCACACGCTTATACCCGGCTGGGGACGCCTAGTAGAGAACGGCGCCGCAGACGGCTCTACCTTCGCCCCGGTCACGCAACGGAAAAAGGACGTCTTACCCGAGTTGGGTAGCCCCAGTAGCACTACTTGGACGTCACCCTCCTTCTCTATGAAGAACCGCTCCCCCCTTCCCGCCTTCTTCCTCTTAGCAAGCTCTATCTCCCTCCTCAAAGCGGCCATTTGACGCGTAATCTGCATTCTAAGCCTCTCAGTACCCTTGTGCTTCGGAATCGCGGACATAAACTCCCTCAAAGCCTCCAGCTTTTCCTCAGGCGTCTTCGCCTCCATCACGCGGCGCCACTTACTCTTCGCCTCGGCGGGAAGGTTCGCCGGCATAGCAAGCTTCACCCGTTAGAGACCGCAACCATTACAGGACAACCGGTGGCTCTAATATTCAAAGCTGAACGCTGCATTAAAACTTGGTTTCCTGGGAAAAAACTCGCTCCCGCCTATGTGGAACATGCATAGACGCTGAAAAAACAACCTAAAATTTTTTATAAAGGGAGCCGGTGGATTCCTGAACAATCAAAGGGGGCTACGCGATGATTAAAGGATACATGCTTGTAAAGACGGAGCCCGGAAAAGAGTATGATGTAGCGCTTAAGCTCAGGAGCCTCCCACACGTGTCCGACGTCACGATAACCTATGGCCTCTGGGACATAGTCGTCGAAATCGTAGCCCCCCACATGGTGGAGTTCGACAAAACAGTCATGAAGATCAGGGAGATTGAGGGTATAGAGCAGACGGCAACCCTGCTGGGGCACGGCGACAGTTAAAAAGCGCTATACTATCCACTCCCCTTTCTGCAGCTTCTCAGGTATATACGTGTGCGATAGGAACTTAAAGCCGTGGCCGCTGAGAGCCTCTATCTCAACCTTCTCCTTCTTACGTATGAAGAGCTTTAACTCCTTCATCCACTCCTTCGACTCGCGGAACCACGGATAATTCATTAGCTCCTTGGCTCTCTTAATGTCCCTGTCCGTCGCTTTGATAATATAGTTTCTAGGTATCTTGTAGCGTTCAATGTCGCTCACGCTAACCCCGAGGAAACGGGCTTCTGGCGTTGCCAGCCGCTCGCTTTCATAGCTGAGGGATATAGAGCCGCTCCTATATACGCTGTAGATGTAGAACCCGTAGCTGTCGGCGTCCGTCAATATGTAGACTGGAAGCCCGAACTCCTCCCAGAGCCGGCGCACCATCCTTCTCGTGCTCCTGTCCGGCTGCCCCTTGCCGGTGATGAGGATGCAGTTATGCTTCCTCCAAAACTCCTCCTCGTTCAGCCTCTCAAAGATGGCGTCCTTCTCGACGACAAGCACGTAGTCAGCGTCTACCCTCAAAATCTCCAGCCTGTCAACGTTGGGGGGCACCGCGTAGGCGCCGCTGCCCATGCGTGAAAGGTCTATCTCGTACCCCTTGGAGCGTATGACCACGTTGCCGACTATCTTGCCCTTAGCGTCGTGCATTATGCCCATGTGCTCCCTTAGCAGGCCGGTGGCAACCTCTATGTCCTGGATGACGGCGTTGGATTCGCGCTGGTCGTTCCAGGTCTCCTCGCTCCGTCTCCGGCCATGCAGGTCCCTATAGTGGATTGTGTGCTTGCCTGTATAGTAGAGGTCCCTGATTGTCGGGTAGTCGCCCTCCCTCCTCGCCCTGACTATGAGCGAAAGCATTAGCACCGTTTGCATAAACTTCTTTGACTCTCCGATGTCGAAGAATTCTCTGCGGGCCTTTCTCGGCCCCAGAACCAGTATTTTGCGCTTCTCGTCCCACACAGTGTTTGAGAGGGTTCTTACAGGTATCTCTAGGTAGGGCGGTTTCCCCTGTAGTATCTGGTCTGCAACCTTCTTGCCTAGCGCTTCAAGCCTTGACAGCACTTCGGCGTCGCTCGGCGCTACGGCGCCTCCCTTACGCTGCTTGGATGACCGGGGCATTCGCGACTACACCTCTCTTTTTAATCTCTTTTTCGAGAAGCTCCTCCAGCTTCCTGCGGAGAACAGCTTCTTCGATGCCTGTCACGTAGGAGAGGGAGCGTGAAACCTCTGGTATATACCTCTTGATTGTCAGCTCCTTCCTCTTAACCTCATGTAGCTTCTCCATCTTCGACAGGTATAGGCGGAGCTTCCTCGCAACTTCCCGCACCGCTATCTCAAGCTCCCTCTCAACCTCGGGGACGTCGGCTATAGCCTCCTTACCAACGCTCTTGAAGGGCAGCTTTGTGGAGCAGACGTGGGTTATGACGGCTAGTGGGGCAGGGAACTTTACCTTGTACACGCTCCAGTCTATAGAGTCAACTATCTTCCTGGAAACGTCGGCGCCCTCGTCGTAGAGGAGGGGCATCCTGTTGGCGAAGCGTAGGAGCAGAGGGGAGTTCTGGGGCTCTATCTTCCCCCCATAGGCTATAGCGGCCTCCACTATGAAAGGGTGCCCGCCATAGGAGGCTGGCTGGCGCGTAACGGCCTCCACGAATTCCGGCTCAAGTATCCTCTTAGCCCCCTCCTTGAGGAGCTCGGCTCCTAGGGGGGAAAGCGTTACCGGGCGAGGCCTCCTCCATTTTTCGTAGCGCTTCATGGCGTTGGCTAGGCGTTCCAAGTCCTTTATCCTGAGGCTTTTTACCGGGGTTTCGGGGTCTAGATTCGCCCATTTGAGAAAGTCTATGGCGCTCTTCTCGCCTACGCTCTCAAAGTATTTCCTGAGAAAATCCTTTAACGGCATGTCCTCGCTCAGGGACCGTATCAGGTTCTTCAGGATCTCTATGTCAACGCCCCTGGGGTGGTGCTTGCCGACCTGTGGGGGCTCGGGAAGCTTTTTCGACGCCCTCTCATAGACTACCTCTCCCTCGGGGGTTCTATACACTATTGTAGCGTAGGGCGCGATGAGCGCTGTGCGCCTTATATACTCGTCTATCCTCCTACGGGCAAGGTTCCACGCACCCTCTGTGACCAGGCTGACCACGGTGCCGTGCCACTTGCTGCGTCCCTTCCTTTTAAGCCGGAACCCGACTATGTGGGGGATGTTCCTGCTTATGTCTATGTAAAGCCTGTACTCGTAGACCGCGGGCGAGTCCATGGTAGAGCTTTTCACGTAGAAGGGCTGCGCCGTGGTTATCTGCGCATGGAGCACCGCCATTTTTCCTCCTAGGCCGAAGGTGCCTCTCGTCTGCCTAATCACGTACTTGGAGCCGTAAAACACTCTGCCGAAAACGTTCGGCACCTCTGTGAGCGGGATCCCAATACCATTGTCCGCCACTGTTACGCGAACCCAGTTCTCCCTACCCTCTACCAGCTCTATCTCCACCTTAATGTCCGGCAGTATGCCGTGGGTCTCGGTGGCGTCTAGGGCGTTTTCGACGAGTTCCCTCACCGTCTGATATAGAGCCCGCACTGGGTTGGAGAAACCGGCCATCTCCCTGTTCCTGTGGAAGAACTCGGCCGGGGATAAGCCTCTGTATTTCTCCATGAATCAGTCCCGGCATGTAAGGCTTGTGGAGCAAATAAAGCCTTCTTTGCGTTACAGGAGAAAAACCTGGGAGATTAAACGACTATTCTAACCTTAATTGTCCTCCTGCGTTCCCGGAAAAACCTTGTAAGGATGAAAACCGCCGCTACAAAGGCGAAGAAGACGAACACATTACCCTCGAGGAACGACTCTAGGGCTGATGGCAACGCTACATTCATATGACCACCGTATTACCTACTCCTCCAGCCAAATATAGCGCTATCACGTAAAATGCGTGTTAAGGATGAGGCGGGGGCGTGGAAGAGAGACCTTCAGTATCCTTAAACGGGAGACCGCGAAGATATGGTGGGACCCGCGGAGAAACCTGCCCCTCCTAGACGAGAAACTGGGCTCGCCGGCGATACCTCTCCACGCCACTCCGCCGAGGGACGTGCGCCCAGTGATTGGTAAATGGTACAAGTTCGTCAAAGATGTCGTTGAGGGGTACCTGGGCGTCCCGGTTAAAAGAGTGGTGCCTTGGCGCCGCGTGGTGCTGGGGAACAAGGTGCAGTATCCCGACTATGGCGAGGAGATAATCGTTGACGGCCAAGTTGTCGGCCACGTAATCTATGACTTGAGGGAAAAAAGGTGGAGGTTCCGCCCGCTCTATAAGTTTGCCGAGAGAATAGTGGAGGAGCGGGTGGGTTTCTACGCTGTAGTAGACCTGCCCAGGCTTGGCAGGGGTTTTGAGATTCACAGGGGAGACGTTGTCGAGGCTCTTTTGCCTGAGGAGAGAGACGAGTACGTCTCGCTGGCAACCGTTAATGGCGGCTTCTTCGGCGTGGGCGTCATGGCTAGGAGGGGGAGAATATACGTGCTAAAGGCTTGGCGTAGGGCCAGGACGAGTTTTTTGGATGAAGACCCTGCCTGGAGGGACGTTGTTGAAGCTAACCTTGAGGTTCTCGAGGAGAAGGAACGCGAAGCTGTAGAGTTTATCAGAAGCCTTAAGGAAAAGTACGGGCTGCCATTCTACGTGTCTTTTTCCGGCGGAAAGGATAGCCTAGTTACCCTGCATCTAGCCAGGCTAGCCCTCGGCGACATAAAGGTTATCTTCAACGACACGGGGATAGAGTTTCCCGACACAGTAAGGTACGTTAAGTGGATAGCTGAGAGATACGGGCTTGACCTGGAGGTTGCAGCTGCTGGAGAGGGGTTCTGGCGCGGGTTCGAGTCTGTGGGGCCTCCTGCGAGGGACTTTAGATGGTGTTGTAAGGTGGTAAAGTTTTCTCCCACAGCTAAGCTGCTGAGAAAGCTTTTCCCTGGCGGCGCTATAGGCCTCGTTGGCCAGCGAAAATACGAGTCCTCTGCGCGGGCCAAGTCGCCGAGGGTTTGGAAAAACAAGTGGTTCCCGAAGGGGCTGGCTGCTTCCCCCATTCACGAGTGGACGGCCCTGGACGTGTGGCTCTACATATTTTGGAGAAAACTGGTTCCCAACAAGCTCTACTATGAGGGTTTTGACAGGCTGGGCTGCTGGCTGTGTCCAGCAACAGAGCTCGGAGAACTTGAGCTCGCGTCGCATGTGGAGCCCGAGCTATATGCGGACTGGATGAGAAAACTCGAGTCCTATTCTAAGCGCCAGGGGTACCCTAGCGAATGGGTGGAGTATGGGCTTTGGAGGTGGATAGACCCGCCGCGAGACATCCTCCGCATGCTAGGGAAAAACGAGAGGTGGTACCCAGAGAAGAGAGGGGCAGACATAGATGTGAAGGAGGAAGAGGGGGGAATAAGGCTTCTCCTCTCAAACAGCAAGTTTCCCGCCGACGCGGGGAGAATGAGAAACATACTCCACACTGTGTGCAGCGGGGCCAGTGTAGAGGTTAGGGGGAACAGCGTCCACGTGTCCCTCAGCGGGAAATGTGGCGCAGAAGACGTTGTCAGAGCGGCCGTGCGTTCCTTTTACTGTGCAGAGTGCCTTGAATGCGCAAACTGGTGCCCGACAGGGGCCATTTACAGGAGAGAAGATGGCGGTATAGGTGTTAGAGAAGACAAGTGCCTCCAGTGCGGAGTATGCAACGAGAAGTGCCCTATAGCGGAGTACACCTTAAAGGTGCGTGGACGGGCTCAGCGGCGCTGAAGCTCTTTCCCACAGATAGCGCACTTATAGAACGTCTTCTTGGCGCATGTTGGGCAGTAGTAGACTCCACATGAGGGGCAGTAGTACACCTCGTCTCCGCGGTATAGTTTTTTGCCGCAGCGCACGCACCTTCCTATTACCAGGGTTTTAGGGACATACGCCACTCTTCATTCACCTCTCTTCATCCCCGAAGCTGCGGTAATAAATGTTGCCAGGCTAGAGGAGAGGGGGAGCGGCTTAAAAGAGGCCTCTTCTCCCTCCTCTTTGACGTAAATCCCAGCTACATAGAGCGGGCCGCCACACTTAGGGCATTTGCCCTTCTCTTTGAAGAAGAAGTCTCCCGGCTCGTAAGGCCTCTCCTCCCTGTAGCCACATTTTCCACACTCCACTAGGGTTACGACTTCTCTCGGCTTAAACTTCAGCCCCACAAGCTTATAGAGGGACCACGCGATGTAGGCTACTACCGCCGCGTCTAGGAGTCCAGCCGTGGAGTAATCACTACTCCCCGTTAACGTGTATAGATAGTAGAGTCCTGCCAGCAAGACGATTGTCGCTGCGAGTAGAACCACGTATACGGGAACCCACTTCTTCTTTATCTTCACAGCCAAGTCTTCAGCCATCTAGGGCACCCCCATAGTGTTCCCAACCCCCAGTATAACCGCCGTGGACCCCGGCATACACTTTTCCAGTACAACGTTCTTCACTATCTCCACGGCTTTGCTGGCCGCCTTGTACACCTTCTCGCTCATTATGGAGCTTGCCTCCCACTCAGACATCTTTATGAGAACCGCGTAGAGGGGGATCTTCCTCTCAGTCGCTATCTCCTCGATCCTGAACCGCTCCACGCCCACGCCTCCCATGGCTACGCCGAAGCCGTGAGATATGAGGCCTGTCTCCTCGCCCTCTAGCTTTAGCGCCGCGTCGACCGACACTAGTAGGGAGACGTCTTCCCGCTCAACGATCCAGCGGAGGGCGTCGTCGAGGTGGCCCACAGTGCCGCCGGGGCCCTTGGCCTTTACCATGTAGATCTTTCTGCCCTCCTTCTCTACGTAGAATATCTCTGTGTCCTTTACGGGCTCGTAGCGGCGCTCGGCGCCCAGCGCGCGGGCGAGCTTTGCTATGACGTAGGGGCCGGCCGCGTCGCCTATCGGTAGGCCGTGCTTGAAGGCTTTGACGGCGCCTTCTAGGGCTTTAACCTCCTCTGAGACGAAGGGTAACAGCGCGTTGAGCTGGAGTATGAGCCAGAGGCTTTTGAACTTCCTTGCTATTAGGTAGTAGTGGTTTATTACCTTGTATAGGTAGTTTAGGGCGCGTACCGCCTCTGCAAGGTTTGTGAGGTTCTGCACTTCCACCCGGGAGGCCTTTACGGCTATGCTTGTTACTTCTCTCTCCACTTCTTCCTCGGCCGTGTAGAGTATGTGCCTCATCTTCTCCACTATTCCGTAGGGGTCAAGGTTTACCGGGAAGATTAGGGCTATCTCTATGAGCTGGGACGCCTTCTCCTTTATCGTGTTCTCGTCGAGCGTTGAGAGGGACCTAATCTTCTTTACGAGTGTGTCGAAGGCCTTGTCCCTGCTTTGCTTGAAGAGCGCAAGGTAGCCCTCAATCTCGCTGATGGCCCTCATGACCTCGAGTTCTCGGGAAAGGTACGCGAAGAGCATGAGCACTATCATAGTGACTATCAGGTCGTACGTTGTCCCGTCCATCCAGGCACACCTACTATAGCTAACCCTTAATGGCGGTGATGGACGGATAACTCTTACTCTCCGCTCCAAGCAGTGCAGCTTTCATCGGTACACCGTACGTACTACCTGTAAAGTACAATTAGCCGGGGTAGACGCGGGAAAATATGTTGCTTTGAGGGAGCCATAATAGGTGTATGGGTGTGGAGAGGCTGCTGCTCGCAGAGATAAAGGGTAACAAGAAGTTCCTTGAAAGGCTCATTGACAGGGAAATATATACTCCGCGGGGCAGGCTCGTGGGAAGGGTTTGGAAGATATACGTTTCTAAAAGGACGAAGACGCCGATAAAAATAGTCGTCAAGACCCCTGGTGGGAAGAGGATTAGCGTTGACCCCGGGAAGGTTCTCGTAAGCGAGCGGGGCCTCATCCTGCAGGCAGAGGACACGAGGAGGCTTGAAGAGTTTCTCTCTGAACTCAAGGCTATTGTTAAGCAGGTTAAACGTCTCCACAGCGAGATTCTAGTGGCTGACGAGAGGCTCATAAACGGCGAGATAAGCAGGGAGGAGTACCTTGCCGCGAGGGCTAGGATTGACGCGCGCAGGGCAAAGCTGCTCTTACGGGCTAAGAAGATAGTCCTCGAGATAGAGGCTATGAGGAAGAGAGGGGAAGTAAACCTTTCCCCTAAGGAGGAGAGGCTCCTCTATAAGCTTGTAGACTATCTCAGGGGAAGCGTGCTTGTGATTCCGCTCAACACGTTAGACAAGGTTTTCCTCTGAGCACGCAGCCCTTTTAGTGCAAGGTTTTGGACTTTGCACTTATACAAATAAAAGCACTCTTAAAGTAAAAGCATAGTGATGTGTCATGCTAAAGGGACAGTTCTACCTTGAACTCAACGAAAAGGGAGAGATAAGGGTGGACTACAAGAAGTACAGAGACGCCACTGTAGAGGACTTTGAGAGGCTTGCAAACGAGATAAGGCCGAAGCTCATGCCACGCCTCGGAAAAGACTACAACCTCTACCTCAAGGAAAAGCCCCCGCTAAGGGACGGAGAGGAGCTCATAACATACACGCTCTCAGCCTGTCCCTACTGCAACTCGCTCCTCAGGGCGGTGATCTTTAAGCGTGACGGGAAGGTGTGGATTAGAAAGGTTTGCCCCGAACACGGAGAGATCGAGGAGCTATACTTTGGAGACTATGAGATGTACGAGCGCTTTAGAAAATACCAGCATGACGGCAAGGGCAACCTTAACACGCAGGTACCCCTCGTAGCTCCCTGCCCTTACAACTGTGGCCTCTGCCCCCGCCACAAGTCGCACCCAGCCCTGATTAACATCGTAGTGACGAACAGGTGCGACCTTAGCTGCTTCTACTGCTTCTTCTTCGCCTCAAGGGCCGGGTACATCTACGAGCCAACCCTGGAACACATCAGGTACATGCTCCGCCAGGCTAGGAAGCTGAGGCCGCAGCCGGCGATAGCGCTCCAGATAACGGGTGGCGAGCCCACGCTACGCGACGATCTCGTCGATATAGTGAGGATAGCGAAAGAAGAGGGCTACACGCACGTTCAGGTCAACACGACTGGCATAAAGATAGCGTTTGACCCAGAGCTTCCAGTCAAGCTTAGAGAGGCTGGCACAAACGTGCTCTACATGAGCTTTGACGGCGTGAGCCCGTACACGAACCCCAAGAACCACTGGGAGGTTCCCTACACGCTGGACAACCTTAGGAAGGCGGGCCTCGGCGCTGTCCTCGTACCCACCGTCATTAAGAACTACAACCTCCACGAGGTGGGCAAGATAGTGCTTTTCGGCCTTAAGCACAACGACATAGTGAGAGGCGTAAACTTCCAGCCGGTCTCGATAACCGGCAGGATGCCGCGCAAGCAGAGGGACAAGGAGAGGGTGACTATACCTGACGTTATAATGGAGATCGAGAGGGAGACTGACGGCCAGATTTCACGCTACGACTGGTACCCCGTGCCGAGCGTCGTCCCGATTTCCAGGTTTATAGAGGCGGTGACGGGTGAGCCGAAGATAGCGTTCACCACGCACTTCGCCTGTGGAGCGGCCACGTATGTGTGGAAGGAGGACGGCGAGATAATACCCATAACCAGGTTCGTGGATGTAGACGGCCTCCTCAAATTCCTCGACGAAAAGGCGGACGAGCTGGAGCGCGGCAAGAACAAGTACCTCGTCTTCCTCGACGTCCTAGTAAAGCTCAGGAAGTTCGTCGATGCGAGTAAGGCGCCCAAGAGGCTTCGCGAGGGCAAACGCATCCTCAGGCTCCTCTACAAGGTATTCGTCCGCCACGACTACAGCTCCCTCGGAGAGTTCCACTACAACTCGCTCTTCCTGGGCATGATGCACTTCCAGGACCTCTACAACCACGACGTAGCTAGGGTCATGAGGTGCGACATACACTACGTGATGCCCGACGGCCGCGAGGTGCCCTTCTGCTCCTTCAACGTCATCCCCGACCTCTACAGAGATAGGGCTCAGAAGGTCTTCTCCTATACTATAAAGGAGTGGGAGGAGATGACTGGACAGAAGCTCCTCGACCTCAAGTACAAGAGAAACATTAAGAAACTGATCTCAGGAGAGCCGTACCGCAGGCACTACGAAGGAATCATAGACATAGACTCTATACCCTACGAGGACCACGTGCTAGCTTCAAAGAAGTTCGGCATCCCCGTGATAGAGGAGTAAGGGGGGCAACGCGTGAAAGTAAAAACATTTTCTTTTAAAGTTGATACACGGGATCCTAGGCCCATAAGGCTCAGCGTCTCAGCGAGGGCTTTTGGGGTAGAGGCAGGTAAAATAAGGCCGTTAAGGCTTTCTGAGAGAGAGTTTGTCGAGGACGAGGACCTCTTAGACTTTGACATGGAATTCGGTGACACGTTCAACATTGCATTTAACGACCTAATACATGGCGACTTCGACGTAAAGGTTCTCGAGGGGGAGGCAAAGGGCATGGTGCTCAAGGCCTATACCTTCAACGACTCTCTTAGAGAAAGAAGGGGGGTGCTTTTCCGCGTAGTGGACGAGAACGGCGCGACAATCTATGTAGATAATGTGTACTTCTCCGAGCCGCTAGAGAAGCGTATAGGAAAAGTCTCTCGCATCCTAGGAGTCACTGTGGACGAGGTAAAACAAGTATTAGGGCTTCAATAGACACTCTGTTCCAATTTTTTCGTCGATAAACGTTTTCATCCGTACCCGAAAATGACTATCCTTATATGTTAATGTGCAGAAATTAGTGCAGGAGTCGAGAGGTGACCGTGATAATGGCTTCTACAACCCTTGACCAGGAAAAGGAGAAGCTTATTGAACAGGTCGTCGTTATCGCCGAGAAGATTATCGAGTCCACAAAGTCGAAGAAGATTTCGATTAAGCTTCGCACACTCCTAAGGTATGCCTACGTCTCCTACATCAAGAAGACCACTGACATCAACATTATTAGGGGCCTCGTACCCCGCATTAGGCCGCCTGCGCGCCTAACCAACCAGTATTACTACAGGGAGATAGAGAGGGTTCTGAAGGAAAGGTTTAACGCGAGGATAGAGAATAGGCGTCAGTTCAGGTATGTAGTGCTCTATAGGAGGCAGTAAAAAGTTCTCTTTTTCTCCTCAAGGAGATTTTTTATAAGAGCCCCTTCCTGGTCTTTACCGCCCTCCCCCTCCTAGACGCTTCCATGTCGGGACCGGGAAGAGTGGCCTTTCCCAAAGCTATGGGACGCATCTCAGGGTCAACCACGACCACCTCGTCGCCCGGCCTCACGCTTCTCCCCGCCTCTACAACGTGTTTCGCGAAGACCGTTCTGCCCTTGCCCACATAGGGGGCTGCTTCATCGTTAACCTTTACTCTATAGTCGCTTAGCGCCGCAAGCCGCTCTGAGAGAGGAGGGGCTGGAACTAGGAGGCCGTCGGTGGCCCGTATGGTTGCGAGGAGCTTGCCGTTAGACCCTATGTAGCGAATCCTCCCCGTTTTTCTGGACCTGGCTACTAGGTAGTCTCCGAGAAGCCTTTCAGGGTCTACGCCGTACTGGTAGAGAATTAACGCGTTAACCATCCTTTTTTCTCCAGGAGTCGGAGTTTCCCACTCTACATCTTCGGGCATAGCTGTGAGACGGCGGGGAGAATATTTTTACCGTTCGCCCCAAATGAGTATTCAGAATGGTTCGCTGCGAGCTGTGTGGCCGCGAGATACGTGGCGTCGCCTATAGGGTGATAGTGGATAGGGCCGAATTGATAGTGTGCCCTTCATGCGCCAGAGGCAAGCATGTGGTCGGCGTAATAGATTTTTCCAAGCCTTATAGCGCTAGAAAACGCGTAGGTGTGGGTATGAGGCGTAGGCCTAGACGTAGCGAGGTTGTAGAGGAGATTGTGGACGACTATGCCCAGCTTATAAGGGAGGCTAGGGAGAAGATGGGGCTTACCAGGGACGTGCTGGCCACAATGGTTGGCGAGAAGGAGTCCACTATTAGGAGGATTGAGAGTGGTAAGCTTCAGCCCACTATTAAGCTTGCAAGGAAGCTCGAGAAAGTCCTCAAGATAAAGTTGATCGAGGTTTACGAGGAGGAAGACCTCTACGGCGGAGAGGGGGGCGGTGGGGATTACGAGTTAACCCTTGGCGATATAGCTGAGTTTAGGGAGTAACGTGCCGGGCATGAAAAGGGCAATCCTTGTTCAGCGTCGAACAGCTGGTGAAAAGAGCCTTCTCTACGAGCTGGCGGAGCTTGCGGAGTCTGCAGGCTACGAGGTGGTGGGCGAGCTCGAACAGGTGAGGGTTGAAGACCCGAAGTACAACCTTGGGCGGGGAAAAGTCCTCGAGCTTAAAAGGCTTATAAGGCAGAGCCGCGCCGACGCTGTAATCTTTTTTAACGAGCTTAAGCCGAGCCAGGCGTATAATTTGAGGAAAAAGCTTGGCGTCGAGGTTAAGGACAGGTTCGAGATAATACTCGAGATATTCGCTAGGAGAGCTGGTAGTAGGGAGGCGAAGCTTCAGATAGAGCTTGCGAGGCTTAAAAGAGAGTTAAGCTTTGCCCGAGAATACAT